>VXMB01000001.1:0-300000 GCA_009841265.1 Gemmatimonadota bacterium | reverse complement strand
CATGTATCGTCGAAGACTGCGCAAATGACCGTCCCAAGGTCGGTTGGCGGCTGCACGAATCGCACTCCTTTTGCCAGAAGACGCTCGTGTTCGGCTTCAACTTCGTCGACCGCGAAGGCGGTATAGGGGATACCGTCCTCCACAAGGGCCTTCTTGAACGGACGCGCTGCGGGATGGGCATCAGGTTCGAGCACCAATTCCGTCCCCTCCGGATCTTCCTCGGATACCACGGTGATCCAGGCGTATTCTCCCAGGGGTATGTTATGCTTCAACTGGAAGCCAAGCGTTTCCGTGTAAAAGCGAAGCGCCTTTTGCTGGTCGTCTACCATGACGCTGGTCGCGTGGATTCTCATTTCTCGATGCCCTCCTCCGATGATTGTGAAGTGTCCTCGTCTGCCGAGATGGGCCACCTCTCCCCGATTGCCTTCAACGGGGCGCCTACGAACCAGTGAAGCTTCGACCTTCCCTCGAACTTCGTGCGAATGAGTCCGGCGGCCTCTAAAATGTCCAGGTGTTGTGAGATCGCCTGGCGCGAGGAGTGGATGCCGTGTTTCATAATCAGGCGCCCACAGAGTTCGAAGAGCGTTTGACCCGACCGTTCCACGAGTTCATCCAGGATGACCCGCCTGGTTCGGTCAGCGATTGCGCGGTAAACATCCACATCATTCATAATAGGCAAGTACACACTTGCATGTCAACTCCTTAAATCACGGATCCCCAAACGGGTGCAGATCGATCGGCGTGAGCACGCCGTGGAATCCGTACTTGACGCCCGACCGGTCTCCCTTGCCGGGCGGGAAGTACTCCTCGATGAGCGCTAGCAGCCGGCGGTTGAATTCGGCGGCCTGGGCTTCCGACAGCCTTGCGCGGTTGTGATTGATCGACACCTGGAAGGAAGGTCCGTACATCCCTTCGGCGACTTCGCGGAATGCCTGGTTGAACTGGCCGGCCACGGCTGCCGGGATGGCCTCCCGTGGCTGGCTGCCCTTTGGCTGGCCGCCCACCGCGTATCGGCCGTCCCCCGGGCCAATTGAATTGCCCGCTTCCTGCTCCGCCCGGACGCGGATCACGCCCGCCGTGGGCAGACACCGCCATTTCCGGGGATCTTCCGCCCCATCACTCTCCAGGCGTACGACACCCGTCTCTTCCAGCCTTTGAATGTGGTACAGCACCCGGGCATCCGTAACATCGAGTGCTTCCGAGATTTCCGTGATCGATTTTCCCGCTTCGAGGATCTCGAGGATACGCCAGCGTAGAGGATCGAGGATGACATCTGCACGATCACCTTCGATAACCAGTTCAGCGACGCCCTGAGACTCGATTGCAAAGGTGACTTCACGCCAGGTGGTCATGTTGTTGCTCCTTCACGAATGTTCGGATTTCTTCGCCGTCACCATATATGAACCGTACTTACGATCGCGGAACCAGGCGGACGCTTTCGGGTATCTTTCGCTGTAGAAGGCGACCGATTCCTCAACCCATGCGGATTCGACCCGGTCAAAACCCACGGCTTTCAGGCAGTCCAGGGTCGGTTCCAGGTAATTCCGCGGCCCGATCGGCAGGAAATCGGGATGGCGCCGGTCGTCTTCGGCGGTGTGGCGGGCGGAAAAAAAAGAAGTCTGTACCGCGAGTCTGCCATCCGGACGCAACACGCGGTAACATTCCTGGAAGATCCTATTCACATCGCCGGTGAAGGGCAAGGCTCCCTGGCTCCATACCACGTCGAAGCTGTGGTCCTCGAAGGGCATCTGGGCCGCATCCCCATACTTGAAACGCACCTTGTCCAGCAGGCCCATCAATCGCGTACGGATGGTCGCTATGAGCAGCCGGTCGTATTCCCGGTCCAGCCCGACCACCGAACAGCCCCATGCTTCCGCCAGGTGCCGAGCCGGTCCGCCCGCGCCGCACCCCGCATCCAGCACCAGGTCTTCCGATGAAAGGCCGGTCCGCTCAGCCATGCGCACCGTGGCCTGTTGCCCGCCGCAGTGATAACCCGCGTCTCCCCGCAGTTCGTCTTCCGTGTTCCAGAAGAGGCCGATATCGATGGATTCGTCCTTGAACGCGGCCAGACGCTCAAGGAAATCGTCCTTGTCCAGCAACCCTTTCTCTTCGAGCAGGTCGACGATGCCCAGGAGCAGGAGACTGTTGGTCTGCGTCCAGGTTTCCTGTCTGTCTTTTGATTCCATGTTACCAATATACTTTCAAAATCATCAACATGCCGCCTAATTGGGAGAAGCTAGAACGGTATGAGTTATGATTGGTACAACGCGTCGGTCACAGTTCGCCCGGTTTATCCGGCTGATAATCGGAGGCATTCGGAGGCATTATGAATAAGCAACATACGTACCAGATCGGTGTGGTGTGGACGGGGAATCAGGGCGATGGCACGAGTACGTACAGGGGCTATACGCGGGATTACGATATCGCATGCGAGGGCAAGCCGGTAGTCAAGGGTTCCGCGGACCCCGGCTACCTGGGCGACTCCGCGCGCCATAATCCGGAGGACATGCTGCTGGCTTCTCTATCGGCCTGTCACATGCTCTGGTATCTGCATCTCTGCACGGTGAGCAAGGTCGTGGTGACCGCCTACGAGGACCGCGCGGAAGGCGTGCTGGAACTGAATCAGGACGGCTCGGGCCAGTTCGCGCGCGTGACCCTCCGGCCCCGCGTTACGATTTCGGCGGAGAGCGACGCGGCCACCGCGGAGCGGCTGCACGAGCGGGCCAATGCCATGTGCTTCATCGCCCGGTCAGTGAACTTCCCGGTGGATCACGAGGCGGAGACGGTTATTGGCTAGTGTGTGGCAGTTGAGTAGGTTTATGGCAGTTGAGTAGGTGTACGGTAGACAGGTGGAGCTGGATGTATCGAGCCTGAGAAATGTAAATTCAATCATTTTATTGGCACAATTAACGTTAATTGTGTCAACGAATGTACTCATATTAAGTGTTACAAATGAACTTGGAATACACCGCAGTAGTGAAACACACTGGCGAATGGTGGATTGGCTGGATTGAGGAAGTGCCTGGTGTCAATTGCCAGGAACGTACCCACCAGGAATTACGGCAAAGTCTCGTCGAATCGCTTTCAGAAGCATTGGAATTCAACAAGCGCGAGGCCCTGGCTGCCAGGGGAAGAGAATCATGAGTCGTTACCTTATCGTTATTGAAAAGACCGGAACTGGACTCTCAGCGTATTCACCTGACCTTACAGGTTGCGTATCAACTGGAACTACACGGTCTGAAGTAGAATCGAACATGAAGGAAGCGATTGAGTTTCATCTCGACGGGATGAAAGAAGAAGGGTATCCCATACCCGAGCCCACAGCGAAATCCACTTACCTTGAAATAGCACATTAACGCATGATTGCCATTTCATAGGCCGCTCCCGACTCGTTTTTTTTAATCTCCCCCTCCACTCATGGCACCCACCTGTTCCAATCCTCATTTTCCCTAAAAACTGCTTGACATAACAGACAAATGTCTGTTTTATGGATTTTCAGGCGGTCGTTTTGGCGCGCCGGCCCGTTGCGCTGGCCCAATTCGTCAGCCCATGGCGCCGGCCCATTTCAGCGGCCGATCGCGCCGTCCCATAGTGACGCGCCGCTCTGTTTTCCTCATCCGCGGACCGAGGAGACCATCATGGCCTACACATCGCCTGGGAAGACCAGGGAGAAGATCTACGATTTCGTGCGGGAGCGTATCCTGAGCGGGACCCCGCCCACGACCCGGGACGTGCAGCGCGCATTCGGGTTCCGTGCGGTCCAGTCCGCCCGCCAGCACCTGGAGAAGCTGGTGTTCGAGGGGAAACTCGCCAAGGTGGACGGCAGGTCCCGGGGTTACCGGTTGCCGGAGTTCGGCAAGGCCAGTCCCACCCAGTTGATCCCCATGCTGGGACGCGTACAGGCGGGCGAACTGACCGAGGCCATGGAGGATCCGCCAGAATACATCATGGCGCAGACGCGTTTCGACGACGATGAACTCTTCGCCCTGACCGTGGAGGGGGAGAGCATGCTCCATGCCGGCATCCTGCCGGGGGACATGGTGATCGTGCGTCGGCAGCCGACAGCCAGTCCGGGGGATATCGTGGTGGCCCTGGTGGGTGACGAGGCGACGGTCAAGCGGTACCGGGAGCGGGACGGCCGCGTCGAGCTGCATCCGGAGAACGAGGCCTTCGACCCGATCATCCCCCGGGAGGACGGTGCGCCCTTTTCGCTGCTGGGCAAGGTCATCGAGATACGGCGGAGCGTTGAATAGGACGGCCAGCCCGGCGCGTCGAATAACACATCGAGCACATCGCACAACCGAAGGAATCATCATGTCGTCCCTGCAGGACCGGGATCTGCAGGATCTCGAACCTTATTTCACGCGGATGCCCGCCGGAAAGCGGGAGGAGCGGCCGCGCTGGTCGCGGTCGCATTTGGCCGGGCGCCTCTGCGAGCTCTCGTCCGTCCCGGGCGCCGCCCTGCTGACGGCCGCCTTCCGGCTGGTGCTGGACGCCCAGCTCGAGGGCGAGCCGGCGGCCTGGATCACGGCGACGCCGGACACCTTCTTCGCGCCGGACGCGGCGGAGAGCGGCGTGGACCTGGACGCCCTGGTGGTCATCCGCGTGCCGGACGCCCGGGCCGCGGCGCGGGCGGCGGACCGGGTCCTGCGTTCGGGCGGCTTCGGCCTGGTGGTGCTGGACCTGCACGCCGATTCCAGGATCCCCGTGCCCCTGCAGGTACGCCTGGCCCGGCAGGCGAGGGACCACCATGCCGCCCTCCTGTGCCTCACCGCCAAGTCCCGCGAGGCGCCTTCGCTGGGACCGATGGTCACCCTGAGGGGCCAGACCTCCTGCCGCCGCCTGGCGGTGGACCGTTTTCAATGCGAAATCGAAATCCTGAAGGACAAACGCCATGGACCGGGCTGGCGCCACACCGAAATCTGCCGCGGGCCGGACGGCCTGCATTAACATCCGGGCGCTGCCGCTCCGGCTCCTGCTGAGGAGCCATCCGCAGTGGCGGGAACGGCCGGTGGCGGTGGTGGAAGAGGATAAGCCCCTGAGTCCCATCCTGTGGCTCAACGCCGCGGCCGTCCGGGGCGGGATCCGGCCGGGCATGAAGTACGCCGCGGCCCTCTCCCTGGACCGCGGCCTGTGCGCCGGGACGATTTCGGAGGAGGAGGTCGGGGCGGCGGTCCGGCAGGTCCACGGCGCGCTGGACCGTTTCAGCCCCCGGGTGGAGCCGAGCGCGGAGGAGCCGGGGATCTTCTGGGTGGACGCGGGGGGACTGGACCTGCTCTACGCGTCGCTGGAGGACTGGGCCGGGCAGATGCACGCCGCCCTCTCCGGGCTGGAACTGCCGGCGAGCATCGCGGTCGGTTTTAGCCGCTTCGGCACCTATGCCGTCGCCAAAGCGAGGGACGCGGTGGCCGTGCTCCCCACCATGGCGGTCGAGGATGCCGAGAGCCGTAAGGTTCGGCTGCTCGATCTGCAACTCGAGCCGAAGCTGCGGGAACGGCTGGACAAGCTGGCCGTGTATACCGTGGGGGATTTCCTGGCCCTTCCCGGGGAGCGGATCGCCCGGCATCTCGGCGAGCAGGCCCGGACCCTCTACCGCTTCGCGGCGGGAGACCGGTCCCTGCCCCTTCAGCCGCGGGGCCTTTCCGAACCGCTCCGCGCCCGGATGGAACTGGACGCGAACGAATCGGACGCCCGGGGCCTCCAGTTCCGGGTGTCCCAGCTATTGGCGCCCCTGCTGAAGGCCGCGGGCGAAAGATACCAGGCGGCCGCCGCCCTCCGGCTGGCGTTCCGGCAGGAGAACGGTACGCGCCATCGCTGCCGGGTCCAGGCGGCCGAACCGACGCTGGACGCCAGGGTCCTGCTGGAACTGGTGGGCCTGCGCCTGGAAACGATTTCCTTCCCCTTCCCCCCGGTGGAACTGGCCCTCGAGGTGGAGGGCGTGCGCGTCACCGCCGACAAGCTGAACCTCCTGCAGGAGAATCCGGACCGCGACACCGGTTCGGCCATGCGGGCCCTTGCGCGGGTCCGGGCCGAGTTCGGCCCCGGCTCGGTCCTCACGGCGCAACTGGCGTCGGGGCATCTCCCGGAAGCCCGTTTCGGGTGGCAGCCCTTCGGCAAGCTCGCCGCGCCCGCCCCCCGGCCGGTGGCCGTGCGCGCCCTGGTGCGCCGCGCCCACGCCAGTCCCCGGCTCCTGGAAGGCCAGCCCGTGAACTGGCAGTCGCCTTCGGGCCCCGGCCCGCCCCCGGAACACCTGGTCAGCGGCGGATGGTGGGTCCGGGAGGTCCGGAGGGACTACCGTTTCGTCGACACCGCGCGGGGCGAAACCCTCTGGATCTACTACGACCACGGGAGCGGCCGCTGGTACGTCCAGGGCCGGGTGGAATAATGGCCCGTGAACGCGCGGAGCCGGCGCCCTCGAATGGATTTGCGTCTCCAGATCCGCCCCGTGAACGCGCGGCCCCGGCGTCCCGCACCGTCGCGGCCCCGGCGCCCACGAACCCCACCTGCGCGCCCCGGGCCGGCGCCAGCCCCTACGCGCCCCTCTGGTGCAAGAGCAATTACTCCTTCCTGGAAGGGGCCAGCCATCCCGAGGAACTGGTGGAGGCCTGCCGGCGCCTGGGGCTTTCCTCCCTGACCCTCACCGACCGCAACGGGGTGTACGGCATCGTGCGGGCCCACGTCCGCGCACGGGAGCTGGACGTCCACCTGGTCGTGGGATCGCAGGTCAGCCTCCGGGACGGCTCGGAGATCGTGCTGCTGGTCCAGGACCGGGAAGGCTACGCCCATCTCTGCCGGCTGCTGACCGCCGGACACCTGCGCGGCGCCAAGGGGAACTGCCGGGTGGGCTGGGAGGAGGTGTGCCGCCACAGCCCGGGGCTGATCGCCCTGTGGATCGGGGGAACGGGGCCGCCCTTCCCCGAACCGCTCCGCGCGGCCTTCGAAGACCGCCTGTACGTGGTCCTGGCCCGGCACCGCCGGGCGGAGGAGACCCTGAAGGAGATCCGCCTGCGGGAACTGGCGGACCGGTTCGGCCTGCCCACCGTGGCCGCCGTGGAGGTCCTCTACCATACGCCCGGACGGCGCCCCCTGCAGGACGTGCTGACCTGCATCCGGGAGGGGGTGACCCTGCCCGCGGCCGGGCGGCTCCTCCGGCCGAACGACCAGCACGCGCTCAAGGGGCCGGAGGACATGGCCCGCCTCTTCGCCGACGACCCGGCGTCCCTCGAACGGACCCGCGAGGTGGCCGCCCGGTGCACCTTCTCCCTCGGGGAACTGCGCTACCGCTACCCGCTGGAGCGCCTGCCGAAGGGCAAGACGTCCATCCAGTACCTGGAGGAGCGCACCTTCGAGGGCGCGGCCCGCCGCCTGGGCGGCAAGTTCGAAACGCAGGTCCCCCAGCTGAAGAAGGAACTCGCGCTGATCCGGGAGCTGGAGTACGAGGGTTATTTCCTGACCATGCACGAGATCGTGGAGTACTGCCGCCGCGAGCGCATCCTCTGCCAGGGCCGCGGGTCGGCGGCCAACTCCGCCGTCTGCTTCGCCCTAGGCATCACGGGCGTGGACCCCACCCAGGTGAACCTCCTCTTCGAACGGTTTATCTCCAGGGAAAGGGCCGAGCCGCCGGACATCGACCTGGACATCGAGCACAACCGCCGGGAGGAGGTGATCCAGCACGTGTACAAGAAGTACGGGCGCACCCACGCCGCCATGGTGGCCAACGTGGTCCGCTACCGCCACCGGTCCGCCATCCGGGAGGTGGGCAAGGTCCTCGAGATCCCGGCCACCGGCCTGGACCGCCTGGCCCGGCAGGTGTCCCACGGGCACTGGGACGAGGACTTCATCCGCCAGGCCGGCCTCGACCCGGAGAACCCGGCCCTGCGCCACCTGGCCGCCCTGGTACTGGAGATCCAGGACTTCCCCCGCCACCTCTCCATCCACCCCGGGGGCTTCCTGCTGGGCCACCACCCCGTCCACGACCTGGTGCCCATCGAGAACGCCACCATGGAGGGGCGGACGGTGATCCAGTGGGACAAGGAGGACGTGGAGGACGCGGGCCTGTTCAAGGTGGACCTCCTGGGCCTGGGCGCCCTCAACCTGCTGCACCTCGGCTTCGACCTCCTGCGGCGGCACCGCCGGATGGAACTCTCCCTGGCCACGCTCCCCCGGGAGGACGCCGCCACCTTCGACCTGATCTGCCGCAGCGACACGGTGGGCGTGTTCCAGATCGAGAGCCGAGCCCAGATGGCCATGCTGGGGCGCCTGAAGCCCCGCACCTACTACGACCTGGTGATCGAGATCAGCATCGTCCGCCCCGGGCCCATCACGGGCGGCATGGTCCATCCCTACCTGCGGCGGCGCAACGGCGAGGAAGAGGTCACCTATCCCCACGAAAGCCTCGTGCCCGTCCTGGAGAAGACCCTGGGCGTGCCCCTCTTCCAGGAGCAGGTGATGCAACTGGCCATGGTGGCGGCGGACTACACCCCCGGCGAGGCCGACCAGCTCCGGCGGGACATGGCCGCCTGGCGGCGGTCGGGACGGATCGAGCGGCACCGGGAACGGCTGGTTTCGCGCATGATCAAAAAAGGCATCGCCGAGGAATTCGCCGAGCACGTCTTCATGCAGATCCGCGGCTTCGGCGAGTACGGCTTCCCGGAGAGCCACGCCGCCAGCTTCGCCCACATCGCCTACGCCACCGCCTACCTGCGCTGCCACTACCCGGCGGAGTTCACCTGCGCCCTGCTGAACGCCCAGCCCATGGGGTTCTACTCGCCTTCCACCATCGTCAACGACGCCCGGATACACGGGGTGGAGGTGCGCCCGGTGAGCCTGCGCCGCAGCCGCTGGGACTGCACGCTGGAAGAGGCGGCCGGCCGCAAGCCCCGTCTCCCCTTCGCGGTCCGCATGGGCCTGCGCTACGTCCGCGGACTGGGGGAAGGAGACGGCGCGCGGCTGGAAGCGGCCATGGAGCAGGCGCCCTTCCGCGATATCGCCGACGTCGCCCGGCGGAGCGGCCTGGGCGCGGACAAGCTCGAGTCCCTGGCCGAGGCGGGCGCCTTCGCGTGCTTCGGCCCGTTCGGCCCGGACCGCCGCGGCGCCTTATGGCAGGTCCTGGGGACCAAAACCGGCGGGCCGCCCCCCTTGCCGCTGAAGAACCGCGACGCCCAGCCCCGCTTTCAGTCCCTGAACAGCCTGGAGACCATCCTCTGGGACCACCAGGCCGCCGGCCACAGCGTGCAGGGCCACCTCCTCAAGCCGCGCCGAGCCGAACTCGCCGCCCGGGGACTGCCCACCGCCCGGGAACTCAACGGCATGCCGGACGGACGCTCGGTCCGCTATGTGGGCCTGGTCATCTGCCGCCAGCGCCCCGGGACCGCCCAGGGCGTCACCTTCATGACGCTGGAGGACGAGACCGGCTTCGTGAACCTGGTCATCTGGGAAAAGGTGTTCGAGCGCAACGCCCTGCTGGCCAGGACGCTGCACTGCATGGGCGTGACCGGCAACCTGCAGGTGGGCGAGGGCGTGGTCCACCTCGTGGTCGAGGCGGTCTGGGACCCGAAGCTGGAGGACCGCACGCTGCGGCTCAGAAGCCGGGATTTTCGATGAAGGTTGCAATTGGACGGCATAAAACTTGCAATCAGACGGAACCGTACATCAACTGGCCGGCAGGGACGCGGCTTCCGTATGGCTACTTCGCCGGCAGGGACGCGGCGTAATCGGCGGTCCGGGCCACCCAGGTCGCCAGGTCATCCTCGCTCGCGATGCCCGCCGGCTCCACCAGGGCCCATCCCCTCATGGTCCGACCCGCGATGTCGGCGGGTCTGGTGTGCGGTTCGGCCAGCGTCTCCTCGTGTTTCTCCCGCTCGAGCCGCACGATGAGCGAGCCCTTCCAGGTCCCCACACACATGTTGCCGTTGATCAAGAAGCAGACGCCACCGAACATGTTTTTCTCGGAGTATCCCGGATACGGTGAAAGTATGGGCCGAATCCGGCCGGCCAACGCGTTGTCGCTCATCTTGACCCGCCTCCCGGAAAATACAGTCGCCTTCGTTCCAATTTAACCATTATCATTCCTCAATATAAATCGACATCAGCTATTTCAACATGGTAACGCGATTCCAACGCGATTCAAGGAGAGACGCACAAATGGAAAACCCGGTCATTCGTGAATGCGAACCCGAAGACGTGGAAGCCGTTCATCAGCTGGACCTGGACTGGGAATCCGAAGGGGTGACATACGGCTTCGGACCCAGTTCTCCGGACGAAATAAGGGAAGCCCTGGGGCCCTATTTGCTCGTGGCCGTTGCGGCCGACGAAATCATCGGGTACAGCCGTGGCGAGGTCCACGTCAGCCGCGACCTGTGTGTATTCGAAGAGGGGGAGCAACACCTGGAAATATACGATCTGTACGTCAGGGAACCCTACCGAAGCGCGGGAATCGGCGGAAAGCTGGTTGAACGCATGAAGGAGGTTGCCGGGCGGAACGGCATCCGGCGGTTCCGCGTACACTCGGCCACCATGGACCTGGACCGCGTGCTCAAATTCTACCGAAATCACGGCTTTAAGACGTGGTGCCTGGAGATGTTCATATGAAATTGGACGACGCAATATGATGAAGTTGAAAACTTCGTAATTGATGTTGACTATGAAAGAAAAGAGATCAACTTGTGAAATTATCGCTCAAAACGTATGCAGGAGTCGTCAATTGACCGGCATTGTTCGTGGTCTAATGGTATCGTTAACGACCTTGTGCCACATCGATGTTGAACCATCCGTTCGGGATTACGGTATGGTGAGTTACGCTCCCGGAACTCGATTCCTGGCCGTTTTCATGACCCTGTCCCTGGCCTGCCTGTCGGCCTGCCTGACCAATCCGTCCAGTCCGCCGGCGCAGGAACCCACCACGATCACGCTGTCGACGTACCGGATCGTGTTCACGGCCGTCAACGACCATGTACTCATCGACACCACGGTTCTGGACCAGGACGGCGGGGTGCTTACCAACGCCACGGTGCATTGGAGAAGCGCGGACAAAAACGTCGCCAGGGTCAGCGACCGGGGCGTGGTGACGGCCGCGGGGAACGGTACGACGCAAATCTACGTCACGTCGGGTGACGCCAGGGCAATCGCGATAGTCTCGGTGGAGCAGACGGTGGACAGTATCGAAATTCTGCCATCCTCCATCACGCTGACGCATCCGGGCGAGACGGACCAGTTCACGGCTGTGGTCTACGACTCGAACACCAGGATCATCCCGGGCGCGGCGGTGGTTTGGTCGAGCAGCCACCCTGAAATCGTCACGGTGGACGCCACCGGCCTGGTGACGGCGGTGTCGACCGGCACGGCGCGAGTTACGGCCTCCTCGGGGAACTTGTCGGCACACGCGACGATACACGTGGACATCGGTCTACAAAGCCGTCGGAGCCTCCACCATTATCTACACCAGTAACGTCGTCAGACCGCGAGGTGCTGATCGAGTTCCACCACGTAGTAACTATCCGGTCTGTACGATCATCGCGGAGGCGTTTCACCCTTCCCCCACCATCCCCTTCAGCCGGTCCCACTCCTGGACGTATTCGGCCAGGTGCCCGTTCTCCGGAGATTTCGCCTTCTCCTCGAGCATGGACCGCACCAGGTCCTGTTCTTCCCGGTACTGGTCGTCGTTGAAGAACCCGGCAAAATGAGCGATGCGTAGCCAGACGAGGTAGGTCGTCACGGCGTCGTGCTGGTTGTACTGGGCGATGCGCCGGATACCGCCGTCGAGCCAGGCCTCGGCGACGCTGTCGCCATCGAAACCGCCCATCTTGCCCGGTATGCCCGACAGCACCGCCATCTCCTTCAGGGAGGGGCGCGCCTTGCCCCACTCTCCGATGGCCGTCATCAGGTCCACGTTCCACTCGCTGGCCCGCGAGAAGTAATCGTAGCCCTCCCACGGCTTGTCCGGCCGTATGCAGAACCCGGCCGCGGTGATGCCCTTGATGATCCCCCGCTGGATCATGATCGGCAGGTCCGATCCGGTGGAATTGAACCCGACGAGCTGGGGCAGGCGGCGGCCCACGCTTTCGAGGAACCGGGACAGGATCGCGGCTTCGTCGCAGTCGTCGGGGTTGTCCGGGTCCCGGGGTTGGACGCGCAGGTCGATCGTGACGTTTCCCTGGGGATCCTGGCTCCGGGTCACCATGGCGATGGAGACCAGGCGGGACATGGCGTACTTGAGAAAGGGCCGCGGCTTTTCTTCGGTGGCCCCGTTCTGCCGCCACATCTCCTGGACGACTTCGAAGTCGGGCATATCGGCCGGCAGGTCGTAGAGCAGGCGCCCCGCATCGGGGTCGGGCACCCATTCCGCGTCGAAAGCCCACACATCGTGTTTTACGCTTTTGAACATGATTGGTCTCGATTTCGGTGGAGTACGTTTTCCGGGTCGGGTTGTCTGTGAATAACATTACCTGGTTAGAACACTATTTATCGAACATCATACCTCGCACGCGGCGTCTCCGCACGCAGCATCTCCGCACGCGGCATCTCCAACGACTCACTCCATCTCCTCTATGGTGACGGGCACCGAGGTGTATCTGAGCATGCCGAATAGACGATCTATCGGCCGCACAGGAAGGATGCGTACCGTTCTGCCATCAACCAGGTAGCGAATCCCGTCGCCCGTTTTTAACCCAAGCGCTTCTCGCACGGGTGCAGGTAGCGTCGTCCGGCCATCTGCGGAGATTTTTGACTCAGTCATAATTGTCCTTTCTGCTAAACTACTGAACACGTGATTCTCCTTCGATATTATCGGCAATGCGCTCATCAGTTGCAAGGAACAGCGCGTCCCGTTCGTCCTGCGGTACGTACGTTCCCGGACGGTCCGCCGACTTCATGGCCGCGCGCAGCGGAGCGAGATCCTGTTCGTGGAAGTGCGCCAGAAAACGGATGTTCCGCTGGACTTCCGAAGCGCTGAGGCGGGCGACGGGTTTCTCCAGCAGGCCGTGGGTCAGGGGCACGAGGGCGTCGGGTCCGGCGCCGGCCAGGAAGCCTTCGAGGGCGGCAACGACTTCCGGCGGCACCTGGCGGAAGCCGGTGAGGCGGGAACCCCGGATCCTTTCGTGGAGCGGGAGATGCCGGACCGGTTCGATATGTCCGATCAGCTTCAGCACGTAGACCAGCGCGTCGAAGGCGGCCAGGGCGCGCCGCCGCGACTTGAACACGCCGAACCACTTGAGGTCCAGATCCTGCCACGCATCCACATGGGTCGTGAAGCAGAGCAGGACCTGCTTCTCCGAGCCACCCAGGCCGAGGGCCGGGTACAGGAAGTCCCAGGTGCCGTCCTCGTTGTAAGGCGGCCGCAGCTTGCGGATCAGTTCGTTCTCGAGCAGCAAGGCCTCGCGTTCCGAGTCCCGCGGCATGATCTCGAGGGTGCTCGCCTCCCGGACCAGCATCCGCATCTTGCGGTGCACCTTGCGGCGCGAGGCGTTTCGGTACTGCTGGAGGCGCCGCCTTATGTTCCCGGCCTTGCCGACGTAGAGGACGGCTCCCTGCCCGTCCTTGAACAGGTAGACCGCCGGCGTCATGGGCGATTCATCGATGAGGCGCTCACCGAATTTCCGGTCGAACTGGCGCATGGTGTGTTCGTGTCTACAATGTATCTACAGCGCATCTACGTTGCATATAGGCCTGACGACAGTTATAATATACCCTTGTATACCGCATCGACATCCCAAATCCCTCATTTTTCACGAATATCCCGCGCACCGACCGGAGAGCCCGACCATGACCGCGGAAAAACTGATCATCGATTATATAAGCGACCAGGACGACGACCTGTCCCGGATGGCCATGGACATCTGGGACCATCCGCAGATCGCGATGCAGGAGACCTACGCGTCGAAACTGCAGGCAAAGGATCTGGAAGCGGACGGCTTTACCATCGAGTGGGGCGCCGGGGGGATGGAAACGGCTTTCGTCGCCACCTGGGGCTCGGGAGATCCCATCATCGGGTTCCTGGGGGAGTATGACGCACTGCCGGGCCTGTCCCAGACGGTTTCCGCCGAGCGGGAAGCCATCGAACCGGGCGGCCCCGGCCACGGCTGCGGCCACAATCTCTTCGGCACGGCGTGCCTGGGTTCGGTAAAGGCCCTGAAGCGCGCGATGGAACGGGATGGCATCGCCGGCACGATCCGGTACTACGGCTGTCCCGCGGAAGAACAGGTGGTGGGCAAGGTGCTCATGGCGCGCGACGGCGTGTTCGACGACCTCGACGCCGCCATCACCTGGCATCCCGGCGCTACGAACCTGGTCTGGAACGGTTCGTCGCTCGCGCTCAACTCCTTCAAGGTGAACTTCCACGGCGTGGCCGCCCATGCCTCGGCCATGCCGCACCAGGGACGCAGCGCCCTCGACGGGGTGATGCTGATGGACGTGGGCATGAACTACCTCCGGGAGCACGTGATCCCGGAGGCCCGCATCCACAGCGTGGTAACGAGCGGCGGGGAAGCGCCGAACGTGGTGCCGGCCTATGCCCAGGTGTGGTACTACATCCGGTCGCCGAAACGCGCCGAGGTGGAAGAGATGTTCGAACGGGTGCTCGACATAGCGAAGGGCGCCGCGCTGATGAGCGGCACCACCCACGATGTCGAGTTCATTGGGGGCGCCTACGAGGTCCTGCCGAACGGCACGATCTCCGACCTGATGCTGAAGAACATGCAGGCCGTAAACGATCTCGCCTTCACCGCCGAGGAGCGGCGCTTCGCCCGGCAGCTCCAGGCGACTTTTCCAGAGAACGCGGTCCGGTCGGCCTACGAGCGGATGGAGAAATCGACGGTCAAGGATTCCATTGCCGAAAGCATCGAGAATCCCCTCTGGACGCAGGTACTTCCCCATTCCGACACACCGCCGCACGTGGAAGGATCGACAGACGTGGGCGACGTGAGCTGGATCGCGCCCACGGGGCAGCTCACGACCTGCTGCTGGCCCCTGGGCACGCCGGCCCACAGCTGGCAGATGGTGGCCTCCTCCGGTTCGAGTATCGGCAGCAGGGGCATGCTCTTCGCGGCCAAGTCCCTGGCGCTGACGGGCCTTGACCTGTTGCGGGACCCGGACCTGCTCAAACGCGCCAACGAGGAATTCGACGAGGCGCGGGACGGCAAGACGTACAGGAGCGCGCTGCCGGACGCGTAGTGCGCTGCCTGACGAGCGAGGGCCGGATGCGCGAGGACCAGATGACAAGTACCATTCCGAAGGTTGCCATGCCCCCGAAGCCGAAGGTCGCCATGCCCCCGGACGCCGGCGACCGGTACCGGCGAGACGGCTTCTTTTTCTCGCCGCCCATCATCCCGGCCGATCTGATCGAACGCGTGACCGCCCGCATGGACGCGGTCATGGCCGGTGAATACGAGACCGGGGAACCACCGCGCCGGTCTTGGAATCCTGGAGACGATCCCAAGCGCATCCGCAAGATCGACCAGGCGCATCTGTCGGACCGGACCATCTACGAACTGGCCTCGCACCCCGAAATAGGGCGTTGGGCGGCCGCCCTCCTGGGGGCGAAACGCGTCCAGTTGTGGGCGTCCCAGATGCTCTACAAACCACCGGTCGGTCCGGGCGGCGGGGTGACCGGCAATGTCGGCTGGCACCAGGACAAGCAGTACTGGAGGTACCTGGAAGGCGAGCTGTTCACGGCCTGGGTCGCCGTGAGCGACGTGACGGCGGCGTCCGGCCCCATGCGGTTCCTGCGGGGCTCGCACCGGTGGGGGCTGCTGGACAGCGGCGACTTCTTCGGCCACGACCACGAGGCGCAGCAGAAGGACATCCCCGTACCCGAGGGAGAACGCTGGGAAGAAGCCTGTGCGGTCCTGCCTCCCGGCGCGGTCAGTTTCCACGACCGCCACACCTACCACGCCAGCGGGCCGAACGTATCGGACGCGCCGCGCCGCAGCTTTGCCTTTCACCTGCGCACGGAAAACGCCCGGCCGGTGGAGGGACGCAACGACTACTACGTGCAGCACCTGGACGATCTCGCCTATTGCCCGGTGCTATACGAGGCGTGATTTAACAAGGAGTCACCCGGTATGAGCGATGTATTGGACGCGGTCTTTATCTTTCCACTGATGTTCGTAGGCATGTCTCTCTTTATCACGGGCCTGCTCGCCATGGCCGGCGGAAACAACATGGAACGCATCGGCCTTTCCACCCCCAGACGCGGCAAGATCGCCATGGCCGCGGGGGTGATCATAAACACCATCGGGATTACCTTGCTGACCTGACTCTTCCCAGGACCCCACAGTCTCAGCAGCGGCCAGCATCATGAGCGTGTTACTGATTGCCGCCGGGCTCTACCTTTTCGTATCGGGCGTGATCGTATGGGCCGGCGGCAGGACGGTGGAGCGGATCGGGCTCACCACCCGGAACCGGGGTTTGATCGCGCTCATCCTGGGCACCGTCCTGCTGATCTACGCCATAGCCTACTAGCCGTCGTCACCTGAAACAGCTATCGTCACCTGTCGCGAAAACCCTTGCCGCCCAGTATCTTCCGGATATTTTCCGACTTACTGATGTAGGCGGCCACCCAGGTGTTCACATCCGCTCCGGCTGGTTACCTCCGGTCCGAAATCCTCCGGCAGTCATGGATGCGCCGCCCCTGTGCTCGCCGTTGCGCCCTCGATCGAGAATTCCGGCACGGGGATCGCACTCAACACTTGATTGTAACAAAGAAATCGACTTCCTTCTTGATTATACCACTTTCCTTCGCCGGACCGTGAGCCGTATGCGCGAAAGTTAACCTGAAACGCGACGGTCCGTCTGAAACCGGAATCTCAAGACCAGAAAACCCATGACCAACGACCTCTTCCATCCCGCCGTGGCCGCGTGGTTCGAGGACCGGTTCGAGGAACCGTCCGACATCCAGAAGCGCGCCTGGCCGGTCATCAAGCAGCGGCAGAACACGCTGATCGCGGCACCCACGGGTTCCGGGAAGACGCTGGCGGCCTTCCTGTCCTCCATCGACGACCTGGTCCGCCAGGGCCAGTACGGATCGCTGCCCGAAGGTACCCAGATTGTCTACGTGTCCCCCCTTAAGGCTCTCAGCAACGACATCCACGCCAATCTGCAGGTCCCACTCAAGGGTATCCAGGCGATCCTCAAGGAGCGCGATCGGCCCGACGTCCCCATCCGCGTGGCGGTCCGCACGGGCGACACGCCCACGAGCGAGCGCGCCGCCATGACGAAGCATCCGCCCCACATCCTGGTGACGACGCCGGAAAGCCTCTACCTGCTGCTGACCAGCGCGGGCGGCCGGCGCATCCTGCCGAACGTGCACACGCTCATCATCGACGAGATCCACGCGCTGGTGGGTAACAAGCGGGGATCTCACCTGGCCCTTTCGGTGGAGCGGCTGGAACGGCTTACCTCCGGTCCGCTCACGCGCATCGGCATATCGGCCACGCAGAAACCCATCGACCGGATCGCCCACTTCCTCACCGGCGCGGGCTACGCGAAGGGCAAGGGCTGCAAGATCCTCAACACCGGGCATCGGCGCAAACTCGAGCTGAAGATCGAAGTACCCCGTTCCCCCCTCGGCGCCGTCATGTCGAACGAGGTGTGGGAGGAAGTGTACGAACGCCTCGAGGAGCTCATCCTGCGGCACCGGACGACCCTGGTCTTCGTCACCACGAGGAGCATGTCGGAGCGGCTGGCCCGCCACCTGAGCGAACGGCTGGGTACCGAAAACGTCACCTCCCACCACGGCAGCATGTCGAAGGAGCACCGGCACGACGCCGAACAGCGCCTGAAGGCCGGCGCGCTGAAGGCGCTCGTGGCCACGGCCTCCCTGGAACTGGGGATCGACATCGGATCCGTCGATCTCGTCTGCCAGATCGGTTCCCCCAAGGCGATCGCGACGCTCATCCAGCGGGTGGGCCGCTCGGGCCACACCATTACGGGCACGCCGAAGGGCCGCCTGTTCCCCCTGACGCGGGACGAACTCGTGGAGGCGGCCGCGATCATGGACTCGGTGCGGCGGGGCGAGCTGGACCGGATCATCATCCCCGAACAGCCCCTCGACGTGCTGGTCCAGCAGATCATCGCGGAGGTGGCCAACTGCGATTTCAGCGAGGACGATCTGTACCACCTGGTGCGAAAGGCCTATCCCTACCGCGGTCTGTCCCGGGAGGAATTCGACGGCGTCGTGGCCATGCTGGCCGAGGGCTATACCCCGCGCCGGGGCCGCAAGCACGCCTACATCCAGCGGGACCTCATGAACGGTACGGTCAGGGGCCGCAAGGGGGCCCGGATCAACGCGCTGATGTCGGGCGGGACGATTCCCGACCAATTCGACTACGACGTGATCATGGAGCCCACGGAGACCTTCATCGGCACGCTGAACGAGGACTTCGCCATCGAGAGCACGGCCGGGGACATCGTGCAGCTGGGGAACAACTCGTGGCGGATCCTGCGCGTGGAGAAGGGCAAGATCCGCGTGGAGGACGCCCAGGGCCTGCCGCCCACCATGCCCTTCTGGTTCGGCGAGGCGCCGGGGAGGACGGTCGAACTCTCCGCTTCCCTGTCGCGGCTGAGGGAAGAGGTAGCGAGCCGGATGGACGTGGGATCCGGGCCGCCGAAGGACGACGGCGAGGAGTCCGGTCCACCGGAAGATGGCGTCGACAGTTCCGGGCCGGCGACCGGACGCGACAGCCAGGGGAAGCTCGACCCGGAATGGAAGCGGGAGGCCGAGGACTGGCTGATGGAATCCGCGGGCGTCTCCCACGTGGCGGCGACGCAGATTGCGGAATACCTCGGCGCGGCCAAGGCGGCCCTCGGCGTCATCCCCTCGCAGAAGGACCTGGTGGCGGAACGGTTCTTCGACGAGGCCGGCGACATGCACCTGGTGCTCCACAGCCCCTTCGGAAGCCGGGTCAACCGGGCCTGGGGACTGGCCCTGCGCAAGCGTTTCTGCCGGACCTTCAACTTCGAGCTGCAGGCCGCGGCCAACGAGGATTCCATCATCCTGTCCCTGGGCGCCACCCACAGCTTCCCGCTGGACGACGTCTTCAGCTACCTGAACGCCAAGACGGTCCGGGAGGTGCTGGTCCAGGCTCTTCTCGACGCGCCCATGTTCGAGGTGCGCTGGCGCTGGAACGCGTCCACCGCCCTGGCCGTGCTGCGGCGCAGGGGCGGCGACCGGGTGCCGCCGCAGATTCAGCGGTCCGTGGCCGAGGACCTGATCGCCCAGGTGTTCCCCGACCAGATCGCGTGCCTGGAGAACATCGCAGGCGACCGGGAGGTGCCGGACCATCCCCTGGTCAGCCAGACGATTGAGGATTGCCTGCACGAGGCCATGGACGTTGAGACCCTGGAGACTGTCCTGAAGACGATGAAGTCCGGCGACATGAACGTGCACGCCAGGGACCTCCGCGAGCCCTCGCCCATGGCCGAGGAGATCCTCAACGCCCGGCCCTATGCTTTCCTGGACGACGCGCCCCTCGAGGAGCGGCGGACCAACGCCGTCAGGAACCGCCGCTGGCTCGACCCCGCGGTCGCCGGCGACCTGGGACGCCTGGACCCCGAGGCCATCGACACCGTGCGGAGCGACGCCTGGCCCGAAGTGCGCAGTCCCGACGAACTCCACGACGCCCTGGTGCTCGCGGGGTATGTCACGGAAGAAGAGGGACGAAAGGGCGATCAGTTCGGCAGCTGGACGGAATACTACGCCGTATTGGAAGGCGACCGCCGGGCCGCCACGCTCGTGACGGAAGGCGGAAAGCGCCTGTGGACGCCCCTGGAACGCCGCATCCATTTCGAGCGGGTGCATCCGCAAGGGCGATTCGAACCGGCGGAGGATTTCCCGGACGACGTGAGAGGCAACCTGGAGAAGAGTTTTCATACCGCGGCCGGGCAGGCCGGCCTGGCCGGGCCGACCGCCGATGATGCATCTGAGGCCGGCGCAACCGCCACTGATGCATCCGCCACCGCCGCATCCGCCACGGAAGACCACGCCCTGGAAGCGTACGCGCTGGTGGAACTGATACGAGGGAGGCTGGAGACGCTGGGTCCGGTCACGGCGGCCGGCCTGGCCGGGTCCATCGACCTGCCGGTCGGCAAGGTCGATCAGGCGCTGGCCGCCCTGGAGCAGGAGGGATTCGTATTCAGGGGACAGTTTTCGCCGGACGCGGACGGGCTGGAGTGGTGCGAGCGCCGGCTGCTGGCGCGGATCCACCGCTTCACGATCACCAAACTGCGCCGGGAGATTCAGCCTGTTTCACCCGCCGACTTCATGCAGTTCCTCTTCACCTGGCATCACCTGGCGCCCGACACCCGGCTCAAGGGGGCCGACGCCGTGACCGCCGTGCTGCGCATGCTGGAAGGCGTGGAGGCGCCGGCCGCGGCCTGGGAGAGCGAGATCCTGCCGTCCCGCGTCACCGACTACGACTACGCCTGGCTCGACAACCTGTGCCTGTCCGGCAAGTACGCCTGGGGACGGCTCCGTCCCCACCGGTCGAACGGCGAGCACGGAAAGACGGCCGGTCCGATCCGGTCGACGCCCATCGCCATCGTGGACCGTATGAACCGCTCGCTGTGGATGTCCCTGAGCGGCGTGACCGGTGACGAGGACCTGGCGTTGTCCACGTACGCGAATACGGTGCTGGACCTGATGACCCGGCAGGGCGCGGTGTTTTTCGACGACATCACATCGCAGTCCGGCCTCCTTCGGACCCACGCCGAGGAAGCCGTGGCGGAACTGGTATCGGCGGGGTTGGTCACGTCGGACAGTTTCGCGGGCCTCCGGGCCCTGCTGGTGCCGTCGCGTCACCGGGAGTCCCGGCGGGGACGGGAACGCCGGAATCCCTTCGACCTGTCGACGGCGGGACGGTGGGGTCTGACGTCCCGCGTACCGGCGGAAGGCAACGCGGAAGAGGATCTCGAGGCCTATGCCCGCGTCGCGCTCGCCCGGTACGGCGTCGTGTTCCGGCGCCTGACGGAGCGGGAGAACGCCTCGCCGCCGTGGCGGGACCTCGTGCGGGTGCTTCGGCGGATGGAAGCCCGGGGAGAGATCCGCGGCGGCCGGTTCGTGAACGGCGTCTGGGGCGAGCAGTACGCCCTGGGCGAAGCCGTGACCCTGCTGCGCAGCATCCGGCGGAAGGAGAAACAGGGCACGCTCGTGGCCATCAGCGCCGCCGACCCCCTGAACCTGGTCGGCATCATCACGCCCGGGCGGCGCGTGCCCGGCATCACGACCAACCGGATCCTCTACCGGGACGGTGAACCGATCCTGATCATGGAAGGCGGCGAAATCAGGGAGACGTCCCCGGTGGCGGCCGAAGAACAGTGGGCGCTGCGGCAGGAGCTGGTCAAGCGGGATTTCCCGCCGAAGCTGAAGGCCTATCTAAGTGGTCGTCGGACCCGTGAAAAGGCCGGTGCACAGAAGTCATAGTGCGCATGAGACGCGGACCGGCGGTCCTCGACGGCCCTTGCGGCCGGTCCCGGGCGGCAGGCATGAAGAAAGTCGTCATCATCCTACTGGCTTCCGTAATCTCGTTGTCGGCAACCGGCAAGGGATTCGCCCAGGTCGCCCAGGTCGCCCAGGTCGCCGAAAAGCGCATGTCGATCAGCCTGGGTGGCGGGAGGAGTATTCCTCTAGGCGGTTTTGCGGACGGAAAAACCAGGGGTTCCTTGTTCCTTCTGGGGGTGACGGTACGCGTTTCCGAATCTGTTCATCTCGCGTTCAACGGCCATGACAACCTCTTTTCTGTAAAACGCGGCCAACACGACCGGGACCGCCTGAGCGACGAAGCGCTGCAGAGACTTGGACCGGACGTGGATGCCAACGTAAGCCTGGAAGGCGCCAACTTCGGATTGATGTACAAGACCACCACTTCCCCCGCGGCCGTTTACGGGATCGGTGGCATCGGCTACGCCAGGGCAATCGATCGGTTCTTCGGTACCGTGCGCGGCACGAAGCTGACCGCGTTCAGTTCAGAGACTTCTTTCAGTATCCTTCTGGGCGGCGGCGTGCACATGCCCGTTACGGACACGGTCGGCCTGGCGCTGGACGTGAGATACATTCGCGCCTTCAACGACCGGAACATCCAGTGGATTCCGGTCGCCGCCTCTGTGGTCTTCAATTTCTGGACAGTAGAACCTCGTTAGACGATTCCTCTACGCTTCCATCATCGTCTTCATTGCTTCCACCAGTTGCGCGGGCGAGGCCGTTCCCGTGACGCCCAGTTGACGGACGGTGACCGAAGCCGCGAGGTTGCCGACCAGGCCGGCTTCCAAGGGCGTCGCACCGGCGGCCAGCGAGGCCACGATCCCGGCCGTTACGCTGTCCCCTGCCCCTACGGTGTCCACGGGTCCCGGAACGCGTATGCCGGGCACATGCCGGCGGTCCTCGCCGTCGATCAGCAGCAGGCCGTCCGCGCCGAGGGTGACGTAAACCGGCCGCGCCGGTTCTTCGCCCGCTCCGCCCATCTCATCCCGGTTCCCCTTGCGGATGACGTGGCGGAAATCGCCGATGCGTTCGCGCGAATCCGCCAGGATGACCTTGTCGGGCCGGGTCCTGCCGAGGTCGCCGATCGCATCACGGACCCGGTCCGTGACGACCCCGGTGTTGCGCCGCCCCACCTGGTCCATGACGGCCACGCCGTCCACCCCGGGCGTCATGTCTCCGATGAATTCGATCAAACGGTCTTCCAGGGCCCGCGACGTGGGCGTCCGGTTCTGTATGTCGATACGGTTTGATTCCCTTTCTCCTCCCGGCTCCCGGTTCATTGGCTTGATGTAGGTGGGCGTGAACAAGTCCGGAGATTCGAATAGTCCGTCGAGGCGGACCCCCATAGCTGCCAGGCCCTGCCTGAGCTCGTACCCCTCGCCGTCTTCCCCCGTGATCCCCACGGCGAGCAGGTGTCCGACCCCCAGGGCGTGCAGGTTGGCCACGATCGTGCCCGCGGCACCGGGCATGCAGCGCCTGGCCACGACCTGGCGCGCGGCCAGCCCCGTCTCCAGGGACGGTTCGTCCAGTGCCGGATCGAGGACCAGGTACTTGTCCAGGAAGAAGTCGCCCACGACCATGATGGAAAGGCCGGAGAAGCGGGACAGCAGGCTTTCGAGGCGGTGTGGAGTCATCTCTGGCAATGTAAGATCCAGCCGACGTAAATCAAAGTATTTACAGTAAATAAACCAATTCGGCAGGATGCTTTTCCTTGATTTTCGGGCTCAGAAAGTGTACCTTCGCGAACTGGAGCGAGCCGCGATTCCCTCACACTTTCCCAGGATTTAAAATCGCATTCGAAGCAGTGAATCGTTACGGATGCATCCACTTTATTGATATATGACCGGTTCCGTTCAACCCGCACGGCGGCAATCCCCACAGCAGGGTGCCAAAGGGAGTTACATGCGCCTGGCCGATCCCCTGCCGGATCAGATTCAAAAGAAACTCTACCCCGTACTGGAAACCGACGAAGAAATCCACATCACCCTGGAATCGGACCTGGACGCGAAAGGCCGGTTCCAGCCCTCCTGGCTCATCGTAACCGACCGACGCGTCATGGCCCTGGAACTCAACGGCGCCGGCGACGACATCGCCGTGCCGCTGGAGGACCTGACCAGGGTGGCGGTGGAACCCCTGGTAGGCGGCTCCTGCCTGGAGGTCTCCACGGCCGACGACACCATTCCGCTGATCCGCTATTCCCAGAGCCGTGTGGACGTCTTTAACGAGGCGCAGCGCGGCATCGAGCAGCACATCGAGGAAAAGCCGTTTCAGGTCAAGACGGAGTTCCCCCGGGTGGTCTGCGAAACCTGCGGCAGGCGCCTGCCCACCAGGGACGGGCTGTGTCCCGCCTGCGTCAGCAAGTGGGGCATGCTCAAGCGGATCTGCTCCTACCTGGGTGCCCACCGGACCAAGGCCATCGCCATGGTGGCGCTGTTCGCCGTGCTCAGCGTGGCGGAACTCCTCCCGCCCAAGATAACGCAGCTCATCATCGACGACGCCTTCGAGAACGGTGACAAGGAGTTGCTGTTCTGGTTCGTCGCGGCCATGGCCGGCCTGCTCGTACTCCGCTGGCTGGGCGAGATGGCGAACGGCTGGCTGACGGCCTGGGTGGGCGCCCGCGTAGTGGCGGATATCCGGGCCCAGGTGTACCATCACGTCGAATACCTTTCGCTGGGGTTCCACGACAAGCAGAAGACGGGCGGCCTGCTTTCGCGCGTGACGCGGGACACCCGGAACGTGCGCAGCTTCCTGGTGGACGGCCTGCCCTTCCTCATCCTCCGCTGGATGACGACGCTCGGTATCATCGGCATGCTGTTCTACACCAACTGGGTGCTTACACTCTACATCCTCATCCCCGTGCCGCTCATCGTCATATGGGGCCGGGTCCTCTACCGGAGGTTGCGGACCTATTACACCCGGATGTGGCGCCAGTGGGAAGGGTTCTTCACCCACATCCAGGAATCCCTTTCGGGCATTCGTATCGTCAAGGCCTTCGCCCAGGAGAACAGGGAGGTCGGCCGGTTCAAGCGCAACGCGAGGGACATGTTCGCCCTGGAGTATTGGACCGAGAAACAGTGGATCTACTACTTCTCCACCATGGGCCTGCTGAACTTCCTGGGCTTTGTCGTGGTGTGGCTGGTGGGAGGCGGGCAGGTGCTCGGACAGGAACTCACCCTGGGTGAGCTGATACTGTTCTACTTCTACCTGCAGATGTTCTACGGTCCGCTGCGGTGGCTCGGTCGGGTCAACAGCTGGATGACGCGGGCCATGAGCGCCGCTGAACGGGTCTTCGAGCTCATCGACATGGAACCGGAGAATTACGAGGACAAGAACGCGAAGCAGATGTTGCAGACGCGGGGCGAGATCAAGTTCCAGGATGTGACGTTCGGGTACGACGCCGCGCTGCCGGTGCTGCGGGACGTCAATCTACATATCCGGCCCGGCGAAATGATCGGCCTGGTCGGAAAGTCGGGCGCCGGGAAGAGTACGACCATAAACCTCATCTGCCGGTTCTACGACGTGAACTACGGTTCGATCACGCTGGACGGCGTGGACCTCCGGGACATCCGGCTCGAAGACCTGCGGGGCCATATCGGCGTCGTCCTGCAGGAACCGATCCTTTTCAACGGGACGATCCGGGAGAACATCGCCTACGGAAAGCCCGCCGCGAGTTTCGAGGACATCATGGCGGCGGCCCGGGCGGCCAACGCCCACAACTTCATCCTCGCGAAGCCCGATGGATACGATACGATTCTCGGGGATAAGGGCACGGGGCTGTCGGGCGGCGAGAAGCAGCGCGTATCCATCGCCCGGGCGATCCTCCACGACCCCCGCATCCTGATCCTGGACGAGGCGACGTCCTCGGTGGACGCCGAGACGGAGAAACAGCTCCAGGAAGCCATCGCGCGGTTGATCAAGGGGCGCACGACGATCGCCATCGCCCATCGCCTGTCCACGCTGCGGGACGCCGACCGGCTGGTGGTGCTGGAGCAGGGCCGGGTCGTCGAGGAAGGCACCCACGAAGAACTGATCGCGAACCGCGGCCATTTCCATCACCTGGTGCGCCTGCAGAAGGCCACATCCGAGATCATGGAGGTGGCATGACCGACACCGCGACCACCTACCAGGAGAGGATGCCTGCCGCGCTGGCCGACCGATGCCGGGAAGCGCTGCGCGAAGGAGAGTCCGTCCGAATCGCCGCGGCGACCGACCTGACGGAAGACCTGCGCTTCGAGGAACGCTGGCTCCTGGTGACGGACCAGCGCGTGTTACGGTTCGATTCGAACGGGGCAGGCACAGGAAACGGGGACGCGTCCATCGAGTTGTCCGATGCCAACAGCGCCGCCGTGGAAGAACTGGTCGGCTCGGGCCGGATCAACGTGGTGATCGGGAACGAAGAGGTCGAGGTCATCCGCTACACCCCGTCCCAGCGCGCCAAGTTCGCGCGGATCGCCCGGGGTATCGATCAGTTCATCAAGGATGACCCGGTCGACATGCAGGGGGAGGTGGACAAGACCCGGTGCGACCGGTGCGGGCGCCTCCTGCCCGAGCCGAACGGGATCTGTTCGGCATGCACCAACCGGCTCGCGATGATGCGGCGGATCGCCCGATACGCCGTGCCCTTCAAGGCCAAACTCGCGATGATGGTCTTCCTGTCGCTCCTGTTCACCCTGGCCGAACTCGCTCCGCCTTACATCATGCGGCTTATCATCGACGTACTCGAGGACCCGGCCGCCGGCGCCTCCGGGGACCCGGCCGCCGGCGCCCCCGGGGACCCGTTCTCGTTCCTCTATCTGCTCGTCGGCGCCTACGCGGTCATCCGCCTGGTATCCTTCGTCCTGGAGATCTTCAAGGACCGGCTTTCCGTCTGGCTCGGCGGCCGCGTGATCGTGTCCGTCCGCGAGGACCTGTACGAGAACCTCTCCCGGCTGAGCATGAAGTTCTACAACAAGCGGCAGGTGGGATCCCTGATCTCGCGGGTGTCCAACGACACGGAGAGCATGATGTGGTTCCTGGTCGACGGCGTGCCCTATATCCTGACCAATCTCCTGCTCCTGGTGGGCATCCTGGTCCTGCTTTTCTTGACCAGCTGGCAACTGACGCTCCTGGTGCTCATCCCCATACCCCTGCTCGTCACCGGCGGGTGGTACTTCTGGATCCGGCTGATCCGGGCTTTCCGGACGAAATACTACCGCTGGGGCAAGCTGGTGGGCATGGCGGGCGAGATGCTCTCCTCGGTACGCGTCGTAAAGACCTTCGTCCAGGAAAAACGGGAGATGCGCCGGTTCAGAAGCAGCAATGAAGGGGTCTTCCGGGGCGATTTCGAGAGCGAGAAGGAAGCGGCCGTCTTCTTCAGCACGGTCAGCATGCTTACGACGTCCGGGCTGATCCTGGTCTGGTATTACGGGGGAATCGCCCGCATCGACGGTACCTTCACCACCGGCGCCCTCATCATGTTCATTGCCTACCTCTGGATGCTGTACGAACCCCTTCGGTGGTTCGGCGAGCTGAACACCTGGTCGAGCCGGGCCATGAGCGGCGCGGAGAAGGTCTTCGAAATCGTCGACACCCCGGCGGAAACCGAGGACCGGGACGACCCGGTCGAGATGAAGGACATGAAGGCCGAGGTGGAATTCGAAGACGTGACCTTCGCCTACGAGGCGGGCAAGCCCGTCCTCCACGACATCAGCCTCCACGTGCAGCCCGGCGAGATGATCGGGCTTGTGGGCAAGTCCGGATCGGGCAAGACGACGATGACCAACCTGCTCTGCCGGTTCTACGATATCGACGACGGCAACCTGGAGATCGACGGAGTGCCGATCCGGGACATCGGCCTTGAAGACCTGCGAAGGCAGATCGGCGTCGTGCTGCAGGACTCCTATTTCTTCAGCGGATCCATCGCGGAGAACATCCGGTACAGCAGTCCGGACGCCTCGCTCGAGCAGATCATGCGGGCGGCCCGGACCGCGAACGCCCACGATTTCATCTGCGCGAAGCCCGACGGATACGACACCCAGATCGGCGAGAACGGCAAGGAACTGTCGGGTGGCGAAAAACAGCGGATCGCCATCGCGCGGGCTATCATCCACGACCCCCGCATCCTGGTCCTGGACGAGGCCACCTCCTCGGTGGACACCCACACGGAGAAGCTTATCCAGGAGGCCATCGCCAATCTCGTGAAGGGCCGGACGACCTTTGCCATCGCCCACCGGCTTTCAACCCTCCGCCGGGCAGACCGGCTGGTGGTGCTGGACGCGGGAAAGATCGTGGAGACGGGCACCCACGAGGAACTGCTGGACATGAAGGGCCACTTCTACCGTATGGTCGAAACCCAGCGGGCGAGCACCGCCGTCATGGCCGTGGGCGGGGGCAAGGCCGACCCGAACCGCGGCGCCAATGGACATACAAACTGAGCGGGGAGATCGAGATGCCGGATGAACCTGGCGTGGAAACGCCGGACACCTTTGAATTCGAAACGGGGATCGAGAACGCCCCCGTCGAACCCTACCAGGCGAGCGAGATCCGGGTCTTCCGGGCGCCGAAGAACACCGTGCGCATGACGGTCCGCGACGAGCGGTCCTACATCCGCGTCCGGCCGGTCAACGCCTCCCCCATGGCCCACTCGGACCGGTACGTGTCGCTCCTGGACATCAAGAACGAGGAAGTGGCCTTCATCAGGGACCTGAACGACCTGGACGAAGATTCCCGCAAGGTCATCGAGGAGGAGCTCGCCCACCGGTACCTTCGGGCGACGATCGAACGGGTAAACTCCATACAGATGGAATACGGCGTCACCTACTGGGACGTCATGACCGACCGGGGCAAGCGCGAGTTCGTCATCCGCGGCCACGAGAACACCCACTGGGCGTCGGATACGCGGCTTCTGCTCACCGACGTCGACGGCAACCGGTTTGAGGTCATCGACTACACGCAACTGGACGCGCAAAGTGTGCGGCTGATCGAGACCAACGTGTGACGGCCGTGCCGTCGCGAATCGACCGAGGCCGGAATCCGGCGCGGATCGGCCGGTGCCCGTCCAGCCGACCGGAAGCCTCTTAAACTGTCACCGCCCGCCCGGCCGTCGAAGCCTGGATAAACCGCGATGACCAGCGACACCCTCTACCGGGAAGCTCTCCGCCCCCAATTCCACTTCACGGCGAAGAAACACTGGATCAACGATCCCAACGGTCTGGTGTATGCCGACGGGGAGTACCACCTCTACTTCCAGCACACGCCCGGCAGCATGGTGCACGGCCGCACGACCTGGGGACACGCGGTCAGCACGGACCTGGTCCACTGGAAACAGCTTCACACCGCCGCGCTGGACGTGGACGAAACGGGCTGGATGTGGTCGGGATCCGCGGCTGTGGACCATCACGACACCGGCGGGTTCCGGGACGGAGACGCGCCGCCGCTGATCGCTTTCTACACGGCGGGCGGCGAAAGGGTGTTCCCTGAACGCCGGTGTATACAATGTATAGCCTATAGCAACGACCGCGGCCGGACGTGGACAAAGTATGCAGGCAATCCGGTCATCGGTCACGTCCGGGCGGAGAACCGCGATCCAAAGGTGGTCTGGCACGAACCGACTTCGCGATGGATCATGACGCTGTTCATGGACGGTAACGACTACGCCCTGTTCGCGTCCCCGGATCTCAAGTCCTGGACGCACCTGCAGGACCTGACGTTGCCCGGCGTGTCTGAATGTCCCGATTTTTTCGAGCTGCCGGTGGATGGAGACCCTTCGGACACCAGGTGGGTCTTCTGGGGCGCGAGCGGCGGCTACCTGCTCGGGCGCTTCGACGGTCAGACCTACGCGCCCGAGACGGACGTCCTGCAGGCGGAGCAAGGCGCCAACGGTTACGCCGCCCAGACCTGGAGCGACATCCCGGCGGAGGACGGCCGGCGGATCCAGATCTCGTGGATGCGGGGCGGCCGGTACCCGGCCATGCCCTTCAACCAGCAGATGTCGTTCCCGGTTGAACTGACGCTCAGGACGCTGCCGGACGGGATCCGGTTGTGCAGGGAACCGGTGCGGGAAATCGAACTACTGCATACCGGGACGCGCACCTGGCCCGCCGGCGACCTGGCGGCCATGGCGGCCGAACAGTTCCAGCAGCGATACGCATCGGGAGAAATCAGCAGCTACGCGGTCACGGACCTGCGCGAGGCTGAAAGCCGGCTCGTCCTGGCAGACGAGGGCGACCTGTTCGACGTGCGGTTGGTGATTGATGTCGGCGGTCGCGGCAAATCGGGCGGCGACGACAGCGAGTCGGCCGGTGCCAGAGGTTTCACCATCGAAGTGCAGGGACATACCGTAGAATACGATGCGGAAGCGCAAACGTTGTCTTGTATGGGGAAAACCGCGGCGCTACGTACGATCGACGGCCGCGTCAGCCTTCAATTGCTGATCGACCGGACCTCGCTGGAGATCTTCGGCAACCAGGGGGAGGTGTCCATGTCGTTCTGCTTCCTGCCGGCCGCGACCAATCACCGGCTGGCTCTGAAGGCGGACGGCGAAAGCGTGCACGGCGTAAGCGTGCACGGAGGCCTACGCATCGTCTCGCTGACCGTGCACGAACTCCGGTCCGCGTGGGAAAACTCGTAAATAACTCATGAATGACGCGCAATCGACAAGATGACCAGCCCGTTAACCAAAGCCATCGACAAGTTTCCCCGGGTCCGGCTGGGCCATGTGCCGACGCCGCTGGATCCCGCATCCCGCCTGAGTGCGGCCCTCGGCATCGAGCTGTGGATCAAGCGCGACGACTGCACGGGACTGGCCCTGGGCGGCAACAAGGTCCGCCAGCTCGAATTCCCCCTGGGCGAGGCGCAGAAACGGGATGCCGACACCCTGTTGATCACCAGCGCGGTGCAGTCGAACTACGTCCGCGTGGCTGCGGCCGCCGGACGCCGGCTCGGCATGGAAACCCACATTCAGCTGGAAGAGCGCGTACCCGACGTGGACGCCCTCCATCGATCATCCGGCAACGTGCTGCTCGACCGGCTTTTCGGAGCGAAGCTGCATTCCTTCCCGGTCGGCGACGACGAGCCTGCGGCGGACGCGTCACTGGACCTGCTTGCCCAATCGCTTGCGGAGGAAGGCCGCAGGCCCTATGTGATCCATCTCGCCCCCGCCCATCCCCCGCTCGGCGCGCTCGGATACGTGCTCGCGGCCGAGGAGACCCTGGCGCAGGCCCGGGACCTCGACTTAGCGTTTGACGCCGTGGTCTGTCCCACGGGCAGCGCCCTGACCCACGCCGGGCTGCTGGTAGGCTTCCGGGCCCTGGGCAAGGAGACCCCGGTATACGGCATCTGTGTGCGGCGCGACGCCGACAGCCAGGTAGCTCGCGTAAGAAAGGTTGCGGTGGAACTCGCCTCGATGATCGAACGGCCGGAGGTGTTCGACGCGGATGACGTCATGGCGTACGACGGCGTTCTGGCACCCGGTTATGGCCGGCTCAACGACGCGGTGCGCGAGGCGATCGCGCTGGCGGCCCGCCAGGAGGGGTTGCTCCTCGACCCGGTCTACACCGGCAAGACGATGGCGGGACTCATCGACCATGTGCGATCCGGCGTGATCGCAGAGGGCAGCCGGGTGCTCTTCATTCATACCGGCGGTCTGCCGGCCATCTTTGCCTATGGAGACAAGCTGGGGAGCTGGCTGTCGGATGTGCCGTGAGAATCGACGGGCCTGGAACGCTAGCCAAACGCCTCGGCGAACTTCCGCGAACGCGTGTTGAGCAGGCTGTAGAACCCTCGCACTTCAGGATCGGGGTGGTCGCGCCAGAGGCCGGTGGGGATGGTGGTGTGCTGACTGAGGACTGGTCCGTCGCGATGGCCGTAGTAGACCTGGACGGACTTGCGTTCGTGGGTGGTTTTCCTCACGGTGGCAGCGTGGACTGCGGACAGGTTGAAAAGGATGACCGTGCCGACCGGACCGTGGAGGGGTATGCCGCCGCGCTCTTTGACCTGTTCCTCAATTTCCAGTATGGGTCCGTCGCAGGGTTCAGGCGAGATCGAAAAGCAGTGCGTTTCCTCGCTTACGTCGGACAGGTATAGCATCATGTGGAGGTAACCGCACCGGTAGGGCCGGTCGGTCATGTGCCGCCGGTCACGGTGCCAGACCTCCACCGGGTCGCCGTCATGCGGCGCCATGTGCCGCAGGCAGGCCTCCGCGAGGCAACTGGGCCCTTCGAAGATGGTCTCGATCGGGTCGATGAGCGTGGGATGGCGAATGAGCCCGTCGAATTCCGGGGAGGAGATGAGCGGCTCGCAGTTCACGCTCTGGTGGCCGTCGAAGGCGATGGGTCGCCAGAAATACCCCGTCTCCGACCGGTCGCGGTCGTACAGTTCGACGAAGCGACTGACCTCTACCGGCGAAAAGGGCTGTCCGAGATTTACGTAGCCGTTTTGCTTGAAGAATTCGAGATCGACCACCGTTGGAGCGTCCTCCCCCGGTCTACCTCGTGATTACCTGATTTACCGATTTTGGGATTCCGTCCGCCTGTCTTGGTCTGCCTTCTTTGGCGAGCCCCCCAGCCCGCAGCCTACGCCCCGTTCATGACCTCCCGGAACAGCTCCGAGAAGACGGCCCGGTCACCGGGCGTGCCCACCGTGACCCGGACCAGGCGGTCCAGTCCTGGCGCGGCGGGCTTTCTCAGGAATACGCCCAACTCGATGAGGGTGTTCATCACCTCGCCTGCCCGTTCGCCCGTACCGAAATCGAAGGCGACGAAATTGGTCTGGGAAGGCAGCGAGGAAATCCCCGCGTCCGCGGCCAGTTCCCGGTAGTCTTCCCGACCCGCTTCCACGGCCTTTACCACGCTCGCCACGAATTCCGGGTCGCGCAGGGAGGCCAGCGCACCGGCCTGTGCCACCAGGCTCACGCCGAAATGCAGGCGGACTTTGTCGAAGGTCCGGATGACATCCCGGTGGGCGATGGCGTAACCAACCCGGGCACCGGCCATTCCGTGGGCCTTGGAGAAGGTGCGCACCCGGATCAGCCGGGGGTCGTCCACGTCGATGGGGAGTATGGTGTCCGGCGGCACAAAGTCGAGGTAGGCCTCGTCGAGAATGAAGAGGCATTCGGGCGGCACGCGGTCCAGGAGATCGGAGATGGCGTTGCTGCCGTAGTAAGAACCCGTCGGGTTGTCCGGATTGGACAGGTAGAGGATGGAGGCCTTCTGTTTCGCGGCCAGGTCCGTCAGCGCCGTCAAATCGTTGCGGTCGTTGCGGTAGGGCGCCGTTTCCAGCCTGCCGCCGAAGCCGTCGACGTGATAGACGAAGGTGGGGTAGCATCCGAGGGACGCGGCGACCGCGTCGCCCGGGTCCATGTACATGCGGACGATCAGCCCCAGCAGGTCGTCGATCCCTGCGCCGAGGGTCACGTTCTCGATGTCCACGCCGTGCATCGCGGCCAGTTCGGCCCGCAGTTCATAGCCTTCCGGGTCGCAGTACCAGGCAACGCCCCGCGCGGCTTCACTCATGGCCGCCGCGGCCCGGGGCGATACGCCGAAGGCGCTTTCGTTGGCGCCGATGCGCACCCGAAACGGTTTACCCTGCTGTCGTTCGATGGTTTCGGGACCCACGAAGGGGGTCACGGAAGGCAGGTTCGCTACGATTTCGGAGTATGGAGGTCTGGACATCGGATCCGGCGCGGCCGGGCTGGCCGGGCTCGTTGGGCTGGCCTAGCTGGACAGGTTATGCCGCGGTTTCCATGTCGGCGCTGTACGTGCCGGTCCGCGCGGCACTGTTGCACATGGCACGGTGGTAAAAGGCTTCTTGACCCGCCTTGAAACGGGCGGGATCTCCACCCCATGCCCGCAGCGGGGCCGCCTGCAGGGCGCGGCCGTAGGAGAAACTGAGTTCCCACGGGAGCTCGCCGAACATGTGGTTCATGGCGTTCAGGTGCGCCGTGGCGGTCTCGGAAGACTGCCCGCCCGATAGGAAGGCGACGCCGGGCACGTCGCGCGGGACGTTGCGCAGGAAATTGTTCACCGTGCGCCGCGCGACTTCCTCCACGGAAGCCTGCTCAGGACATTTCGAACCCGAGATGACCATGCTGGGTTTCAGGACGATCCCATCCAGCTTGACCTCGTGCACGGCCAGGGCCTCGAACACTTGCCGCAGCGTAACGCCGGTAACCTCGTCGCACCGGTAGATGTTATGGTCGCCGTCCATCAGCACCTCGGGTTCGACGATCGGTACGATGCCGCATTCCTGACACAGGGCGGCGTAACGCGCGAGGGCATGGGCGTTGGCGTCGATGCATACGTCCGTGGGAATGCCTTTCCCCACGGTAATGACCGCCCGCCACTTGGCGAATTGGGCGCCCAGCTTCCCGTACCGGGTCAGGCGCGCGCGCAGGCCGTCGAGCCCCTCGGTGACTTTCTCTCCGGGGAAACCGGCCAGGTCATGAATGCCGGTATCCACCTTGATCCCGGGAATCACGCCTTTGTCGGACAACAGTCTGGGAAAGGGCGTTTCGGCTTCGTCCAGGGCCTTCTGGCGCAGGGTCTCGTCGTAGAGGATGACGCCGCTTATGAATTGCTCCATGCCTTCGGTGGTGATCAGCATGTGCCGGTAGGCGCGGCGGTTCTCCTTCGTCGACGGCAGTCCAATGGCATTGAACCGTTGCCTTATGGTGCCGCTGCTTTCGTCCGCGGCCAGGATCCCCCTGTCCGGGGCGACCATGGCACGGGCGACGTCATTCAATTTGGAAGGCATCTTCTGTTTTAACTCCTCGACCGGTTTACGTCATTCCTGCCATAAGCGTACACTGAAGCGTGGATCGGTAAAAAACGCGCCCGATGCCCGCCTGTCAATCCTTTCTTGGCCGGTCGCTTTTGGCTTGAAACGCGATCCGCCCGACGATATAATACCGCCTGCAGCCCTTTCCCGCTCTCCTGTACGCGTCTAATGATCACGGCCGATCCGCACGGCGCCAGGACGCGGTGTTTTCATCGATCCGGATGTCAGGCATCGTCCATGCCCCGCGACCCGATTCAGCCGTCTCCCGACATGATTCAGCCACCCCGCGACTCGATTGTGACGCCCCGCGTTCTGGCCATCGACATCGGCACGTCGTCCGTGCGTGCGATCCTCTTCGACCGGATGGCCCGCATCGCATCCCCCGCCTTTCAAAAAACTTACAACATGGATACCACGCCGGACGGCGGCGTGTATATCGACGCGGATCGCCTGGTGGCGGAGGTGGGTTCGGTGCTCGACGACTTCTGCGCGTGGGGCGTACAGGCAATGGGTGGACTTGCCGGGGGCGGCCATCCCACGTGCGGCCATCCCGCGATCGACGGCGTGGCCATGACCACGTTCTGGCACAACGTCGTGGGCGTGGAGGGAGACCGCGCCGTGACCCCGCTGATCAGCTGGGCCGACACGCGGCCGGGGACGGTCATCGCCGAACTGGGTGAGCGTCTCGACGCCGCTTCCGCCCACGGGCGCACCGGGTGCGTGCTCCACGCATCCTATCTTCCCGCCAAGATATGCTGGTTCGCCCGGAACGATCCCGAAACGTTCGCCCGGGTGGAACGCTGGATGTCCATCGGCGAATACCTCTTCCTCAGGTGGTTCGGCGCGCCGGCCTGCAGCGTATCCATGGCATCCGGCACCGGGTTGTTCAACGCCCACCGATGCGACTGGGACGACGAGACGCTGGCCGCGGTGCCGTTGGAACGGGACCAGCTGACGCCCGTAAGCGACGTGGACAAACCGGTACGGGGCCTGAAGGGCGAATTCGCTTCCCGCTGGCCCGTCCTGGCCGGAGCGTCCTGGTATCCGGCCATCGGCGACGGCGCCTGCAACAACATCGGCAGCGGTTGCGTGGACGAGGACCGCATCGCCCTGATGGTGGGCACCTCCGGCGCCATGCGGGTCATGAGGAGTGTCCAGGAGTTCTCGATCCCGGACGGTCTGTGGTGTTACCGGTCGGACCGGCGCAGGATCCTCATGGGCGGCGCCCTGAGCAACGGCGGGAACGTCTACGGTTGGATGCGCGACACGTTGCGCCTGGCCGACGAACAGCGGGTCGAACGGGACCTGGGCGGGATGGCGCCGGACAGCCACGGCCTCACGGTGCTGCCCTTCTGGGCGGGCGAACGCAGTCCGGGCTGGCACGACGCCGCCAGGGCGGCCATTACGGGCATGACGCTGCATACGACGCCGCTGGATGTCATGCGGGCCAGTCTGGAGGCCACGGCCTACTGTTTCGCGAACATCCATGACCGGCTACGGTCGATCTGGGGAGATGCCGGCGAGATCGTCGCTTCGGGCGCGGGCCTGCTGCAGTCCCCCGTCTGGATGCAGATGATGGCCGACGTACTGGAGCGGCCCATCACCGCCTCGACCGTGACCGAGGCCTCGAGCCGCGGCGCCGCGCTGCTGGCGCTGGAGGCCTCCGGCGCGCTGGAAGACCTGGCCGCCGCGCCAGCCCCCCTGGGCAAGACCTTTGTGCCGGATCCGGCGAACCGGGACCGCTACCGGGAAGCGATGAAACGGCAGCAGAACCTGTATGATATGATGATGGACAGTTGAGGGGCCGGGTTGTATCTTAGCGGGCGTTCCGAACCTGGCGAACTTGAACAAACGAACCGTGCCGACGAACCGCGTAAACGAACCGAACCGAAAAGGACGCGAACCGTGTCAGAACACGATCTCGAGCAACGATGCATCAACACCATCCGCATGTTGGCCGTCGACGCCGTCCAGCAGGCCAACAGCGGCCACCCGGGCCTGCCCATGGAAGCCGCGCCCATCGCCTACGTGCTGTGGACGCGCCTCATGCGGTATAACCCAAAGAATCCCGACTGGCCCAACCGCGACCGCTTCGTGCTCTCCGGCGGGCACGGGTCCATGTTGCTCTACGCCATGCTGCATCTCACCGGGTACGACCTCTCCCTCGATGAGATCAGGAATTTCCGGCAATGGGAGAGCCAGACACCCGGCCATCCCGAGTACGGCGATACGCCCGGCGTGGAGACCACCACGGGACCGCTCGGGCAGGGGATCGCGAACGCCGTGGGCATGGCCATGGCCGAGGCCCACCTGGCGGCCCGGTACAACCGCCCCGGCCACGAGATCGTCAACCACTACACCTATGTCATCGCCAGCGACGGGGACATGATGGAGGGCGTCGCCTCCGAGGCCTGCTCCCTCGCGGGGCACCTCGGCCTGGGCAAGCTGATCGTCCTCTACCTGGACAACAGCGTCACGATCGACGGCGGCACGGATCTGGCCTTCTCGGAGAACACGGGCCTGCGGTTCGACGCCTACGGGTGGCACGTACAGCGGGTTCTGGACGGCAACGACCTCGCCCGGGTCGAAGCCGCGGTCGAAATGGCGCGAAACGAGACGGATCGTCCCTCGGTCATCGTGTGCCGCACGGTCATCGGCTACGGAAGTCCCAACAAGGCCGGCACGTCCAAGGCCCACGGCGAGCCTCTCGGCGAAGAGGAAGTCGAACTGACCAAGCAAAACCTCGGGTGGCCGTTGAAACCCAAGTTCCTCGTCCCGGAGGACGTGCGCGCCTGGTTCCAGCAGATGGTCCCCTACGGCAAGGGATGGGAACTGGCCTGGCGTCAGGCCGTCGATGCCTACACGGCCGCCTTTCCCGAACTGGCGAAGACCTGGAAGCAGGCGATGGACGGGGAACTGCCGGCCGGCTGGGACGAAAACCTTCCGACCTTTTCGCCCGACCAGGGGGACATGGCCACGCGGCAGGCGTCCGGTGTGACCATCAACGCGCTGTCCCGGCGCATACCGGGCCTGCTGGGCGGTTCGGCGGACCTGGCCGGGTCCAACAACACCATGGTGGAAGCCGAATCGAACTACGCCGCCGGAAACTTCGCAGGCCGCAACCTGCACTTCGGCGTGCGCGAACACGCCATGGCTTCCGCGCTGAACGGGATGACGCTCCACGGGGGCCTGCGCCCCTACGCCGGCACGTTCCTCGTGTTCTCGGACTACATGCGGCCGGCCATCCGCCTCGCGGCCCTCATGGGCATCGCGCCGGTCTACGTCTTCACCCACGACAGCGTGGGACTGGGCGAAGACGGTCCGACCCACCAGCCCATCGAGCACTACATGGCGCTGCGGGCCATCCCCAATCTGACCTTGATCCGACCCGCCGACGCCGCCGAAACGGCGGAAGCCTGGCTGGCGGCGCTACGGCGCACGGACGGCCCCGTCGCCCTGGCCCTGACCCGGCAGAAGCTGCCCGTGCTGGACCGGGAAGGACTGGCGTCGACATCGGGCACGGCATCCACCAAGAGTCTGGCGTCTGGCTCGGGCCTCGCATCGGATTCGGGTCTCGCGTCCGCCGACGGCCTGCACCGGGGCGCCTACGTCCTCGCCGATACCGACGGAACGCCGGATGTGATCCTCATCGCTTCCGGTTCGGAGGTCCACCTGGCGCTCGAGGCCCGGGAAGCGCTGGCGGGTGAAGGGGTGGCCGCGCGCGTAGTCAGCATGCCGAGCTGGGAACTGTTCGAAGCGCAGACCGCGGAATACCGGGAGTCCGTGCTTCCCGCGTCGGTCACCGCGCGCCTGGCCGTGGAACCCGGCGTCACGCTGGGGTGGGAGCGATACGTGGGTCCTGCTGGCGACGTCATCGGCCTGGAACGCTTCGGCGCATCGGCGCCTTACCAGGACGTATTCGAGCACCTGGGCTTCACGGCAGAAAACATCGCCGGCAGGGCAAAGGCACTGGTTGCGGCATGCGGGTGATCAGAAGCCAGCCTGCTAGAACCCGACCTCTTTGAACACCTCCAGCGGTATCTCCCGCTTAAAATCCTTGAAGTACTGGTAGTTGGTTTCCACGACCCGGTATCCCATGTTCGTGTACAGGAGAATGGGCCGGGGGCTGCCCGTGTTCGCCTGGGTAGTCGCGTGGCGGTATCCGAGCTGGTGCATCTCCCTGAGCAGCACTTCCATCATATATCGTCCGAACCCCTTGCCCTGCTCCCCCTCGCTGACCCGCCCTCCCACCGGGCTGCCTTCGATGGAGAACCACGGAATGTAGAAGGTATCCTGCGCCTGGGGCGACCGGCAGAAATCCCCCAGCGACTGGGCGAATCCCTGGCCGATGCACTGATCTCCCCGGAAGAGCTGGAACTCCATGTTGGGCAGCCTGCCGCGGCCGGGACGGACGTCGAACCGCGTGGTCACGCCGGGGTCCGGCAGTACCGGATCGGATACCGCGAAATCCGGAAGTTCGAGGAGGATGATCCCCCGTGTAATGCGATAATCGTTCATACAGAGCAGGGCGCCGACATGGCCCATCCGGTCGGATTGGAACGCGTGGCAGAAGCGATGGAACCGGTAACCGAAGTAGCTGAAGGCCCGTATCTGGCTGACACCGAAGCTCCGCAAGTGTGCTTCCGCTGCCTCCAGGAGCGTCTGCCCGGCCTGCCTGCCCCCGGCCCGATAGTGGAAGAACCGGATGAGGCCGATGCGGTCCTCCAGCAGTTCCTCGATTGGATGGAGTCCGACGCGGTCGTGCTCCTCGCCCTTGCGGCAGATAGCCACGTGGGCGAACCCCGCGACGGCGCCGTCGTCGCCTTCCACCACCAGGATCGACTCGTCCGACAGGTCTTCGTAGGGCCTGTCCTCCTCTTCATGCCACAAAACACCGGTCCGGAATTCATCCTCGGTGACGGGATAGCAGTACGGCATCCCGGAGAATTGCCCGTTGTAGAAGTCAGCAAGGACGGACGCCTGATCGATTTCGAGGGTTCTGATTTTCATGGTGGTTGGGTCCCAGGGTGATGGTCGTGTACCAATGGCCGTGTTCCGATGGCTGTACTTGTCGGGGCACTTGACTGATACGAATTTGGATGCATGGATGCGGACCTGCTTGAGGATTCATGGCCGGTTTTCGATTCACTGTATTTCTGGAAAAGGCGTGAATAGTATGCATTTACACCCGTGAATTTACGCTAAATTGACAATTATGCGTGAATGGACTAGAATAGCCGCATCGCCACGCTAACCCCAAAAAGGAACGGAAATCATGTTGTCAACATTGTCAATGTTAAATACCCGCATTCTACTACCTCTGCTCGCGGGGTCGCTCCTCTGCGTGCCCGCCGCGCCGCGGGTTTTCGCCCAATCCTTTGTCCCGGCCAATCCGGAAGAGGCCGGCGTGTCTTCCGAACGGCTTGCACGCATTGATGCGGCGCTTGAAGCCTATGTCGATGAAGAACGGCTGCCGGGCGCCGCGCTCGTGATCGGGCGGCGCGGGCACGTGGTCTACGCCCGGGCCTTCGGCTACCGGGACCGCGAGGCGGGGGAACCGCTCGAGATCACGGACCTGTTCCGGATCGCCTCGCAGACCAAGGCGGTCATCTCGGTGGGCGTGATGATCCTCCAGGAGCAGGGGCGCCTGCTGATCGACCAGGACCTGGGTGACTTTATCCCGGAATTCGACAGCACGACTGTCGCCGTTGCAACCGAGGACGGGGGCTATGAAGTAGTCCCCGCCGATCGCAAGATCACCGTGCGCGGCCTGCTCACCCACACGGCCGGTATTGGGTACGGTTGGGGCCCCGGCGCCAGGGCCTGGGAGGAGGCCGGCATCGTGGGCTGGTATTTCGCGGACCGCGACGAACCGATTTCCGATACCGTCGAGCGCATGGCAGATCTGCCCATGGCTGGCCAGCCGGGAGAGGCGTACGTATACGGCTACGCCACGGATATCCTGGGCGTGGTGATCGAGCGGGCCTCCGGCCTGCCGCTGGACGAATTCCTGCGGGTCGAGATCCTCGAGCCGCTGGGCATGGTGGATACGTATTTCTATGTGCCGCCGGAGGAAGCGGACCGGCTCACCGTCGTGTATTCGGTGACGGATGAAAAGGGGATGGAGCGCGCGCCCGATCCGGGCCACATGGTCGGACAGGGCATGTATCTCGAGGGTCCGCGCAAGAGCTTCTCGGGCGGTGCGGGACTCGTCTCCACGCCGGGAGATTACGCCCGCTTCCTCGAGGCGCTACGTCGCGGTGGCACGCTGGACGGGGCGCGCATCCTGTCGCCCAAGACCGTGCAGCTCATGACTGTCGATCATGTACACGACGCGTGGCGGGGCGACGGCGGCGGGTTCGGCCTGGGGTTCGGCATTACGAAGGAGATCGGCTGGAGCGGATTGCCCGGTTCTCCGGGCGCCTACAACTGGGGAGGTGCCTATCACTCCACGTACTGGGTCGATCCGGCGGAGGAACTGGTGGTTTCCTACATGACGCAGGTCATCCCCGCCCAGGGTCTTGACGACCATCAGCGCATCCGTGCGCTCGTCTACCAGGCGCTGGTGGACTGAAGCGGCGTTACAACTCGAACACCTTTTCCAGCTGCGTCAGGTTGTCGCATCCGCTTTCGGTCACGACCACATTGTCTTCGATCCGAACACCACCGCCTAGATCGGGGTAGTACAGGCCCGGTTCGACGGTTACGACGTGGCCGGCAACGAGGACCTGCGACACCTTTGATATGCGGGGCGGTTCGTGAATTTCAAGGCCGAAGCCGTGACCCGTGCCGTGGAAGAAGCCCTGCATGCGCCCGTTCTTCGCGCCCGTCTCGTAGCCCCTGCCTTCGAACAGCCGTTCCACTTCCCCGTGGATATCGCGTCCGTTCACCCCGGCCTGGACCCGGGAGAGCGCGATTTCCTGTCCTTCCAGCACCGTATCGTACAGCCGCCGGAACGTGTCGGACACCGGCCCCTTCGCCACGGTGCGGGTGATGTCCGCGTAGTAGCCGGTCTTCGTGGACTTGGGAAACAGGTCGAAGATGATGGGCTCGCCGGCGCGCAATAGCCCGGAACCCCCGTTGTGGGGGTCGCAGCCCTGGAGGCCACCGGCGATGATCGTGTGCTGGGCGATGCAGTCCCGTTCCAGCAGGTAGACGTGGATGCGCTTCCGGATATATTCGGAAGTCAGCGGCCCCTCCTGCCCGTGGAGCATGCCGTCCTTCACGGCAGCTTCGGCCACTATGCCGAAGGCCATGCGCAGGGCGTCTTCCGTGTGGCGGGAGGCGTTCGAGATGGCCGCGACCTCGTCGTCGGTCTTTACCGGGCGCCGGTCCCAGAAGGGATCCTCCTTCGACGCCACCGCGAATCCCTGATCCCGAAGCTTGTCGGCGTAGCCCAGAGGGAAACTGTTCGGCACGCTGACGCCCTTCACTTCCCGTTCCCGGAGCAGTTCGACCACGGCGTCCACGAGTCCAGGATCCGCGTTGCCGCTCTTCTTCGCGCGGTCCGTATAGTCCGTGAGCGATACGACTTCATCGACCTTCGATTGTGCCCGCGCGCGGTCGATTTCCAGGTCGCTCATCATGATGGTCGTCCGGCCATCCACCTGGAGAAAGGTGAACGGGTCCGGTACGAACATCCCCGCTGCATACAGCATGTCGGCGTCGCGCTCGCTGTCGGCGATGAGCAGGACGGCCTCGTTAACGGGTGAATCGGTCATTCCGCTGCCTTTCGTTGTGAATCTGCCCTGTCGGATACACTACCGTCGGATACACTTTGTCAAAGGGTCCGGTTTTTCCGATAATTGGAATTGGCTATTGTACAATTGTACATATCACGCCCTGCCTGGTCGGCGTGAAAGCCGGCTCGGTCGGCATGACGCGCGTGTCAATCGTACGCATAGAAACCCTGGCCAGCCTTGCGTCCGTTCATTCCGGCGGCAACCATCTGCCGCAGCAGGGGCGGGGCGGCGTAGCGGTCGGTACGGAAGGCGTCGTGGAGCACTTCCGCGATGTAGAGCGTGGTGTCCAGGCCGATGAAATCGAGCAGCTTGAGCGGACCGAGAGGGTGGCTGCACCCCAGGACCATGCCCGCGTCGATGTCCTCCTTCGTGGCCACGCCCGATTCGACCAGGCGTACCGCGTCCAGCAGGTAGGGGATGAGGAGGTAGTTGACGATGAAGCCGGGCGTGTCCTTGACCTGGATCACCTGCTTGCCCAGCGTTTCGCCGAACTGCCGGGCCGTTTCCACTGTCTCTTCGCTGGTCTGCAGTCCGACGACCATTTCGATGAGTCCCATCACGGGCACGGGATTGAAGAAATGAAGGCCCAGCACCTGCTCCGGCCTGTCTGTCGCCGCGGACAGCTCGGTGATGGAAATGGAGGAGGTGTTGCTCGCCAGAATGGCGCCCGGTGGTGCGATGCCGTCGAGGGTGCGGAAGACCTCCTGCTTGGTCTCCAGGTTCTCGGTCACCGCCTCGATCACCAAGTCGCATTCGGCAAGGTCGGAGAGTTCCGTGGTGCCCGTGATGCGCTCGAGCACGGCCGCCTTTTCCTCTTCCGTCATCCTTCCCTTGGACACGTTTCGCGACAGGAGGCCGTCGATACGCCCGATGCCGCCGCTCACCAGTTCGTCGGATGCCTCGCGGACGATCGTCCGGTAACCCGCCTGGGCGCACACCTGCGTAATCCCCGATCCCATCAATCCACATCCGATGACGCCCACGGTTTCAATGGCCATGCCGGATCCTCCGGGTGCTGTACTTAAGTTTAAACAGACTTCAGAGAAGCCACGGCTTCCTTGAACCGCTGGCCGCGCTCTTCGAAATTGGTGAACATGTCGTAACTGGCACAGGCGGGTGACAGCACGACCACGTCGCCGGTCCGCGCAAGTCCGGCGCATTGCCGCACGGCGTCTTCGAGCGTTTCGGCACGGGCGATGACGGGCGGTTTTGCGACGTTCGATCTTGCATCGGCCGATTTAGCGACGGCTGAATTCACGTCGCCCGAATCGGTACCGCCGACTTTCCCGATCGCGGTCTCTATCGCGTCCGCGGTCGTGCCGATCAGGACGGCCGCCCGGGCGCGCCGGACGAGTTCCTTCGCCATGTCGTCGAAGGCCGTCCCCTTGTCGTACCCGCCCGCGATAAGGACGACCGGCGCGTCGAATGCCCGGAGCGCCGTGACCGTCGACGCCGGCGTGGTGCAGGCCGAATCGTTGTAGTATCTCACGCCATCGATTACGGCGACCTCTTCCAGGCGGTGCTCCACGCCGCGGAACGCCTCGACCGTCGATCGGATGACCGATGCCGGGATCCCACCCAGGTACGCGGCCGTCACCGCGGCCAGCAGGTTGGCCAGGTTATGCGGGCCCGGCAGCCGGAGGGCGTCCACGGGACAAATGGTGCGTTCGGCCGTCGGATCGTGTTCGGCCGCACAACCACCTGCCTTCGATGCGCCGCGCACGCCGGCACCGTCCCTCGCGCCGGTACCGTGGCGGAAGACCACCTGTCCGTCCCGCACGTAGCATCCGGTCTCGACGGGGCCTTCCATGCTGAACCAGGCGATCCGCCCCGGGCAGAATGCCGCCCATTTTCGCAGCCGCTCATCATCGGCGTTCAGGACGACCACGTCCTCCGGCGACTGGTAGTGCACGATGTGGCGCTTGGCCTGCTCGTAGGCGTCGAAGGTCCCGTGCCAGTCCAGGTGATTGGGCGACAGGTTCGTCACCACGGCCAGCCCGGGGCTTCGGCGGATCCAGGCCAGCCGGTGCAACTGGAAGCTGGACAACTCGAGGACCACGGGACTGCCGGCAGGCACCTCCCCGGATTCGCCCGCCTCGTCCTGACCGTCGACCGCTCCGCCAGGACTTGCGGCTCCGCCGCTATCCTCCAGCTCGTTGAGCACGGCCCGGCCGATGTTCCCGCCCACCAGCGTATCCGGGGCGACCGCCTGGTGCAGCGCCCCGAGAAGCCGGGTCGTGGTGGTCTTGCCGTTACTGCCCGTGATGCCGATTACCGGACGGCGACAGATCTCGAAGACCACGTTGATCTCGGTGGTCAGCGGAACCCCGCGGTCCCGCGCCAGCCGGAGAAAGGGACTGTCGTCCCGGACGGCGGGTCCGACCACCACGAGGTCCGCGCCGGTGATGTCCTCCTCCCGGTGCTCCCCGAGCACGTAGCGGACCGACCATGGATCCAGTGCGGCGATGGACTTCCGGAGCGCTTCTGCGGGCAGCAGGTCGGTGACGGTAACGTCCGCTCCCCGCGCGGCGAAATACCGTGCGGACGCGACGCCGCCGGAGAGCACGCCGAGCCCCAGTACGGTAACCCGTTTGCCTTTGAAATCCCTTGACACCCGAAGCCCGCCCGGTTAAATATACGGCGTTGATTCGCGGGTTCAATCCGCGAAGTCCAGTCGTTCGTCGAGCGCCGTCAGAAAGGTATTGGTTTCCGGTGCGTCGACGGTTTCAGGACCGCGCATCAACTGCACCAGGTCTTCGATCGTATCGATATCCAGCAGGCGGAATTCGTCGAGCACCTCGTGGGTGATCCGGCGCCGCCGAAGCAGGGCGACGGTCTCCTCGAGTTCCGATCCCGAACTCCAGCGCGAGATATCGAATATGCGGTGCGGCTTGCGCATGCCGATAAGATTGTACGCGCCGTCCTGGGCCGGGACAAGCACAATATCGTGGGATGAGAGGGACTCGCGGGCTCGATCGATGACCGTTTCCTCCAGCCGGGGCATGTCGCTCCCGGAGATCAGCACGTACGGGTATCTACCGAGCAGATCCTCGAAGAGACCGAGCATCATCTCACCCAAATTCGCGCCGGACACTACGTGGTACGGGACGTCCGGCCCGGTAATGGATCGAAAGGCGTCCGCGTATTCGGGCTGGGACGTGGCAAGCAGGACATCGTAGTCCCGTCCCCGGTGCGCCGCGAACCGGTCCACGAGGAACGCGCGGTACATCCGGGCCGCCAGGCAATGGGCTTCGTCCGGACCGAGTACCACTCCCGACCGGTCGCGGATGTCCTTGAGGCCGGCATAACCGTTCTCCGCCGTGCCATGGACCAGCCGGGTCTTGACGTTACGGGGTTCGGGATACTTGGCGAGCAGGACGAGTGCGGTGGGCGGATACGGAATCATTGGCCGGAAGGCATGGCTTGGCGCGATGGGAATCGCGCTCGCGATGAAGCCACTTTGGTCATGAACATCGATAAAGATAATGTAGCGGAGTACGTTCACACAAGACATCTATTGGCCCCGCCGCCGAACGGTTCCTGCACGGTGGAAGAACTGGGCGGCGGGTTTCTGAATACCGTGCTGCGGGTCACCGCCGACGACCGATCGGTCGTGGTGAAACAGGCCCTGGACGCGTTGCGGCTCTTCCCGGACCTCAAAGTCACCACCGACCGGATCGTCTACGAGACGCGGGCCCTCCGGGTTTTGAACGGGCTGTTCCCCGAGGGGACCGTTCCGGCCGTCCTGCACTTCGACGACGCGGATCGCATCCTGGTCATGTCGGACTTGGGAAAGCGCCCGTCCCTGGAATCCGAGTTGGAGCGGGGACGCGTCGATCCTGCGGTGGCGGAGCTACTTGGCGGGTTTCTTTCGACCCTGCACCGGCAGACCTGGGACGACCGGGAACTTCGTGAGCAATTCGACAACGAGGCCATGCAGGGCTTGAGGTACAAGTACTGTTTCTATTTCGTCGAAGATCCGGAACTGAACCGCGTCGCGCGCCGGCTGGCCGAGACGTTCACGGAGACGAAGCAGGCGCTGCTCCACGGCGACTTCTGGACGGCCAGCGTGATCGCCGCGGAGAAACGGGTCCATACCTTCGACCTGGAATTCGTCAACTACGGGCACCCGGCCCAGGACGCCGGCTTCATCATGGCCCACTACCTGCTGCACGCATACAACAATCCACGGGTCGCGGACGCCGTCTTCGACGCCGTTGAACGCTTTTGGAGCACATACGCGGAGGGCATGGGCGACCTGTTGCCTGCAGCAACGGAAACGACGGCCCTTCAACAGGCCGGTCTCGAGATGCTGTTCCGCATCGACGGGATCAACCAGGTCCGGTACATCACCGACGACGGGGTCAAGGCCCGCATTCGCCAAGTCGCCCGTCCGATGATGCTGGATGACGGAATATCGGTGGCGGGATTACGCCACAATTGATTGGAACGCACGGCACATAAACACCCTCAACTCAACGGGCAAGGAGCGATATCTTGGGCAGATTCAGATCACTACTCTTCATAGCGGCCGCAGTCGTAATCGGTCTGTGGATCCTCAGCGGATTCTGGGCCAACATCTTCGTCGAGGCGCTCTGGTTCGGCCAACTGGGCTTCGACGACGTGTTCTGGACGACGATCGGCGCCAAGTTCTTCACGGGACTGGTCTTCGGACTGGTCGCGGTAGTGGGCCTCGGGGCGAATGTCTACCTGGCGCGGTACTTCTCCACGCGCCTCACCGAACTGCACCTGTTCAACGAGGAGATGTCGGAACTCGAACAGCTTTTCTCCAATTCCAGGCTTATCGAGGTCGTGACGATCATTGGCATCCTGGTCATCGCCGCCATCATGGGCCTGATCGGCCTGGCCAACTGGGACGGCATGCTCCGGTTCTTCAACCAGGAGGCCTTCGGCGCCACCGATCCCATATTCAATCTCGACATCGGGTTTTTCGTCTTCTCGCTGCCGATCTGGCATTTCGTCCGGTTCTGGCTGCTGCTCCTCGTCGTGGCCTCGGCCATCGCGGTCACCCTCTACTATCTCTATCGCGGCGCCGTCACCATCGAAGAGCGCGGCATACAGATCCGGTCGTACGCCCGTAATCACATCTGCGTGCTGGGCGCCATCGTCTTCCTGCTCATGGCATGGGGTTACCGGCTCGACATGTACCGCCTGCTGTTTTCCGAATCGGGATTCGCCTTCGGCGCGGGGTACACCGATCTGCACGCCCGGATGCACGCGCTGTGGATCCTGCTCTTCGTGGCCATTGCCTGTGCCGGCCTGTTCCTGATGACGCTCCGCTCCCAGCGCAGGAACCTGCCGTTCATCGCCATCGGAGGCATGATCGTCTCGTCCCTGGTCGTCGGTTCGGTGTACCCGGGACTCGTCCAGTACTTCGTGGTCGCTCCGAACGAGTATGACCGGGAAGCGCCCTATATCCAGCACAGCATAGACTACACGCTGAGGGGCTACGGGCTGGACAGCGTCGACGAGGTGCCCTTCCAGATCCAGGAGAACCTGTCGGCCGGGGATATCCAGAACAACATCACGACCATCAACAACCTGAAGATCCAGGACAAGCGTCCGCTGCGCCGGACCTACCAGCAGCTCCAGGAGATCCGGACTTACTACGATTTCTCGAACGTGGACGAGGACCGGTATATCATCGACGGGGAGTACCGCCAGGTCATGCTGGCCGCCCGGGAGTTGTCCTACGCCCAGCTTCCTTCGCCGACCTGGCAGAACCGGCATCTCTTCTACACCCACGGTTACGGGCTGTGCCTGAGTCCGGTGAACACCGCCACGCCCGAGGGACTTCCGGACCTCTTCGTCAAGGACATTCCACCCGTTTCCGTCAGCGACGATCTCACCATTCGCCGGCCGGAACTGTACTTCGGCGAGAACATGGACGCCTACGCGGTCGTGAAGACCACGCAGGAGGAGTTCGACTATCCGGAGGGCGACGAGAACAAGTTCAGCCGGTACCAGGACGACGGCGGCGTGGAGCTCAGTTCCTATTTCCGCCGCCTGGCCTTCGCCCGGTATTTCAGCGAGGTCAACTTCGTCATCAGCCCGCTCATCACCGACGAGAGCCAGGTCATGTTCTACCGTCAGCTGCAGAGCAGGATGGAGAACATCGCGCCTTTCCTGGACTATGACCACGATCCCTACCTGATCATCGCCGACGGCAAGCTGTACTGGATGATCGACGCCTACACGACAACAGGTTCCTATCCGTATTCGCAACGCTTCAGCGGCCTGTTGCAGATGCCGGACCAGGGCGACCTGGGCACAGGGCCGCAATCGGACATTCCCGGGCTGAACCAGCCGCCGCAGCGCAGGTTCGTACAGAACCAGCCCACGCTGCAGAACATCAACTACATCCGCAACTCGGTGAAGGTGGTCATCGACGCCTATTCGGGTGAGACCGATTTCTACCTCGTGGACGAAGAGGACCCGATGGTGCTGACGTACCAGAAGATCTTCCCCACGCTGTTCAGGCCATTGAGCGAGATGCCGCAGACGCTGCGCGACCACATCCGCTATCCCCGCGACCTCTTCGCCATCCAGGCGGCCATGTACCGCATCTACCACATGCGCAATCCCCAGGTGTTCTACAACAAGGAAGACATGTGGGCGGTGCCCCAACAGGTATATGCGGAGCAGGAACAGCAGGTGTACCCGTACTACGCCGTGATGAAGACGGCCCTGATGGAGAAGGAAGAAATGCTCCTCCTGCTGCCCTTCACGCCGGCCAACAAGGAGAACATGATCGGCTGGATGGCCGCCCATTGCGACGCGCCGCTCTACGGCCGCATCAAGGTCTACAACTTCCCGAAGCAGGAACTGGTCTACGGTCCCATGCAGATCGAGGCGAGGATCACCCAGGACGCCGACATCGCGAAGGAGCTCACCCTCTGGAACCAGGAGGGCTCCCAGGTGATCCGCGGCGACATCATCGTCGTGCCGATCCAGGAATCGCTGCTCTACATCGAGCCGCTTTACCTGCGGCAGCGGTCCACCCGGGGCGGCCTGCCCGAGCTCAAGCGCGTGATCGTCGCCTACGGCAACCGCATCGCCATGCGGGAGACGCTCGACCAGGCACTTTCGGCCATTTTCGCCTTCGACGGCGCGACCCTCGCCCTGGAGACGACGCAGACGAGCGACGGACAGATCGTTCCGCAGCCGAGGAGTGTCACGCTGAACGATCTGGCCAGGCGGGCGGTGTCCCACTTCGACGAGGCCCAGGGCCACCTCCAGGCGGGTGACTGGTCCGAATACGGGGCCTCGCTGCAGCAGCTGGAGAACGTACTCCGGCGGCTGTCGGACGAGGCCGCCCAGCTGGAGTAGGAACGGGTCGAATGCGGACCGGGGACTGCCATGCCCGTTCAGACGCTCAGCTTTCCCAATGACCACGGCGACCAGCTTGCCGCGCGGCTCAGCCTGCCGCCCGACGGCAGGCCGGTCGCCTACGCCCTCTTCGCCCACTGTTTCACCTGCAACCGGAACCTGAACGCCGTACGGCGCATCAGCCAGGAGATGTCCGACCACGGCATTGCCGTGCTGCAGTTCGACTTCACCGGCCTGGGCGACAGCGAAGGGGACTTCTCCGATACCGGCTTCGCGTCCAACGTGGACGACCTGGCCGCCGCGGCGAGGTATCTCGCGTCCCGCCACGAGGCGCCCCGGGTGCTGATCGGGCACTCCCTCGGCGGCGCGGCCGTGCTCAAGGCGGCGGCGTCCATTCCTTCCTGCAAGGCCGTCGTGACCATCGGCGCGCCGGCCGATCCGAAGCACGTGGCCCACCTGATCGGGGATGCCCGGGAGACCATCGAACAGACCGGCCAGGCGACTGTCACGCTCGCCGGCCGTTCCTTCCTGGTCAAGAAGCAGTTCCTGGAAGACCTGGAAGAGACGGGGATGGAAGAGACGATCCGTGGGTTGCGCCGCGCCCTGCTGGTGTGCCACTCGCCCATCGACCAGACGGTCGGGATCGAGAACGCCGCGCAAATCTTCCAGGCCGCCATGCATCCCAAGAGCTTCCTCTCTCTCGACAAGGCGGACCACCTGCTTTCGAGCGAGGCCGATGCCTTCTACGTGGGCCGGGCCGCCGCGGCGTGGGCGACGCGGTACCTGGACGTGCCCGCAGCAGGGGACGTCGATCCCGATGCAGCGGGCAGCCAGGTGGTGGTGCGCACGGGACGGGAACACTACTATACCGAGGTCGTGGCCTCGGGCCACCGCCTGACCGTGGACGAACCCGAATCGGTAGGGGGCGCGGACCGCGGCGGGACGCCCTACGACCTGCTGCTCGGGGCGCTGGGCTCCTGCACGTCCATCACCCTGCGGATGTATGCCGACCGGAAATCCTGGCCGCTGGAGGAGATCGTCGTCCGGCTCAGCCACGCGAAGATCCATGCCAGCCACTGCGAGACCTGCGAGACCACCGAAGGGAAGGTGGACCGCATCGAGCGCGAAATCGAACTGATCGGCGACCTGTCCGGTGATCAGCAGGCGCGCCTGCTCGAAATCGCCGACCGCTGTCCCGTGCATCGGACGCTCCATTCGGAGATCCTGGTGGAGACCCGGCTCCACGAACCGTAGTCCGACGGCCTTGCGGACCATCAGTTTACGGCATCACGATCCGTAGACGCACGATTGCCCGACCCATGAACTATCTTGCCCATCTTTATTTCGCCGAAGACACGCCTGAGTCCTGCGTGGGGAACCTGATGGCGGATTTCGTCCGGGGACCCGTGGACCGGCAGCCGTACAACGGCGCCGTCATGCGGGGCATGCGGAGCCACGTGGCCGTGGACCGCTTTACCGACAGCCACGACGTGGTCCGCGAGAGCAAGGCGCTCATCAGCCCCACCCGCCGCCGTTTCGCCGGGATCATCGTCGACATTTGTTACGACCATTTTCTCGCGCGTAACTGGCCGCGCTTCTCGGACGAGCCGCTTTCCGCGTTCATCGAGCGGAGTTACCAGTCCCTCAGCGACTATCGGGGCGACATGCCGCCGGTCCTTTCGCGGGTGATCCGGCACATGGTGAGGCACGACTGGCTGCACGGCTACCGGGAAACCGCGGGGATCGGCCGGGCGCTGGACGGTCTTTCCATGCGCGTTCGGCGGCCCAACACGCTGGCGGGTTCCGTGGAGGAACTCGAGGCCAACTACGACGAAATGGAAGGGCAGTTCCTGCGGTTCTTCCCGGACCTAGTCCGGCACATGGAGACTGGTTCTGGCCAGACTCGTGAGGGGGCGCGGCCGGGACCGGCCGACACAACTCGCATGGTAACGCGGTCAAAGCCGCCCGGGACGACGCATGAAGAAGCGCGGCCAAAACCAGCCGGCACCACGCACGAGGGGGCGGGGGGACGATGAATAACCACTACGACGTCATCGTGGTGGGCCTGGGCGCCATGGGCTCGGCCACCTGCTACCACCTGGCCTCCCGGGGAGCGAAGGTCCTCGGACTGGAGCGCTTCGACCTGCCCCACGCCCAGGGCAGTTCCCACGGGTACTCCCGCCACACGAAGACGGTGGTATACGTGGATACGCCCTTCGAACCTTTTATCGAGCGGTCCTTCGAGCTCTGGCGGCTGCTGGAGGGCGAAACCGGCCAGCAGATCCTGGTGACGACGGGCTACCTGCTCATGTCTGACTCCGGCTCGTGGGACCATTTGCGGAGCAAGGTCCGGTACGAAATCCTGACCTCCGACGAAATGGCCTACCGGTATCCTCAATTCACTTTGCCGGATCACTACCACGGCCTGTACGATCCGGTCGGGGGACTCCTGCGTCCTGAACTGGGCATCGCGGGCCACCTCATCCAGGCGCTGAGACGCGGCGCCGAGATCCACGGACGGGAAGCCGTGACCGGGTGGAAGGAGACGGCCCATAGCGTGGAGGTCGAGACCGGGCACGCCCGCTACAGCGCGGACCAGGTCGTCTTCACCGGCGGATCCTGGACCGACCGACTGATCGCGGACCTGGGCATCACCCTGACCGTCTCCCGGCAGCCCCTGGCCTGGGTGTGGCCCGCGCGGAACGCGGCGTCCTTCGACGTGGGCGCGCTGCCGATCTGGCAGATCCCCGCGCCCGAATACGACGGTGAGTACTATGGTTTCCCCATGATGCCGGACCATCCGGGGTTCAAGCTGGCGCTGCATACTTTCGGGGAGACGTCCGATCCCGAGCATCTGGACCGCGAAGCCCGTCCGGAAGACGAGGAGGAGGTTCGGAAGTGCCTGCGACGGTTCATTCCCGACGCCGACGGACCGCTCACGGCCATGCGGATCTGCATGTACACACGCACGGCGGACGAACTTCCCGTGCTCGACCGGCATCCGGCCCATGACCGGGTGACCGTGGGCTGCGGTTTCAGTGGGACCGGGTTCAAGTTCTCATGCACCTTCGGAGAATGGCTGGCCGAAACGGCGCTGGGGCAGCCCAACACGATCGCCAATGACACTTTCCGGTTTGAACGGTTGCTCGGGGCTGCGAAGCCAACCTGACCCGGAACGCGCCTTGAATGGCCATGCGACCTGATTTAAATCCAGGACCCATATCCCGACTAACAGGAGCGACCACCATGAATACCCGGATCACCGAAGACCAGTGGGCGGTATTCGAACGACAGGGCTACCTTCGTCTCGGCAGCGTGATGGAACCGGGCGAGCTCGAGCGGCTCCAGGAGCGCATCGACGACATCATGCTGGGCCGGGCCGACATCGACTACGGCCGGGTCATGATGCAGCTCGACCGCGACCCGGAGCGCGGGGGCGATAGGCCCGGACCGCAGAGCAGGGGGCACAAGGGGGCCACGCTCTGCTACCGGAAGATCCAGGACCTGGAACTGGATCCGGCATACCTGTCCTTCATGCGAAAGCCGATCTTCGAGGCGATCTGCGATCGGATATACGGTCCCAATACGCCGGTAGCCTGCTTTCGCGCGATGTTCATGAACAAGCCCAGCGGCGAAGGGACGCCCCTGGTCTGGCACCAGGACCGGTGGACCGACCTGGACCGCGACCCGCTCGTCACGCTCTGGACGGCGCTGGATCCTGCCGTGGAAGCGAACGGCTGCGTGAAGATCATACCCGGCTCGCACCGCCGGCTCATCAATCCGAGCCACGGGTCGGGTTTCCTGACGGAGGAGCAGGCGGAGGCCGCCGTGGCCGAGAACGAGCCCATCAACATGGAAGTGGCCTGCGGCGAAACCGTGCTCATGCACAACTGGATGCTGCACAGTTCCGGGACCAACCGCACCGACACGGCGCGGCGCGCCTTCAGCATATGCTTCATGGATGCGGCGACGCGGTCACGGGCAGGGCACACTTTCCCCGTCATTTTCGGCGAGGGGGCGCTGAGTCCCGCGCTATGATCTGTCGACAACGACCAGACCGCCGGTGGCGTCCGCCACAGAGGAACACCGGCTATTAACCTGAACATACCAGGGGATCCCTCCACATGACATTCAAAAGCAAGCGAGTCCTGACCGCCGTCTGCTCGGTGTTCATGGCCGCGTATTTCGTTTCAGGCTGCGGGTCCACATCGGAGACGTCCCGCCCAAGCCTGCTCGACCAGATCAAGCAGCGGGGCACCATACGCGTCGGCGTATCGACCTTCGTCCCCTGGGCCATGCGCAACAAGCAGGGGGAACTGGTGGGATTCGAGGTCGACGTGGCCAGTCGCCTGGCGGCCGACGCCGGCCTGGAGATCGAGTTCATCCCCACGGCCTGGGACGGGATCATCCCCGGTCTCCTGGCCGGCAAGTTCGACGTGATCATCGCCGGCATGTCCATCACCCCGGCACGCAACCTGAGCGTGAACTTCACCCGTCCCTATTCCCATTCGGAGCTCCTGTTGGCCGCCAGCAGGGATGAGGCGGGCCATCTTGTCGACAGGGAGGACTACGACAGCGCCGACGTGACCATCGCGGTGCGCCGCGGCTCGACCTCGGTCCAGGCGGCGCGGAAGAACTTCCCCAGCGCAACCATACAGCAGTTCGACGACGACATCCTCGCCTTCCAGGAAGTGCTGAACGGCAACGCCGAAGCCGTCATCGCTTCCTCGCCCAAACCGGAACACGAGGTGCTGCGCAACAGCGACCGGCTGTTCATCCCCTTCGACGATCCCCTGGACCGCGGCGCCGAGGCCATCGCGATCCGCCAGGGAGAAACGGACGCCCTGAATTTCTTCGACAACTGGATCCTGCTGCGGACCGAGGACGGATGGCTGAAGGGACGGCGGGATTACTGGTTCAAGACGCTGGACTGGGAGGAGAATGTGGCGCCGGACCAGTAGGTTTACCGCTTGACATCGACCGCCCTCCTGCGTATCTGGTACAAACTCGAATCGACCGTGTAGCGCGTTCCACCGGAGCCCTGTTTCATGCCCCTCGTCCTGTACGACACCTACACCCGCAGTCTGCGTGAATTCGAACCGCTGTCCCCGGACGAGGTGGGACTCTACGCGTGCGGCCCCACGGTCTACGATTTCCCCCACATCGGCAACATGCGCACCTACGTGTTCGGCGACCTGCTGCGCCGCGCGCTGGTTTTCAACGGGTACAAGGTCCGCCACGTGATGAACATCACGGACGTGGGGCACCTGACGTCCGACGCGGACACCGGCGAGGACAAGATGGAAGAAGGTGCGCGCCGCGCCGGGAAGACGGCCTGGGAGATCGCCGAGTTCTACACCGGGGTCTTCAAGGAGGACATGCGGCGGCTCAACATCCTCGAACCGGACACCTGGTGCCGGGCGACCGACCATATCGAGGAGCAGATCAAGGAAATCCAGTGCATCGAAGCCAAGGGATTCACGTACAGGACGAGCGACGGTATCTATTTCGACACGTCGAAACAGCCGGATTACGGTTATCTCGCCCGTCTGGACGTGGAAGGTCTGGAGGCGGGCGCCCGGGTCGACATGGCGGAGAAGCGCAGCATCACCGACTTCGCGTTGTGGAAGTTCAGCCCGCCGGATGAGCAACGGCAGATGGAATGGGACAGCCCCTGGGGCGTCGGGTTCCCGGGATGGCACATCGAGTGCTCGGCCATGTCCGCCAAGTTCCTCGGCCCCTATTTCGATATCCACCTGGGCGGCGAAGACCACATCTCGGTGCACCACGCCAACGAGATCGCCCAGACCGAGGCCTGTCACGGCACGCGCCTGGCCAACTTCTGGATGCACGGCTACTTCCTGCAACTGGGAGACGCCAAGATGGCGAAATCCGCAGGCGGGTTCCTGCGGGTACAGACGCTGATCGACCGGGGATACGATCCCCTCGTCTACCGGTTGTTCTGCCTCAGCGCGAGTTACCGCTCCAAGCTCAACTTCAAGTGGGAGAGCATAGAAGGCGCCGCGCGGCAGCTGAACCGGCTTCGGCTGGCCGTGCACGCCTGGGGTGAGCCCGCCACTGAAGCGGACGAGGCCTACATGCAGCGCTTTACCGAAGTCGTGAACAACGACCTGAACATGCCCCGCGCCATGTCCGTCACCTGGGACCTGGTCCGCAGCGATCTGCCGGACGGCCTGAAGAAGGCCACGATCATGCGGTTCGACGAAATACTGGGGCTGAGCCTGGTCGAGTGGGAACCGGAAGAGACGGCCGTGCCGGATCACATCACGGACCTGGCCGAACAGCGGCGCCAGGCCCGCGCGGAAAAAAGGTACGCCGACGCCGACTCCCTTCGCGACCAGATCATCGCCGCCGGTTTCGATATCAAGGACACGCCGAAGGGACCGGAAATCACCCCCAGGGCCGTCGCGACCGAGGCGGCGAACTGACAAGACCTTCTGCCATGAACCTGCTGCTGGTCGGCGGTTCCGGTCTCGTCGGGACGGCCATCACGCCCTACCTCCAGCCACACCACAACCTGCGGGTGCTGGACCTCAACGCTCCCCAACACGATGACGTCGAGTACGTGGAAGGATCCATCGCCGATCCCGAAGCGGTGCGCCGCGCCCTGGACGGCATGGACGGATTCATCACCATGGCGATGAAGGGCGGGCAGGGCGGCCACGACCGGCACCACACCCTGGAGCAGGCGATCGACAACTACACCGTCAATTGCCTGGGTCATCACGTGCTGCTGTTGACCGCCTTCGAGATGGGTGTTTCGCGGGGGATCTACACCGGCACCATGAGCGTGCACAACCGGCACCGGACCTGGTATCCTTCCGAGGAAGAGGTGCCCCTGGACGGCCCCAACGTATACGGCCTGACCAAGGGATTGACCGAGGAGATCTGCCGGTACTTCACCCGCGAGTACGATATGAGCCTGCTCGTCTACCGTATCACCGGACCCTGCAACCGGGCCATGTTCATCGACCGGATCAAAAACCCGCCCGGCGACCCTAAACTTTACTACACCGACGAGGAGGACATGGCCGAGGCCTACCTGGCTGGCTTGAGGTTCCTCGACCAGGCCGGCAATGGCCGCTGCGAGGTGTTCTTCATTTCCGGAGATGAAGACTGCGAGGAGATGAATATGGCCAAGGCCCGTGAGCTTCTGGGCTGGGCGCCGTCCGCGCGGAAGAGGTTGGGGATCTGAGGCTACGGCCGTTGGACCGACATGCACGCCATCTTCCCCCGTTGCAGTTCACACCTGAAATCGACAAATCCCAGACTGGAAAGCAGGTTTTCGTGCGTTTCCACGGGCAATCTCCGGGGTCGCTCGGGGTCGTCTTTCTCGAAGGGAACCACGAAATCCGCGTTGACCAGGAGGCCACCGGTTGCGAGGAGCCCATGGGCTTGGCGGTAGATGGCTTCGAGGGCGCCGATACCGCCGAGATCGTGTAGGGTCTGAAGGGTGAAGACCGCGTCGAAGGGACCGAGCCCGCGGGGCCACGTGTCTTCCTTCAGGTTGGTACAGACCAGTTGGACATTCTGGTGGCCGGCCGACACGAGCATTTCATCGACGTGCTGAAAGAGCACTTGCTCAATGTCTATCCCGGTGTACTCGATGGTCCAGGACGGCCTCGCTCCGGTTTGATCGGTTAAAGTGTCAAGCACGGTACATGCTAGTCCACCTGCGCCGACACCAAGTTCCAGCAAGCGGATGGTTGCGTGATGATCACTCCTGGGCGATTTCGCCTGGTGATGTTCCTGTTCGCGCCACTCGCCCCGCCATCCGACAAGTGTCCGCACGACGCAATCCGCCATCGCCGCCCGCTCGGGCCATCTCCGGTCCAGGTCCTTCGTCCACGCGTCGATGAAGTCCGGCCCCGTGAAATCCGATAGCGCCATGCAGTTGCTTCCTTAAACGTTTCGTGCGGCCAGGTGGGTCCGCGACGGATTGCGCGCGAGGCCCGCTTAGTGATCGATCCGCGACTGCTTCCGCCGCGCCACACTTTTCGGTTAGTCCGTCCGCGTCGGCTTGCGTGTGTGACTGAAGGAATCGAGCCGGGGCGTATCGGGCGGCCAGTACACCGCTTCGTTGGACTCCTGCCAGGGGTTGCCGCACATGTTGGTGAGGATGTGCCACTCAGCCGCGCCGATATCCGGATCGGGATGGAAGAGGAAGCGCTTGAGCCCTGCTTCCCTGGATGCGTTCAGGATTCCGTGCAGGTCCCGCGCCGGCATGGCGTCGCCCGCGTGGGGCGCGCGCCCCGTGGAGACCCAGCAGATGCACTTGTCCGTATCGCCGATGGCCTCCAGGGCGCGGCGGGTCTCCCCGTACACGATGGTCGAAAAGAACTCCTCGGGAAACCCCATTTCCATGTCCATCAGGGTGCGCACACCCGGCAGGTCGATGCCGAAGAGCAGCTTGACCACGTCGAAGGCGTCTTCCTCGGTAAGCGACGGGTTCCACTTCCGCAGCCGCTGCACCCAGCGGGAGACCGTCCCGTACATGCCGTCGAAGCCACGGTGCCAGTAGTAGTGCTTGGGGAAGATGAAATCGAACCAGGACGCCATGGCGTGGTAATCCTGGCAGGTCAGGGAGGAGAAGGCCGCCGTGCGGGGAATGCCGCCGAGTTCCACCCTGCGGTTGAGCTTGCCGACCTGTTCGGCTATGGCGGCCATGTGTCCCAGGGCCGTTTCCCGGCGGGCGCGGAGCCAGTAGAGGGCGTCCTCGTTGATATCGAAGAGTTGCATGCCGGCGAGCATGCCGCCCGGCGCGCGGTACCGCACCTCGGCCGGGGTGAGTTGGTGGAACCGGTCCCACAGGTGCTCGATCCCCCGTTGCAGGCGGTCCATGTCATACCCCAGGGCGGCGAAGCGCGTGTCCTCCCCGGGGCGTATCTCGAATAGTTCACCGCCGTGGTGGAAGGCGAGCTCGTAGTGTTGCTCCCCCGGTCCGTCGATGAGGAACCCGTGGGCCTGGGGCAGGGCGTTCATGGCGTCCTGGACCGTCGCGGCGTGGCCGATCACGCCGTATGGGTCTTCCTCCACGGGACGCTGTCCCCCGCCGAGACCCGCGCCGAAGGTGATGATGTGCCAGCCCCTTTCCCTGGCGTCGTCGAGCATGGCGGCGAAGAGGCGTTCCTTTTCGGGATCGCGCGGTCCCTCCGCGGGCGGATCGACGCCGAAGGACCGGTACACGGCGGGATCGCTCTCTAAAACAGGCATCCTCGTGCCGTCGTCCCGTTCGAAGTGGAGATAGCCTACCACGATGCCGGTGACGCCCCCGTCCTGCCACGCGTCGAAGATCCGCCTGTAATCTGAAATGTACCGATCGAGGGGGTTATGGACGAAGATCCAGGCTTCCATTTCGTTCTCCTTTTACGAGGTCAAAAGCCGGCACAGATGGGGGATGAACAGCCGGTTGTCGGCCGCGACATAGATTAACTCGCCTCCCATGCGGCTGAAACTCTTGCCCATGCGGTTGTAGTAGGCCGGGTCGTCCATGGGCGGTTCCCCGGCGTTCCAGTCCCAGTCCTCCTCCGTGAGGTCGTTCACCGCGATGAAGGGCCGCACGGGTCCGAGCCCGTCCTGCCGCCGCAGGTTGTTGGCGATCGAGACGGATTTCTCAAAGACCTGGGGCGCCATGATCGAGGAGCCGACGGACAGGAACACACCGCCGTCGATGCGCGAGACGCCTTCGGCGAAGATCTGGAAATCGATCATCCCGCCCCGACCGTAGGCGGCGCCGCCGGCCAGGGGATGGGTATAGACGATGTCGTACCCGATACCGGGATGCACGGTGAGCGGCACGCCCAGACGACAGGCATTCCCGGTCAGTGAATGTTGCTTGTGGGGATGTTCGACGGCGTGGCGGCCCGGTGCGATTCCGTGGCGCACGATCGTCTGCAGGAGGTCGGCGCGGGCGGGCATTGCCTCGTCGTCCGCGGGATCGGCGGACCAGTCCACGAGCGCCTGCTGAAGTGCGGCCGGGTCGGGAATGTGGTACCCGTCCTCGACGATCATCCGGCCCACCGACTCCCCGTAACCCAGGCCGTCCGCCGTGCCGGCCAGTACGGCCAGCGCCGTATGCCGGCCGGTCTCGTCCCACGTGCCGAAACGCCCCCGGGCGACATGGTCGCGTACGTCCTCCTCGGACCTTCCGTGGAAGGCGTATTCCCAGTCGTGGATAACGCCCGCGCCGTTGGTGGCCAGGTGGGTGACCCAGCCGTCTTCCATCATGCGCGTGACCACGGGGGCGAGCCCGTTCTTCACGAGGTGCGCACCGTAGGCCAGCATGACAGAAGCGCCCCTGGAACGGGCATCGCGCATGCGGTCCGCTATCGTCCCGATCTGGCTGGTCTGGCGGGATGTAGCCGGGGGCAGCTGACCATCGGGATCGACGCGAATGTCGTCGATATGATACTTGCTTTCCCGGTCCGCCAGCGATTCAACCTGCACCCTACGGCCATCGATGCGCGGGTAGCCCATGGGCGTCCGTTCCGGAGAAATGATGCATGGAGGAGAGGATCGATCGCCTGCCTGAAGGCTAATATACGGCCGGGGCGGGTCGCGCCAACGTTTTTCAGATACCGATCTCGACGTTCTTGACCGACACGCCCCGGCGGGTGATTTCGAGATCGACCCGGAAAGCTTCCGTGTCGATGAGGAGCCGGTAGGCGCCCGGCGTACCCGGGGTGAAGGAAACGGTGTCGATGACCTGGCCCTTGAGGGCGGCCAGGGCCTCGTTGGTCTCCGCGACGGCCTGCTTGACGGCAGCGCCCCGGGGCGTGCCGTTGAACAGCCGGAGGAGCCGCTTCTCGGCTACGGCGCTCTGGCGTCGTCGCACGCGGCCGGACTGCAGGGTGAGTTCGAGGATGTTCTCGAGGCTGGGGACGTTTTCCGGGGAAACCTGCCCTGTTTCGATGTCCCGCCGCAGGGCGAGATAGGGGATCCTGGCATCCTCGTCCGGCAGGGACGCGGTAAATCCGTCTAGCTCTTCCAGCAGCAGTTCCCGGTCCTGTTCGTCGAACCGCGGGACGCCGCCGTCACGACCCGGCACGGTTGTCCCTTTCGACCGCTCCGCCGCACACCACGGGCGGCGTGCGCTGTTTGTCGTGTCCCACGGGTCGCGTGCACCGTCCATCCCGTTCCACGGGCCGCGGTGACGCCGATGTATCGCTTCCGGAGAGACCGGATGCCAGAAAGATCTCGTCGGCCCCGCCGAGCCGCCAGGCGGATTCACGGACGATCCTGCGCAACAGGCGCAGGTAGAGGATGGCCGCGTTGCTCATTTTTCCACCTCCTCCGCTACCAGCGCTTCCATTTCGTGCTCGAAACCGCCGGTCTCCACCGGGCAGTGCATGCCGCATTCCTTGGGTGCGTTCTTCTCCCACCACCAGCGTCCCGCGCGGGAGTCTTCGCCGGGCTTCGTGACCCGCGTGCACGGCATGCAGCCGATGCTGGTATAGCCCTGTTCGTAGAGGGGATGCTTCGGGACGTCATAGAGCTCGATATAGTCCCAGACCTCTTCCTGGGTCCAGTCCGCTAGGGGGCTGATCTTCGCCAGTCCGCCGTGGTCGTGATCGATCTCGATCTTGCGGATGTTCGCCCGGCTCGCCCACTGGTCGCGCCGCAGCCCGGTGAACCAGCCGTCCAGGCCCTCCAGGGCGCGCCGGATCGGTTCCACCTTGCGTACGTTGCAGCACTTGAAACGCGATTCCACGGACTTGTAGAACAGGTTCACGCCGTGGGCGCCCACCATGTTCTCCACCTGGAGCAGGTCGGGGAAATACACCTGGATGTCGATGTCGTAGTGGTCCCGGACCCGGTCTATTAAGTCGTAGGTCTCCTGGTGCAGCCGGCCCGTGTCCACCGTGAACACGTGGATATTCGGATCGATCTGCCAGGCCATGTCCAGCAGGACCATCCCCTCCGCCTGGAAACTCGTACACAGACCGGCGCGCCGGCCCCAGCGATCCAGGGCCCATTCGATCACGGTCTCGGGGGATTCCCCGTCGAACTCGATGGCCAGTTGTCCGGCTTCGAACTCATCCAGGAAGTCGCGGCCGGGGTGGTCGATATGTTCCGAGTGGTTCAGGTGTTCCGGGCGGTCCATGGTGCTCATTCCTCTCCAGTGGCAATCGCGGCGACTTCGTTTCCGGTGGCTATCGCGGTCAACTCGTCGTCGCTGTGGCGGTGAAAGAACTTCTGTATGGTCTCGTCGTCCGATTTTTGGTCCAGATAAGCGCCGAACAGCCGTTCGGTATAGAGATGGACGGACTCCGCGGGCACGCGTCGGAGCACGGGCTGGCCGATGGCGGCCTGTCCGCTCAGTCCGCCGCGGAGGAACAGGTCGTATCCCCGCAGCCGCTCGCCGCCCTCGCCCCGCTCGCGGAGCGTCGTGGCCTGGAACCCGATATCGCCGATCCAGTGGTGGGCGCAGGCGTGGGGACAGCCGTCGAGGTTCAGCCGCAGGCCCCTCGCCCGGTCGCCGAAGACCCGCTCCATGTGTTCCACGATCTCCGCCATCTTGGTCTTGGTCTCCCCGACCGAATAGTTGCAGAAGGGCTCGCCCGTGCACGCGATGCTGGTACCGCGCAGGTCGTTGACCTCCATGGGAAAGCCGATTTTGGCCACCGCAGTGGTGACCGATTCGAGCTTGCCTCCGGGAATGTCCGTGAGGATGACGTTCTGGCGGCGGGTCAGCCGGAATTCGCCCCCGTATTCGTCGGCCAGGTCGGCCAGCTGGATCATCTGCGTGCCGGTGCAAAGTCCCAGGAACACGGGAAAACCGGCGTAGTACAGTCCTTCCTGCACCTGTTCGTGTATGCCCGTGTGGTCGTGCTCCACCTCGGGCGGCGCGGGTGCCTCGCCATCGTCCAGCCGGTATCCCAGGCGGGCTTCCACGCGCTCGCGGTAGGTTTCGACGCCCAGGTCGTCGACCATGAACTTCATCCGGGCCTTCACGCGGGACATGCGGTACTTGAGGTCTTCCTTCCACACGTCGATGATGGCGCGCAGTACGGGGATCACGTCGTCCACGGGCACGAAGACGCCCAGGTCGCTCGAAAGCCGCGGCCAGGTGGACAGTCCGCCGCCGATGCGTACGGCGAATCCGGGGTTGTCTGCTTGCTTGATCCCTATCAGGCTGATGCAGTTGATCTCGGGCGCGTTGCACTGGTGGGGGCAGCAGGAGATGGTGATCTTGTGCTTGCGAGGGAGGTCGCAGTAATCGGAGTTCCCGTAGAAGAAATCGGCGACTGCCTCGATGACCGGACGGGCGTTGAAGAGTTCGTCGGCGGCCAGACCCGCCACCGGGCAGCCCGTGATGTTGCGCACCGTGTCGCCACATCCCCCGCTCGTGGACAGCCCCGCGCCGTTCAGCGTTTCGAAGATCCGGGGCAGGTCGTTCAGTTTCATGCCGTGGAGCTGGATGTTCTGGCGCGTGGTCAGCTCGCCGTAGTCGCCGCCGAAGTCCTGGGAGACCCGGCCGATGGTGCGCAGCTTGTGCGGCGTGAGCCGTCCGCCCGGCAGCTTGACCCGCATCATGAAGTGGCCCACCTTGGGCTTGTCATGATACAGCCCGTACCACTGCAGGCGTACCACGTCCTCCTCCGATATCTCCTCGTAGCCCCGGTCGATCAGCTCCGGCAGGTCGTTGATGACCTCCATGGGCGCCTTCTCGTGCTTGAGCCGTTCCACGTAGTTGCGCTTCCGGACCAGGTCCCAGGTGGGTTCCGGTTGTTCGCGCCGGGGTCTACGGACCGCTTTTGCCATTTTGTTCCCGTTCGAGGTGCGTCTGCCAGGTAAGTCTGCCGGGTACGTCTGGCCACGATTTGTTGAAAACGAACTCCCAGTATACCGGGCTCGAAATGGGGTGTCAACATAAAAAATTACAAACTTGATCAAAATAGTAAATATTAACGTTCTGGCATGGCGGAAGTATTTGGTATACGAGATCCAGGCTGCCAAATCACACTGATACGATTAGAGGGCCAAAACTGCGCTGTAGCGGGGCGAGAACCGTCCAAAGCTGAAGAATCTCAAACAGGGGCACTTCAGGTGAAAGGAGGGACTATCGATGACCGACTATCTGAATCACGAACGAAGGATAAGCCGGCTCGAGGGGATAATCGAGCAGATCGACAAGAGGTAGGGAACTATAGAAAAGGTGGGCTTTACGCTACTCGCGGGCCTGTTGGCCGGCGTTGCATCGATTCTGGTTAAACTGTGGTCACTTTGAGTGGCTAACCGAAAGGTCGACGGGACCGGAATCAACGGTCTTTGCCGGATCCTTCAGCCGATCCTTCACCGGAATCTTCGCCGGATTCTTCGTTCCGCCTGTTCCGCATCCACAGCCAGTACGCCGGGATGCCCAACGAGGTGATGGTCAGCCCGATCAGGGTATTTCCGGGGTCGCTGATGACGATGGACACGAAGAAGATCACGCCGATGAGCACGAAGATCGCGGGTGTGACGGGATACCCGAGGGTGCGGTAGGGCCGGGGCACGTCGGGACGGGTGCGCCGGAAGATGAACACGCTGAAGGTGGTCGTGATGTAGAATAGCCACAGGGAGCCGGTCCGCGCCGCGATGATGGCGCCCCAGTCGCCCAGGAAGATGATATTGAGGATGCCCACTACAGCCAGGAAGACGACGGCGTTGGCCGGCGTGCGGTAGCGCGGGTGCACGCGCGCTACCCATGAGAAGAACATCTTCTCGCGGGCCATGGCGAAGAAGACGCGCGGTCCGGTGAGCATGCCGGCGTTCACAGTGCCGAAGGTTGAGATCATGGCGGTCGCGGCGATGAAAGCCGCTCCGATCGGTCCGACGAGTGATTGCATGGTCTCGGATGCGACGCGTTCGCTTTCTGCGACGCCCTCGTTGGAGAGCACCAGCAGGTACGCGCTGTTCACGAGCAGGTAGACGACGGTGGTGATGGCGAGACCCAGTATGATGGACAGGGGCACCCAGCGTCTCGGATTCTTGATCTCCTCCGCCACGTAGGTCGACCCGTCCCACCCGTCGTAGGCGCCGAAGGATGCCATCATGCCGAGGCTGACCATGCTGAGGAACCCGATGGTGAGCGTGGAATCGGAAGGCCAGGCCGGTTGGAAATTGCTCGTGTCGGGCGTGATCCCGAAGGCCAGGGCGACCATGAGGAGCAAACCGCCCACCTTGAGGAAGGAAGACAGGTTCTGGACGAGACCGCCGAACCGCACGCCCAGGTAGTTGATGAAGGCCAGGATGATCAGGGCAATAATCGCCACGACCCGCATGGCCCAGTCCGGGTATGGACTGAACTGGCTGACGAAATAACCCAGGTAGGTGGAGAATACGATGGAGATGGCCGCCAGGTCGCAGGGACGTATGACCAGGAGCGAGGTCCACCCGAAGAGAAAACTCCACAGTCGCCCGTAGGCTTCCTTCAGAAATACGTACAGGCCGCCTGAACGGGGCATCATGCCGCCCAGTTCGGCGAAAGTCAACGCACCGCAGAAGGCCATGAAGGCGCAAATGACCCAGACCAGGAGGTTCCAGCCGGAAGTACCCACGTATCCGGCCACGATGGCGGGACCCGCGAAGATGCCGGAACCGACGATCCCACCAATAATGACAGTCGTCGCCGTGACCGGTCCCAGGTCCCGCTTGAGTTCGGTCTCTTCCCCGAAGGAATCGGATCGGGCGTCCCTCTGAGCATCGCTCATGGCTGCCTCGAACGAGATTTTACGGATAGAGTGTTAAGGGGTGTTGTCCCTAATGTTGTTTTTATTTCGGTGCGTGTAAATGATTAATCACGCGAACCGGTGTCAGACCACTACGGCGCGCCGGTGATCAGCGCCCTTCCGCGATGCCCAGTCCGAGGATCCGGTCGGCGTTGCGCCAGAGGATCTTCTCACACACATCGGGGGCGATGTGCCCCTCGTCCCGCCGGGCACGGATCCACTCGATATGCTGGAAATCGAGCTCGGCGTCCGTGTGATCGAGTCCGAGCAACAGGCGGTCCTGGAATTCGTCCAGGAACTCGAAGGTGAAGGCCGGGTCGCGGGTCAGGGCATTGAAACCGGAGCCCGCCGACAGGTCGCCGCACAGGTTGGGATAGGTCCTGAACAGCCGGAGCAAAGTACCGCCGGGCGCGACCGGCGTCCTGGAATAGCCTTCCTTCCCGTCGGCCGTCAGGTCGCCGCTGATCTCGCTCCAGAAGGAGGCGCTGTGTCCGAAGAAGCGCAGGTTCGGAAACCGCTGCAGGGCCTTTTCGAACCGCGGAAATCCCAGTTCGTCGATCAGTCCGTACGTGACCGCTTCCGGCGGCGAGGTATGGAAGGTCACCGGCAGGCCCACGTCCTCGCACGCGGCGAAGAGATTCCATAGCCGGGGATCGTCCCAGTACACCCGGCTGGTCAGTTCCCCCACGCCCCTGGCACCGCGGGCCACGTACTGATCCAGCACATCGCGGAACGCGTCCACGCTGTCCAGGTCGCACCTGCGCACGTCGAAATCGCAGAAGGGGATGAACCGCCCGGGATAGAGCCGGCAGATGTCGAAGACCTCGCCCATGCTCTGCGGTTCCCCGATCACCTCGGCGGACGTGAGCGGCAGGATCACCGCCTTGTCGATCCCCTTCTCGTCCATGCGCCGGACCTGCTCTTCGGCCGACATCATGGTCCGGCCGTTATTGCGTTTCTTCAGCACCGGCCAGCGGTAGACGTGGGCGTGTATGTCGATGACCATGGTGGTCCTTTTTATTACGCTACGGTCTTCAGTCGGACGGATGGGAGTTTCTTCAAACATTGATTGACCGGATCCACTTCAACGCCCGCAGATAACAGCGCGGTAGTACCGAGTTGTGGTTCGGCACCTGGTTCGCCAAAGATCACCGTTCCACCGACTTTTTCGCCCATCACTTCGAGCGTAGCCACGGTGATATCCACCGAAATCTCGCTGCCGTCTGCCAGCGTATAAACGCGTGTCGACCTTGGCTTCAGACCGATACTTTCAAGATACGGCCGAGGGACGAGAGTGTCGGTGACGCCTGTGCCCACCTGGAACAGTCCCTCCCAGTACTTCCGTGCATCCGCGGGGTTGGTGATCCTGACCCGGGCATGGATCGTACCCATTTTCGTGACTCCTTCCGGCAAAGCCCGTCGTGTTCGTACAACCGGTTTCCGGGGACGGCTGGCATGTGCGCGCTCAGTCCCCCAGTCCCCACACCTCCTCCGCCGTACCCCCCAGCAACCGGTCTTTCTCCGCACTCGTAAGGAAGTCGTACCCCTCCCGGACCAGTCGAAGCTCGTCGGCCAGCGAAAGCCAGTTGTGCTTCACCCTGTGATTGCCCGGGTACCCGGTGCCCCACATAGCCCGTTCCACTCCAAAGGCGTCCAGGAGCGCGCGGACAAATGGGTGCATGTCGCGGAAGGGGAAAGGCTCCCGAGACCGTCCCTTCACGTCCGATATCTTCACGAACATCCGGTCGTGCCGGGCGAGGTCGAGTATGGGCTGAAAAACCTCCATCCCGGTTTCCGGGTCGGGATATCCCATGTGGTCGATGATCAGCGTCATGTCCGGATGGCGCCGGGCAATCTCGTCAACCTGTGGGGTGTCCCCGGGCTTCATGTGGAACTGGACCACCGCGTCCCGTGCGGCGAGTTCCTCCCACATGGCCCGGTTGCCCTCAGCCACGAGAATCTGCTCGTCCGGATAGTAGAAGGGGTGGAAACGGAAACCGACCAGCCCCCGGTCCTCCATCCAGTACCGGACCTGCTCCGCGTTCCCTTCGGTATCCTGTGGGTCGATCAGGCCGTGCCCCACGAACCGGTCCGGAAACCGGTCCACGGAATCGGACATGTACCCGTTGTCCCAGGTCGACCACGACGTCTGCACCAGCACGCTTGCATCCACCCCGTTGGCGTCCATGTCCTCGATCAACTCGTCGGCCGTGCCGGGCTCGTCCGGTTCCGCCGTCCACGTCGGCGCGGTGGGCCCCACCGGGTACCGGGGCGGGTCGATCTCCCAGACGTGTACGTGGGTATCGACGATCATGGAGCGCTTCCTTTTCTATGTCATTGACTAACGAATATGATAGTTGATTAGGATTTATATCCGGCAAAGTGCGAGTTTTTCTTGAAAACTCACGACTAATGCAATTATAGCGAAGACAAAGCGAACTCACGTGAATGAACCATACATTTGAAACGAGGTAATCAATATGACTGCCATGCCTGCTATGCTCGTATCAGAGCAGATTCTTTTCGAAAGGTCTGCGCTTAACATACCAACCGATCCTATGCAGGTACTCAAACTGGTATACCTGTCTCATGGTTGGGTGTTAGGGATACACAGCGAGCCGTTGATCGGTGAACCGGTGGAAGCATGGACTTACGGGCCGGTTGTGCCGAGTGTGTATTTCACGTATAAGCGCTTCGGCAGAAACCCCATAACAGACGACACGCAGGATGTGAGTTTCGGTTTTACGGATGAGCAACTGTATATCATACGAGCGGTACTGGATCTATACAAAGATACTCCGGGTGCGACCTTGTCGGCTATCACACATAAAAAGGGTAGTCCCTGGGATATCACATTCCATAAATACGGAACCGGTTCGATTATACCCAATGACCTTATAAAGAACTACTACAAAGCCCTGATCGGAAATCAACAGTGAACGTTAAGCCAAGAAAAGAGACGGCAGATCCGGCACCCGCCAACCAGAATCAGGAATCGAAAACCTTATTCGATGACGCGGAGATGCTTTCCTATCGAGAGAAACAGGAAACTATCAATAGAGATTTTGAAAGTCGGATAAGCAGGTTATCGGGTTATTCGGATTTCTTTTTCAAATTACTCGGACCAACTGTCGCGATAATAACGGCCATCATCAGTTTGGTTTTGCACTTCATTCCAACCAGGTGATTCAGTCCCGAGTTTACCAGAACGCCGTCCAGTCAGCAAGCGTGCGAGCCGGGCCCATGACGCGGGATCCGTTCAGACATTGCACGTGTCATAGGCCGCCTGCATCGCGGCCAGCGGGTCGCCCAGGGGCACGAACTCGTGGCCCACGAACCCCGCGTAGCCGGTCTCGGCGATGGCGCGCATGACGGGCGGGTAGTAGATCTCCTGGGTCTCGTCGAGGTCGTTCCGGCCGGGGTTGCCCGCCGTGTGGAAGTGCCCGATGTGCGCGATGTTGTCCCGGATGGTCCGGATCAGGTCGCCTTCCATGATCTGCATGTGGTAGATGTCGTAGAGCAGCTTGACCCGCGGCGAGCCGACCCCCTCGCAGACGGACACGCCCCAGTCCGTGTAATCGCACTGGTAGTCCGGGTGGTTCACCTTGCTGTTGAGCAGTTCCATGCACAGGGTGACGCCCTTCTCTTCGGCGGCCTTCGCGGCGCGCAGCAGGCCCTCGATGCAGTTGTCTCGGCCTTCGTCGTCGGACTTTCCCTCCCGGTTGCCCGAGAAGCAGATCAGGCCGGGTATGCCGTACGCGACGGCCTGGTCCATGTTGGCCAGCAGTTCGTCCTCGATACGGTCGTGGTTCTCCCGCTTGTTCAACCCGTCGGGCAGGGAAGCATGGCCCACGACGATGGCGATGTCCATGCCCGCGTCGCGCACCAGGTTCCAGTGCTCTTCCGGCAGCATCTCGACGGATGCGTAGCCCATACGCGCCGCTTCCCGGATAAGCGATTCCGGGGTCAGGTCGCCCCGGTTGAAACAGCCGAAACAGATGGACTGCCTGATGGTGTTCATTTAAGTCTCCTGTCAGATGTGGCGTGCCGTCATCCGTACGCGCCGTGCTCCAGGAACCCGAACAGGCGTTTCTGGCGGGGATCGGCGTCCCGGTACACGTGCTCGGGCATGGTGTAGTCGATGAAGGGGAAGTACTTGTGACCAATGACGCGCCGCGCGTAGGTGATCTGGGTGATGTACCGCGTGCGGTCGCTCCGGTTCGGCCCGCCCCGGTGCCAGACCTGGTTGTTGAACATGGCCACGCTGCCCGCCGGGCCGAGGTTGTAGTGGATCCGGTCCTCCCACTCGGTGCCCTCCAGCGAATCGGGACAGGGGCGGCCGAAGAGGTGGGATCCCGGGATGACTTCCGTGCCGCCGTGTTCGGGTTCGGTGACGTCGGTGAGATAGTAGTTGCAGGTAAAGAAGAGGACCGGAAGTCGGATGTTCTGCGGAGGGTCTCCATCCGTCACCAGGAAATGCGGCGCGTCGTCCTGGTGCCACCGGAAGGACCCGCCGGGACGCGTCTTAAAGGAGTTGTTGTGGATGACGTGGCAGTTCTCAGCCACCAGCGCCTCGGCGAAGCTGACGATGGGTTCGAGATCGAAGAGGCGGCGGTTCGTCTCGCTGAACTCGAACATGCGGTGGCACAGCGCCATGTACTCGCTGACCGAATTGAGCCCGTTGGGGTTCTCCCGCAAGCCGTAGTCCAGGTCCTCGCGCAGGATTCCGCACCAGTCGGGCGGCAGCACGCTCTCCAGGAAGAGGAATCCCTGGCGGTTGAACGTATCGACCCAGTCCTGGATCTGCGCCGGTCCGGCGACTTTGCCACCCAGGGAGATTGTGCCGGAGGTCATGCCGTTTCCGATTTTGGCATTTAAGGTCACGTACAAAGCGAGTGTGTTTCTGCGTACGTAGCATCGAATAAAACCCGGCTGGAACGACAAGGCAAGGGTTAAGTCCGGCCGACCGGTGGCAGGTGAAATACTCCCGCTGGTGCGGATTTCTCTTGACCTTATTAAAATAACTAGTTATCTGACTAGTTAGATTATCGTTCTTCGATCCAAATGAGAACGTCGATCTTCGAACAGGCCACGGTATCATGGGCAGGGAATGGCAGGTCCAGGAAGCGAAGGCGAAGTTCAGCGAACTCCTCGAAACGAGCCGGGAGGAGGGTCCTCAGGTCGTGACCAAGCGGGGCGTGAAAACGGCCGTCCTGGTTTCCATCGAAACGTGGGAACGGATGGAGCGGTCGGCCCGGCTTGGCCTGAAGGACCTGCTGCTGTCGCCGGAAGCGCGCACCGAGTCCCTGACACCACTGCGGGAACGGCGTCGAACACGCGGGGCGGCAGACCCGGCAGACCCGGCAGACCCGGCAACCCCGGCAGACTCGGAATGACCCATGTATCTACTGGACACCGAAGTCGTATCGGAACTGCGCAGGAGAAAACCGCACCAGGATGCGCTGGAGTGGTTTTTGGGACTGGCCCCGGACCAGGTCTTCCTTTCCGCCGTTACCGTGGGCGAGATTCAGACGGGCATCGAGTTCGCACGGGCAAAGGATGCTTCCCGGGCGGCGGAGTTGGAATCCTGGATGGGCAAGTTGATGGATTCCCAACGCGTCCTTCCCATGGATACAGCGGTCTTCCGTGTGTGGGGAAGGCTTCTGTACCGCCGATGGGACGTCCGCATGACCGACGCCATGATCGCCGCGACGGCCGTGGTGCACCGGCTGACCGTGGTCACCGGGGATCCGGAATCCTATGACCAGCTCGGCGTAGAAACACTGAATCCATACGAGCAGGGTACTGCCGTCCAGAGGAGCGCCGGACATGTATGACGTGGATACCGCCCAGAGGAGCGCCGGACATGTATGACGTGGACGCCGTCGCCGCCTTCGACCGGGAGAACGTGGCGGATATCAAGGCCCGCCAGGGCCGGATCAACGAGGACGGGCGCGCGGCCGGGCTGAAGATCACGGACGTGCGTACCTGGCGCGTGCTGATGCCGTGGCGGGGCACGAAGCGATGGGACGGGTCCGCGGAGGGGTTCTCATTCGCCGAATTCGAAACAGACCAGGGCCTGGTGGGCGTAGCCGAAGGTTTGTCCAGCGAGGCCGACGCGCTGCGTTCCCGGGTCCTGGGTAAAAACCCCTTCGAACCGGAGATCCGGGGGTTGATGGGCCTGGCCTACTGGGACCTGGCCGGCAAGATCGCCGGCAAGCCCCTCTACCGATATCTGCGGGAGGTCTTCGAACTGGATACTCCGGAGGTCACGAAGATCCCCATCGCGGCATACACCTGGTATCGCTTCCCCGACGTGAACGGCGAGCACGAGGTGACCTTCGACACCTATCCGCGGCACGTGAAGTCGCTCATGGAGGACGAGACCTTCCGGATCATCAAGCTGTCCATGTGCGATTTCGAACCCCATCGTTACGTCGAGCTCATCCACAACATCCGCGACGAGGCCGGCTTCGACGTGGACATCCGCGTCGATCCCCACGCGTCGTGGAGCGAGAGCGAAGCCCTGCGGTTCATGCAGGGAGTGGAGGACTGCCGGATCGAATGGATCGAGGAACCCGTCGGCGGCCGGTTCGAGAACATCTTCCGCGCCGGCCACCGCCTGCGGCTCATGAGCAGCATCCCCATTTCCTCCCATGTCTGGCTGCCGCCGCTCCGGCGGGATGCGGCGCCCCGTCCCTACGGCACCTACGTTTCCGGCCGTTACGGCGACGAGACGCTGGACCAGCCGCTGGACCTCGACGCCATGCGCCGCCACGTGCCCGCCGACGTGTCCGCGCCGGACGCCTACGCGGGGCCGCTGGCCCTCAAGCGGTACTACGACACCGCCCGGTTCATGGGCATGGAACTGGGCATGCACAGCGCCTACGAACTGGGCCCGGGAACGGCCATACGCCTCCACGTCGCCGCCTTCGCCTTCCCCTACACCATTCCCTACCACATCGTGCATGGGAACGGGACCATGCCCATGTCGCTCCACGGCCTGGACGCCCACTACAACCAGTGGATGGGCGACGTCATCAAGGGCGGCAAGATGCCCTACGAAGACGGTTGCCTCCGCGTTCCCGAGGGAACCGGCCTGGGCGTGGAACTCGACCACGACCTCCTCGACGAATACCGGTGGACGGAAGAGAAGCAGGATCTGCACACCCGCCACATCGAGGCGATCCGGGCGAACCATCTCGACCGGCTGGGCTGGCGCAAGGATCGGATGGGCTGGCTGCGGTAGACGAGGCGCGCCGCCAAGCCGACCGCGCCGCTGGGCCGACCGCGCCGCCAGGCTGACCGCGCCGCCAGGCTGACCGCGCCGCCAGCCGACCGCGCCACCAGCCGTCCACGCGGCCGCCGTCCCCTCAGTCCTTCCGCAACCCGCCTACCCTCCACAGCACGCTGACCACCCCCAGGCTGGCGATCCCGCCGCAAATCGTGAGGGCCAGGGGCGCGCCCGCGACCGCGGCCAGTCCGCCGACGAGCAGGCGGCCGGGCGGACCGCCGCCGATGGCGAGGACGAGGAGGCCCATGACCCGGGGCCGCATGGCGTCGCTGGACGTGCGGAGGACGATGGAGGACTGCATGATACCGAACCCGGTCTGCCCGACGCCCACCAGGATCAACATGATGAGCGAAAGCGGGAAGGACGTCGACAGGGCGAAGACCAGCGTGGCCAGGGCGTTCACAAGGGAACTGATGGTGAAGACCATGCCGTCGCGGTAGTGTTGGCCCAGTCGGTCGATGAGGGCGATGCCGAGGATGGAGCCGATGCCGGTGCCCGCGCCTAGGATGCCCAGTTCCAGGGGACCCAGGAAGAGGACGTCCCGGACGAAGACGGGCAGCAGGACCTGGTAGGAGAAGGCGAAGGCATTCATGATGAAAGTGATGATCAGCACGCCCGAGATCCTGGGATGCCGGCGGGAATATCGGTAGCCGAGGAGCAGGTCCTTCATGGGACCGAGCCGGCCCTTCTTCCGGCCCTTCCGGTCCGTATCGGCAGAGAGCCGGACGATCACGACGATCTGGACGACCTGCAGGAGGAAGAGGGCCAGGAAGCCGCCCTTGGTCCCGGCGAACTCGAGCAGGATGCCGCTCATGAGCGGCCCGATCAGCCGGGAGATATTCTGGGGCACCGTCTCCAGCACCATGGCGTCCGTCGTCCGGTCCTTGCCTACCAGGTCCGGGATGAGCGCCCGGCGGCAGGACCAGTCGTAGGCGCTGCCCAGGCCGATCAGGACGGAGCCGATGACGACGTGCCAGAAGGCCAGGTGGCCGAGGAGGGCGAGGACCCAGAAGAGGCCGATGACGATGCAGTTGATGAACTGGGCGTTGACGATCAGCCGGCGGTAGCTCACGTATCGGACCACCGTGCTGAAGAAGGGGCCGAAGAGCATGAACGGCGCCATGCGGCAGAAGCTGACCAGCGCCACCATGCCGGCCGAGTCGGTCATTTCCAGCACGACCCAGCCGACGATCAGTTCGTCCATCCAGCGCGTCTGCCACCAGATGCTGCTGGATATCCAGAGGTTACGGAAATCGGGGATGGAAAGCAGACGGGCCGCTTTCCAGCGTGAGCCGAGCCGGACGAACATGGACGCCCTGTGGAAAATCCTGTTGACGGGCAGGTGGGACCATCTATATTCCGATTTATCTGAACGATCGGCACCACCGAAAACCGGATCTCCTCGTCGTCTTCCGACAATTCGGTCCGCCGGTGATTCTGGGACAAGTAAGCCTTTCTATCGGCCACAGTCAAGCGTTCCGCATACCCTTTCGAACGCCATAATCACGCCTGCTCGAAATATGGGAGTGTCGTCATGAGCGACGAGCTTCGCATCCTGTCCATCGGTGCGCATCCGGCCGATATTTTCGACCAGTCGGGCGGCGCCATGGCTCATCACACCGCCCGCGGCGACTGGGTGGGATGCGTCGTGCTGACCCACGGCGCCCGCGTGCACGACAAGGTCATCAGCGACGACATGTTCCACGCGGATGAGGTGCCGGACGGGGACACCCTGAAGCGGATGATGGCGGAACGGTCCGACGTAAAGGCGGAAGAGGTGAGATCGGCGTGCCGGGCCCTCGGCGTGGAGGACGTCTATTTCATGGGCGCGGACGATGCCGTGCTCCTGCCCGACCGGCCGATCGTACGCCAGCTCGCCAGCCTGCTGCGGGAACTGAAGCCGGATATCATCCTCACCCATTTCCCCGACGAGGGCGGCGGCACCTGGAACCCCCACGCCGTGGCCGGCCGCATCGTGATGCTCGCCATGGGCCTGGCCGGTTCCGTCGACCCGGGCGACCGGCGCCCGCCCCACCAGGTGGCCCAGGTGTTCTACTGGGGCTGCGGCGGTGCGAGCCTGCCCAGGAACGTCTGGGACGCCCGCGGCGGGTACTACAACGACGTCTTCATCGACATCACGGACGTGGTCGACAAGAAGCTGGCGGCGCTGGACGCCCTGGTGAGCCAGGGCTACGGCGGCGCGTACGCGCGCAAGCGCATCGAGACGTCCGACGGGGCCTTCGGCAGCGCGGGACACGTCGCCTACGCCGAAGGATTTATTACGCTTCATGCCGAAACCCACTACTACTTCCCCGTCTCGTCCTACGCCCTGGAACGGGCACGCAGGTCGGACCACGAGAACATCGAGAAAGTCAGTTACAAGTACAAAGCATGAAGGAGATTACCATGCAACGGGTCGGGTTCATTTTGAAAGTCAAGGAAGACATGATCGAAGGCTACAAGAAGCACCACCGGGAGGTCTGGCCCGAGATGCTGGAGGCGTTGCAAGACGCGGGCTGGCGTAACTACTCGCTGTTCATGCGCGAGGACGGACTGCTCTTCGGCTACTGCGAGACCCCGGATTTCGAGAAGGCACTGGCCAGGATGGCGGAGACGGACGTCAACGCGCGCTGGCAGGAGTTCATGGCACCCTATTTCGAGAACCTCGGCGGCAAGCACGCCGACGAGAACATGGTGCCGCTGGAGCAGGTTTTCTACCTGGAATGACAGGTTTCTACCTGAAACAAAAGTAAAGCGCGCCCCCCGCGTGCAGGTTAATAAGGTAAAACAAGACCACTTGGACACCTCCACCCTCAATACGCCCGTCCTGACGCAAGACGAAAAGCGGCTGATCCGGGACATCACCGATTCGCTGAAGGAATGCAGGAATCCCGACGCCGCGCACCTCGACCAGGCGATCTGCGAGTCCATCGCCCGGTTGAGCGACCTGGCCAGGGTCATGAACGCCTATCCCTCCCTGCTGGAAAGCCAGTCCCTCGGCCAGCAGCGGCGGGATGCCGCTTCCCTCATCGAAGCGCTGTCCAACGCCACGCTCTTCACCGTCGACATGCTGCTTCCCATGCGGGCCGCGGTCGGGCAGGTGTACGTCATGGCGCGGCTGAACCTGTTCCGACTCCTGCACCAGGTGGTCCAAGAAGCGCTGGGCGGCCGGGACGAATTCACGGCCGTGGAAGACGCCATCGGCGCCCGGATCAGCCAGAGCATACACAACAAGGTGATCGAATCGCTGCTGATCGCCATCGTCTGCGACGACAACCTCGGCCGCGCGGTCCGCATCAAGGCGGCCACCGCCCTGACCCACCTCTGGGAGGACCGGTTCTCCCGCCGGATCGAAGCCTTCCTGCCCGTCCTCGAGACCACCTGGGAAGCCCGGCGGCAGACGACCGTTCAGCTGGGTACCCTCATGGGGGTTTCCGAGGTATTTGCCCTGATGCGCGCGGGTGGCGACATCCGGTTCCTCGACTATTTCTCCAGGAAGACCTGTCCGCCGGAGGAACTGCAGGCCTTTCGAGAGTTCCTCTTCAGCGTGTCCACCGAGGAACTCGAGTCCCTGGGCGACAAACTGATCGAGGGGCAACACAGGGAGACGTATCCGAGCGTCGATACCACCCTTTCCCTGCCGCCCACCTATCTCTACAACCATACGGCCACCGACTTCGTCACCCAGCTCTACCTGTTCTTCGTCAAGCGCCACCTCGAAGCCCACGCGCGGCGGATCCGAAACCTACCCGGTCCCAAACGCACGGCCGAAGAGTACGTCATGGTCTATTTCCTGGAGCAGTCCTGTACGATGGACGGCGACCGGGCCGAAGGGAGAAAGGACGACACGCAGTGATCAAACTCGGTTGCATGTCCTTGAGTTACGGCCACGCCATTTCCGAGGGCCGCATGGACCTGTTCGAATTCATCGACCACGCCCGTGAAATGGGCCTCGACGGGATCGACATCCATACCCGGGCGCTGGAATCGGAAGATGACGCGTACCTTCGGGACGTGCGCATGCGGTGCCTGCAGCGAGGGCTTGCCATTTCCTACCTGGGCATCAGCAACAACTTCGGGAAGCCGCCCGGGGAGATCGCCGCCGAGATCCAGATGGTCAAGCACTGGATCGACGTGGCCGCGCGGCTGAACGTGCCCCTGGTCCGGATCTTCGCGGCCTGGGACCGGGAGGACACGCCCGCGCGCGTCACCTGGTCCCGGATGATCTACGGCATCTCCGAGGTGGTGGATCACGGAGCCGCCCGGGGCGTGGCCGTGGGGCTTCACAACCACAATCACGGCTGCGTGACCCGCACCGGCGACGACGTCGTTCGCATCCTGAACCAGGTGGATCGTCCCACGTTCACCCATATCCTCGACACGGGCCAGTACGCCGGGTCGCCGGGCGCTTCGGGCAGCAGGGGCAACCCGGACCCCGCCTACGATTTCTACGGCAGCATGGAAAAGAGCGCGCCGTACGCGGCGCACGTGCGGGCGAAGTTCTACCGCATCCAGTCCGGCGAGGAGGAGTGGCTGGACTATCCCCGCATTCTGGGGATCCTGAAGCAGGTCGGTTTCAACGGCTGGATGTCGGTCGTCTACGAAGGGCAGGACGTCGAAGCCGAGGAGATCGCGGTACCCAAGGCCGTCGCCTACCTGCGGCGCCTGCTCGCCGAAAACGGCATGTGAGGCTGCGAGAGAAGCGACGTGATGTGCCGGCAGGAATCGGGGTTCAGTTCCACGGAGATGCTGCGGCGCCCGAGCGCGCGTGCGGCCAGGGCGATCGTGCCCTGCCCGGCAAAGGGGTCCAGGACCGTATCGCCCGCGTATGACCAGAGGCGGATCAAGCGCCTGTAGGGATGTTCGAGGTTATCGTCGGGCGTCCAGACGGCCTGGCGGCCCGCCCGCCATGCTGAAGAGGGAATTCTGCTTTCTTCCACGACGCCGGGCGCCGGTGCTTCGGATTCGCCGGGCTTCCGGTAGGCCAGGATGGTCTCGGCGTGCACCTTGGGCCGGCATCCGAGCGGAACGCGGGCATCCGCCGGTTCCTCCCGCACCGCCTTCCCCGGTTCGAACCAGTACCAGGTGGCCTCGTACTGAAATCCCGCCTCCTGCAGACTGCGGTGCGTATCCGCCGCAAGGGCGACCGGTTCATCCCGCCAGAGCAGGTCGGCGATCCAGACGATAATCGCCCTGCCGGGCATGAGGCACCGGTAACACTGCGCCCACACCTCGGAAAGCGAGGCCAGGAAGTCCGGATAGGTCTGGCCGAAACCGATCTGGTCCGGGTGGCCGTAGTCGCCGCTCTCCCACCAGGGCGGACAGGTCAGGACCAGCCCGGCGCACTCGTCGGGAATCGGGTCCATCCTGCGCGCGTCGCCTAGCCAGAGCCGGGACTGGTCGTCATCGTGGTAAAGGCGCATTGCGGGAAGTAAGGGCGGACGGCGGCCTTCACCGCCGAGTCAGGCTTCGGGCCAGATTTCGGCCAGGGCGCTTGAGATGATCACGGGACTGGGGCCGTCCACCCGGAAGCATTCCTCAGCCGACAGGGCTTCGTCCATGAGCCCGCCCGTCATGGACCGGGGCCAGCCGAACCACCGGTAGACCGCCTTCTCGTCGACGGCTCCGGCGGACTCCACGGCGCCCACGAGCAGACTGCGCATGGCGTGACGGCGGGTCATGGAAACGGCTTCCCTCGCCGTCTCGTCGGGCACCCACCGCTTAGTCAGCTCCCATACGCACGAGGCCGCGTCATGGACGTTCCTACCAGGCTGTCCGGACCGTCCAGGAACAATCAACCACAGCTTCTCGAGTTCCAGCAACGCCTTGCGGAACGTCCGCCCGTCCATGCGGACGGATCCTGCGAGCCGGTCCCGCAGCGCCCGCCCCGTGACCGGGCCGTCCCGTTCGATGCAGTCGGCCAGGCGGAACGCCGCCGGGGAGATCCGGTTGCGCTCCCGTGCGCCCCGGAAGCCTTCTCCTTCCATGGCCAGCAGGGCCGCCCAGTGCTTCCGGGCGACGAGCGTGGGCCTGCGCTTCACGAAGGTGCCGAACAGGCAGGGAACGGCTTCGGGCAGGTCGCTCAGCCAGATACTGGCGATGCCCTGTCCCGTGCTGATCCCGTTACCGTTGCCGGCAAGGCCGGTCCTGCCGTCTATGGCCTCCTGGATACTGGGTAGTTCGGTGCCGGAGTAGACCGAGACGAAACACCGTTCCAGGATGAACTCGCCGGCCTGTTTCCTGCTCTTCAGACGGCGGGAAGGGGACAGGCGGTGGTTTTCGGTCACACGTCCGCGGACGCCGTCGGGCAGCATGGGAAACAGTTTCGACTTGCTGAGTATGGACATGTACGGCGCTTTCTGCGGGTCACGCGGCGGTCTGCGCGGCCAGGGCCGCCCCAATGATCCCGGCCTGGTTCCTCAGCCGGGCGGGGACGACCTCGGTATCCACGGTGAAGCACGACGAGAACTTCTCGTACTTGTTGCTGGCGCCGCCGCCCACGATGATCAGGTCCGGGCGGATCAACTCGTCCAGCCTGCACAGGTATTCGTTCACCCGACCGCCCCATTCCTCCCAGCTCAGGCCCTTCGCCTTCCTAACGCTTTCGGCGGCGTATTTCTCCGCGACGCGGCCTTTCATCTCGATGTGTCCGAATTCCGTGCTGGGCACGAGCGTGCCGTCGACGAACAGGGAGGTGCCGATGCCGGTTCCCAGGGTCGCGATGACCACCACACCGTCCCGGTCTCTGCCCGCGCCGTACCGCATTTCCGCCATGCCCGCGGCATCCGCGTCGTTCAGGAAAACGACCGGCCGGCCGGTCGCCTTCGCCATGCGTTCTGCCGCGTTGACACCGATCCAGGACGCGTCGATGTTCGCGGCGGTCCGCACCGTACCGTGCTTGATGACCGCGGGAAAGCCGAATCCCACGGGACCCTGCAGGTCGAAGTGCCGGACGATCTCCGCCGCGGTCTCGATCACTTTCTTTGGCGTGGCCGGCCTGGGGGTGCCGATCCTGAAGCGTTCCGTCTCGAGTCTTCCGGATTCCAGGCAGACCGGTGCGCCTTTTATGCCCGTTCCGCCGATATCGATCCCCAGAAGACTCATGCGGGTTCACCTTCCGTCGATTCTTCTTCGGCCTGGACGGCATCGCGGTCGCGTGGGGACGTGATCCGCCAGTAATAGCCGTCCGGGTCCAGCATGCGGAAGTCCGTGGCGCCCCAGGGTTGCTCTGTCAGAGGTTCGTGTATGGCCACCCCGGCCTGTTGCATCTTTGCATGGAACTGGCCGATATCCGAGATCTCCAGGACCAGTTCGACTCCCACGCCGCGGGCGAGCGACTCGACAGGCTGTTCCCCCGGGTCCGGATACCAGAGCAGTTCGTCGGTCTTCAGTCCGAGGACCAGTTCGTTCCGCTGGAGCAGGATGTAACCGGGATCGTTCGACAGTTCCTTGAAGCCGAAGGTCTCCGTGTAGAATGCCGCGGACACCTGCAGGTCCTTCACGGCAAGGTTCACCTGGAGTCTCACGGACTGACTCTGGACCTGGACCTGATCGGCCCGGGGGCCGCGGGAAGTGAACTGGACGGTATACGCCACCTGGTCGCCGACCTGCAGCAACGAAAACTGCCCGTCCGTAATGTTGGATCGATGGAAAAACAGGTCTTCGTTCTCCGGGGTGTTGATGAACCCGTAACCCCTGGTGTGGTTCAGCCTGGTGATCGTACCTTGCGGCATGACTGTCCAGTCCCGGTTCCTGGGAACCGCCTTGGAAGAAGACCCGGTCTATCGTAAAGAGGAGGTGGAATCTGGCAAGACCATGCCGGCCATTCCCACCCGAGGCATGCATGGCAAAGTAGATGAACGCTCGTGCTTTGCCTGCCTGAAACAACATACCGGCCAACCCCGGGAAAGGAGTCGCCGGCGAAGTTTCATGTTAGGTTTGCGCAACAGGTCAAGTCAAGGGTTTTCTTCTTCCCTCGCGCAGGTACATGGCAGGTACATAGAGGTTGACAACCGGCGGGGGTTAGCCTAGACTATCCGGAGTGTCCGGACGACGAAAAACACCCGTAGCAACAGGGCCTTCCCGCTGACCAGGGCCCATAACCGGGACCCATAACCGGGTCCCTTTATTGACATGCGCCTTATACATTTCAAATCGATATTGCTGGGTGCGCTGATCTGGTGCGGATGCGATCAGAACCTGCGTCCCTTGCCCGAAGACGGCGGGCAGGCGTCCGGCAGGTCCTTCGTGGAGGCGCAGCGGCCGATCGACGGCAGCCGGGTGGCCGGCCGAAGCTTCGAGGAAGGTCAGCCCACCACGCCTCCGGCAGGCGGTACGAGCGTATCGGGTACCATCGACATCACGCCGGAACTCTTCGCGCGGCTCAGGGGCTCGGAGACCATGTACGTCATGGCGAGACGAAGCGAGAACGGTCCGCCCATGGCCGTCAAGCGTTTCAGGAGCCTGCGGTTCCCCATGCCGTACACGTTGAGCGGCGCGGACCAGGCCGTCCAGGGCCCGTCCTTCTCCGGAGAAGTCACCATCGTCGCGCGCATCGACCTGGACGGGAACGCCGGCGTCCCGCAGGCCGGCGACATGGAAGGGATCAACGCGCGGGTGGTCGTCGGAGACTCCGGGGCGGACGTCGTCATCGACCGGCTGTACTAGTCGCCAACCAAATGATGAATGCCGAACTGCTCACCGCACCTGAATCCCTCCGGCGCCTCGTCCTCGACCTGCGCCAGATGGAGACCTTCATCGAGGACCCCCTCGTCGTACAAATGGCGGACGGGGTCTGGTACGAGGACGTGAACGGACGGCGGATCCTGGACGGTCTGTCGGGCATCTTCACCGTGAACGCCGGCCACGGCAACCGGAGGATCATCGAGGCGATCAAGGCCCAGCTGGACACCATGGCCTTCGCGCCTCCGCTCCACGCCACCAGCCCGCCGGCCATCGAGCTGGTCCAGCGGCTGGCGGAAGTCACGCCTGAGGACCTGAACACCATCAAGCTCCTGTCCGGCGGATCGGAGGCCACCGAGGCGGCCATGAAGCTGGCGCGGCAATACCACCGGCAGACCGGCAACCCGGGCAAGTTCAAGGTGATCTCGCGGTTTCACGGGTACCACGGCGCGACCATGGGGGCCCTGTCGGCCACGGGCACGCGCCGGCGCAAGACCATGTTCGAACCCACCCTGCACGGTTTCCTGCACGTCCACCCGCCGACCTGCTACCGGTGTCCCTATGAAAAGACCTTCCCGGATTGCGAGGTCTTCTGCGCCCGGACAGTTGAGGACCTCATCGAGCTGGAAGGCGCCGAGACCATCGCCGCGCTCATCCTGGAACCCGTGGGGAACACCGGGGGGATCATCATGCCGCCGCCGGGGTATCTCCCCGAGCTCCGGGATATCTGCGACCGGCACGGAATCCTCCTGATCTACGACGAGATCATCACCGGCTTCGGCCGCACCGGCAGCATGTTCGCGGCCCAGACCTTCGAGGCGGCGCCCGACATCCTCTGCATGGGCAAGGGCATGTCCAGCGGATACGTGCCCCTGGCGGGGATCGCCTTCCGGGATTCCATCGCAGACGCCTTTCTCGGTCGCGAAGAGGACGAGGTCGAGTTCTCCCACGGCCACACCTACGGCGGCAACCCGCTGGCCGCGGCGGCCGGACTGGCGAACCTGGCGGAGATCCGGGAAAGGGACCTGTGCGCCCGGGCAAGCGAGACGGGCGCCTATGTCCGGCAGCGGCTGGAGGAACTGCGGGAATTCGGCATCGTGGGCGATATCCGAGGCTGCGGCCTGCTGGCCGGCGTTGAATTCGTGGAAGATCCCGATACCCGTACGCCCTTCGATCCATCGGTGAAGTTCGGCGTGCAGGCCGGCCATGCCGCGCTCGAAAAAGGGCTGCTGACGCGCTTCGATCCCAACTGGATCGCCCTGGCGCCGCCGCTTGTCATCAACCGGGAAGAGACGGACCTCATGCTGGACATATTGGCGGACAGCATCCGGGAAACGGTAAAGGAGTTGAAGACGTCATGAAACTTGATTCCAACCTGTCGCGCCGGGGATTCATAGGGGGAACGCTGCTGGGAGGACTGGCTGCCCTGTCTGCCGATCCGATGGTGATGGCGCAGGCCCTGGTGTCGGGCAAGAAACCGGAGGATATCCAGGGTCATGGTATCGCACCGGGCTACGTGAACCTGTCGTCCAACGAGAACCCCCTGGGACCGTCTCCGCGGGCCGTCGAGGCGGTCGCCGCGCGCATTTTAGACGTGAACCGCTACCACTGGAGTTTCATGCCGGACCCAGTGGAAGCCCTGATCAACGCCCTCGAACGGAAACACGGGTTGCCTGTCACCACGACGACGTGGGACAACTGGGAAGAGGTTACGAAAGACCGCCGGATGATCCTGAGCGCGGGTTCCAGCATGATCCTTCACTCGGTGGGTCTGGCGACGGTCCGGGACAAGGCGGAACTGGTCCAGGCCCAGCCCGCCTACTTCGATACGGCGGATGTCTGGAGACGGTTCAAAGAAGAAGAAGGCGCCGACGTCAAGGTCAACTACGTCCGACTGACCCGGGACCTTCGGCACAACCTGAACGCCATGTACGAAAGGATCAACGACAACACGACGGTCGTGGTCGTGACGAATCCCAATAATCCCACCAGCACCGTGGTGGAACATGACGCGCTGGCGGATTTCGTCCAGTCCGTGCCGTCACACGTCACGGTGTTCATCGACGAAGCGTATATCGACTATACGACCGATCCCGGCTACCGCGACGCGATGTACCTGACGCTCGAACACGACAACGTGATCGTATCCCGGACATTCTCCAAGATCTACGGCCTGGCGGGCATGCGTGTCGGGTACGCCGCGCTCTCGCCCCGGCTGAGACGGAAGCTGTCGCTCTACAACCTGGGCGGCCCGCCGGGCAACCTGGGCGTGTACGCCGCCATCGCCGCGCTGGACGACCACGGGCACTACGAGCGCAGCCGGAGGGCTGTGGACGAAGGCAAGGCCTACCTGGGCGAGGCCTTCGAACGGCTGGATATCCCGTATACGCCCAGCGATTCCTGCTTCGTCCTGTTCAGGCTCGGGGACAAGGCCGAAACCGTGTTCAACGCGCTCCAGGAGCGCAACGTCTGGATCGGCGACGCCATGTGGTGGGGGCTGAAGGGGCATTTGCGCGTGACCGTGGGCACGCCGGACGAGAACGAGGCCTTCATCAACACGCTGGAAGCGGTGTTGTAGCGCGGCATTCGGGCGAGACACGGGTCCCATGGACAATCCGGTACTGAAATTCGCGGACGTCCCGTTGGATCGGGTGGAGGAACGGCGCGGCGATCCGGAGTGGCTCGCCGGACGGCTGGCCCTGGACGACACCTGCTTCATACCCGTCTGGCGCGATCTGAGCCTGATTGATGACGAACGTGGGGCGTCCCTGCCGTCCGCGGTCATCTGCGGGGGTTCCTCTGACGCGGCCGGCGCGACCGGAGTGGCTGGTCCGGATGACCCGAGCGGTCCGTCCGGCGCGGACGTGCTGGCGGCCAGTTGCGAAACCGTTTTCCTGGGTATGGAAGGAGACCGGGCCGTTTTCGCGGTGGACCTCTCGGGTTCCGATGAAGAAGATGCGGTCGCGGCGGCCGGGGGCCGGGGGAAGTTCCAGGACCTCTGGCGCGCCGGTCCGTCGATCGACGCGCGCGGGGCCGCGCTCATGGCGTATGCGCGGGGGATGCTGTACTGGCACCGCGAGAACCGGTTCTGTGGCCGATGCGGCCACGCCACCGAAAGCCTGGAAGGGGGCCGCCGGCGCCGGTGCACGGACGTGGATTGCGGCAGGAACGCCTTTCCTCGTATCGACCCCGCGGTGATCACACTGGTGGAATACCGGCCGGAAGACGGCCGCCCGCCCATGTGTCTCCTGGGCAACCACCACAGGCCGCCGCCGAACGTGTTTTCCACGCTTTCCGGCTACACGGAGCCGGGGGAGAGCCTGGAGGAAACCGTGGCCCGGGAGGTGTTCGAAGAAGTCGGCGTCCGCGTGAGCGCGGCGCACTACCAGGCCTCCCAGCCCTGGCCCTTCCCCTCGTCGTTGATGCTGGGTTTCCGCGCGCGGGCGGCATCCACCGCCATCGTGGTAAACGCGGAGGAACTCGTGGAGGCTCGCTGGTTCACCGCAGAGGAAGTACGGGCCTTCGGCGAGTGGGGCGACGAGTCGGCGTCCTATGCCCTGCCCCGCCGTGATTCCATCGCCCGGTTCCTGGTCGACTCCTGGGTGTCCGAAGTGACCGAACGCTGAAACAATCAAGGCGTCCGGCATCTTGAGGTGGAGCGCCGCCGGCCGCCATCGAATCCAAATATGGAGCGCAAAATGGAAGACTACACGTCCCTGGTCCCCTACTACACCTTTCCTTCGGATTCGCTCGAGGCGCAGGAGGCCGCGCTGGCGGACAATCCGCTTCTTCAGCGGCTCAACGCGTCCCGCAGGAGCTACGAGGGAGATCCTCACCGGCCCGCGTACCACTACGTGAATCCCGAGGCCATGCTCAACGACCCCAACGGCCTGTGCTTCTGGCAGGGACGCTGGCATCTTTTCTACCAGGCCTATCCTCCGGAGGACACGCGCCAGCACTGGGGCCACGCCATATCCGACGATCTGGTCCACTGGCGCGACCTGCCCTACTGTATCTATCCCAACCCGGAGCGCTGCTGTTACTCGGGCGCCGCGCTGGTGGAGGAAGAACGCGTGATCGCCATGTACCACGGCACGGTCGCGGGCAACATGGTCGCCGTTTCCAGCGATCCCCTGCTGCTCAACTGGGAGAAGGTCACCGAAGGCCCCGTCATCCCCATGCCGCCGAAGGACGGTCCGCCCGCGCCATACAACGTGTTCGATCCGTGCATCTGGAAGAAGGACGGGGTGTACTATTCGCTCTCCGCGGGCACCAAGCCGACAGGGCCGGCCGGCAAGAAAAGGCGTGCCAACTACCTTTTCCGCTCCGAGGACCTTGCCCGCTGGACCTACCTCCATCCCTTCGTAGAGGACGACGACTACACCCTGGTGGGGGACGACGGCGCCTGCCCGTACTTCTGGCCCATCGGAGACCGCCACATCCTGCTCTTCTTCAGCCACATGAGCGGTCCCCAATACCTGATCGGCGACTATGACACGGATCGGGACAAGTTCGTCGTCACCTACGGCGCCAAGTTCAATTTCGGCGCGTACAAGCCGTCCGGGCTGCACGCACCTTCGGCCACGCCGGACGGCAAGGGCGGGCTCGTCGCGATCTTCAACATGAACCACGGCAAGCCGACGGAGGGGTGGAATCAGATCATGTCCCTGCCCCGTCGCCTGACCGTCGACGGCGACGACCTGTACCAGGAGCCGGTCGAGGCCCTCGAATCGCTGCGGGAAGCCCCGGTCCGGTTCGACGGCTTCAACCTTCCGGCCAACCGGGAGGTCGTCCTGCCCGCGCCGGAGGGCGGCAACACCATGGAGTTCGAGGTGGAGATCGACCCGGGATCGTCGCCCATGGTGGAGATGAACGTGCTGCGGTCGCCGGACCGGGAGGAGTTCACGCGCATCGCCTTCTACCAGGGCCGCGGGTTCCACGGCGGGAGCCTGCTTTCCGTCGATACCTCCTACGCGTCCACCGCGCCCGATGTCCTGTCCCGCGCGCCAGAGACCGCGCCGCTGGCGTTGGAAGAGGACGAAACCCTGAAACTGCGGGTGTTCGTCGACCGGAGCGTCGTGGAGGTCTTCGCCAACGGCCGCCAGTGTGTCGCGCTGCGGGTCTATCCCGATCGGCCGGACAGCACGGGCCTGTCCTTCCGTTCCCAGGGCGTCGACAGCCGGGTCCGGTCGCTCCGGGCCTACAAGATGAAATCGATATGGACCTGAACCACCCGTAGCACCGGAGGACGGCCCGCATCAGGCCGGCTGGCAACGAAGGGCGCCCTGGCATCAGGCCGACAGGCATGGAGGAAAGCATGGCCACCGTGGATGGTATCGAACTGCGGCAACTCGTTTGCAACAACGCCTTCGAACCCCGATGGGAATCCTATACGCTGGACGATCTCGGACCCGATGAAGTCCGCGTCCGCAGCAAACTCTCCGCGGCGAAACACGGGACGGAGAAGGGCGAGATCACGGGAGAATCCATCTATTGCAGCGTGCCCATGGACCCGGACGGCCGGGTCTTCGACCGGTCGCGGACCCATTCGTACGACTCGACGGCCTGGAAGCCCGTGGGCAATACGACCGTGGGTACGGTCATGGCCGCCGGCAGCGAAGTCGACGATCTGAAGGAGGGCGACCGGGTATACGGCTACGGCGGATTCAGGCCGGTCCACCAGGGCCGTCACTTTAAGCCGCTGCTCCCGGGGTTTAGCGAGGAGGCGGCCTGTTGCATGGATCCCGCCGACTTCGCCCTGGCGGCCGTGCGGGACGGGCAGGTGCGGATTGGCGAGCGGGTCATCGTCTTCGGCATGGGCGCCATCGGGCTCTTCACCGTCCAGTTGGCCCGGCTGTCCGGCGCGGTCGACGTGGTGGCGGTGGACCCGATCGCCCGCCGGCGCGAACTGGCACTGCGGCACGGCGCGACCATGGCGGTCGATCCGAAGGAGGTCGGCGATTTCGGCATGGCATCCCGCGAATGGCTCGAACACGGCGCGGATGTCGCCATCGAGGCCAGCGGGAGCTACCACGCGCTCAACCAGGCGATCCGGGCCACCCGGTACGCGGGGCGGGTGGTGCCCCTGGCCTTCTACCTGGGGGACGCGAAGGGACTTTACCTGGGCGAGGAGTTTCATTTCAACCAGATCGACATCGTCTCGGCAAGGGCATGCAGCCGCCCGCAGCGGAACCTGTTCTGGGAAGAGGACCGTATATTCGAAACCCTGGTCCGCCTATTCCGGGAGGGTACGCTCCATCCACACGGTCTGCCCGATCCCGTCGTGACACCCGACGAATTGCCGGAAGCGTACGGCAAGATGCGGCACGCGCCGAACGAGGTGATCAAGGTGGCTGTGAGGTGGCCGTAAGACGACCGTAAGGCATCGAGGAAAGGGAGGTCGAGGTCCATGGGCCTGGAAAAGCAACTGACGAGCGCGGCGTGGTCCGGCGACCTGGACGCCGCGAAAGCCCTGCTGAAGGAAGATCCGGAGGCCGCCCGGCACTGGCAGCCCATCATGACGGCCGCCTTCACGGGGAGTACGGAGATCGTCAGGCTGCTGGTCGAACACGGCGCCGATCCCAACGTGATCAGCCGCAACAACCATCGGCACCGTCCGCTGCATCGCGTGCTGGAACACAAGAAGACGATACCCAAGGGTCCGCACCACTTGGAAACCGTGCGCGCCTTGCTCGAACTCGGCGCGCGCATCGATCTGCGGGGCGGCCATGGCCGCATGACGGCGCCTTGTCTCGCCGCCGTGGGCGGGGAGATCCAGTTCCTGCCGGTGCTCCGCGAATACATCGAGGAATGGGATATCTTCACCAGCGTGGCCCTGGGCGAGGCGGATCGCGTCCGGGCGCTCCTGGACGGGGACGAAGGCCTGGTCGACGCGGTGGACGAGAACCGGTGGCGGCCCCTGAACTACGCCGCGGCTTCAAGCGCGGGCCGGGACGACGCGGCGGTCGCCGCCCGTCTAGAAGCGATCGTCGTGTTGCTCCTGCAGCGGGGCGCCGAGGTCAACCGGCCTCCCCCGCCGCTGACCTCCGCCATCGGCAACCGGGCCATGATGCAGGCGATGCTGGACGCCGGCGCGAAACCCGATCCCGGCCTGGTCAACGCCCTGTGGAGCGTGGATTACGATTCGGTGGAAATGCTGCTGGCGGCCGGGGCGGACATCCGGCATCCCGCGGTGGACGACACCCTGAGCGAACTGGTGCAGTACGGGACGTACAACATGGCTCGTTTCCTGGTCGACCGCGGCGCCAACGTGAACGGCGTCGACGATCACCGCGGACGCACCGCGCTGCACTGGGCCGCCGTCCGCGGCGCCGGGAAGCCATTCGTCACTTACCTGCTCGACCAGGGCGCCGATCCGTCCATCCGGGACCGGGACGGCGCCACGGCGCTGGACGTCGCCCGCGAGAAGAAAAGGAAAGCCATCGAATCCATGCTCCTGGAAAGAGGGCGCGGATGATCGGGATACGCCGGGCCGGCGAAGACGACTTCGAAGCCATCTGGTCCATCTTTCACCGGGTCGTCCGGTCGGCCGACACCTATCCCTATCCCCCCGATACGGACAGGGACCAGGCACGCGCGCTGTGGATGGCGCCGCCGAACCGGACCTACGTCGCGCTGGAAGGCCGCAAGGTGATGGGCACCTACTATATCCGTCCCAACCAGCCGGGCCAGGGCGCCCACGTGGCGAACGCGGGGTTCATGGTCGATCCGGACATCCAGGGACGCGGCGTGGGGCGGGCCATGGGTATTCATGCCCTCGAGGAGGCGCGCCGCGCGGGATTCCTGTCCATGCAGTTCAACATGGTCGTCGGCACGAACGACCGGGCCGTCGCACTCTGGCGTGACCTGGGGTTCTCGATCGTCGGCACCGTACCGGCCGCCTTCGACCATCCCGAGCACGGCCTCGTGGATGTACACATCATGTACCGGAAGCTGCAGGAAACTGACCCATGAAGCGGAACCTGATCGCCGTCCTGGTCAGCATCGCGGCCCTGACCGGCCTCGCGGCGCTGTCCGGCCTCGTTGCCTGTACCGAGCCGACGAATTCGAGCACCAGTCCCACCGATACGCAGGCGGGGAACGACACCACGACGGTCGCGGCAAAGTCCTATACCTACGAGGTGGTCCGGTCCTTCCCCCACGATACGGGCGCCTTTACCCAGGGCCTGGCGATCGCGGGCGAAACGCTGTACGAAAGTACCGGGAACTACGGCCAGTCCTCCCTGCGCCAGGTGGCGCTGCTGACCGGCGCGGTGGAACGGGTCCGCCGGCTGTCCGCGACGATCTTCGGGGAAGGCCTCGCCCTCTACGACGACAAGATCATCCAGCTCACCTGGAAATCGGGTGTCGGGTTCATCTACGACCGGGAGCGCTTCGAGCTGCTGCGGAGCGTGTCCTATCCCGGCGAGGGATGGGGCATCACCTACGACGGCGCCCGGTTCATCATGACCGACGGCTCGTCCAACCTGTACTTCCGCGACAAGGTGACCTTCGCGGAGACCGGCCGGGTGGTCGTGCGGGACGGAGACGGCCCGGTGCGCAACCTGAACGAACTGGAGTACGTGAAGGGCGAGGTCTACGCAAATATCTGGCAGGAGGACCGCATCGCCCGCATCGATCCCGAAACGGGCCGGGTCACGGGGTGGATCGACCTGGAGGGACTGCTCGAATCGGGCGGTCAGCATGGACTTGGCGAAGGGGGCGGCACGGTGGATGTGCTCAACGGCATTGCCTACGATGCCGCGGGGGACCGGCTGTTCGTCACCGGGAAGTGGTGGCCCCGGCTCTTCGAGATCCGGCTGGTCGAAAAACAGGACCCCTCCGGGTAACCGTTTACCCGGCCGATCCTGCCCTGTTCGACCAACGGATCTCTGCTTTCCTTGTCTTAGAACCTGGCGGAAATGGTGAACTTGGTGATGTCCTGCAGTGTCGAACTCGTGGTGTAGCTGAAGTCGATGCGGTACATATTCCACTGCAGGCCGCCGCCGAACGTGGGCGTTTTCACATCGCCGTCCGCGTCGTGCACGTACCCCGTCCGCAGCGCGATCAGATCCTGGTACCAGTACTCCAGCCCGACGTTCAGGATGTTCCCGCTGTCCTCCAGCAGCATGCGGTTGAGGTCGACGGCAAGCAGCAGGCTGTTCGACTCGTCTTCGAGCGCCGTGAGCGCGGCGCCCACTTTGAGGTTCCGGGAAAGCGGGTCTCCCTGGTTCGAGTCCGTGTACTTGATTTCCGTCCCCAGGTTCTGAAGGACGCCGGCCACGGTGAACCGGGGCATGACGCGGGCGGTCACGCCGACATCCAGGGCGAAGCTCGTGCCCACCCCGTCGTCCTCGTCGGACAGGGCGCTCCGGATGATCTTCAGATTGGATCCGACCCCCAGGCGGTCGTTGATCAGGGCGCCGTACGAGAGGGACAACGCCATGTCCGAGCTCTTGAACGTCCCCTGGCTGTCTCCTGTCGCGCTCACCCGTTGTTGTTCACCCAGCGAAAGATAAGGCACACTGACGCCGAAGGTCCCGATGCCTTCGACCGGATGCACGTAGGAGAAGTGCAGGTAGTAGAGATCGTCCGCCAGGTAGGGCAGCCATTTGAAATAGGTTCCCGCCACCCCGCTGTACTCGAGGAATCCCAGTCCGCCCGGATTCCACGCGGGGACCTGGGCGCCCAGGGCGTGAGCGACGCCGGTTTCGCCCATGGCCGTGGACCGCGCGTCGGGGGCGATCTGCAGGAACAGGCCGCCGCCCTGCCCGACACCGGCCCGGGACGGCCCGGCCGGGATCGCCAGCAGTGTTGCAATGAGCAGGTAGCTTAGCTTTCTCACGTTTTCTCCTCCAACCCAATCTCCCCTTTTTATCCCGTCAGGACAACTGAATTCGATCGGTCGTAATATAACGGAGGAGTATGACGAATCTATGACGGTGAAATGAAAATTCGGTAGTGCGCGGTACAGGGCGGAAGGAACCGAAGTAGGGCTGGAGTCGATTCAAGCCGGCACGTCCACCCACTTCCGGGACGCCGCCGCCTCAAGGATGGCTTCCGCCACGACCTGGGCGCGCATGCCGTGGTAGAAGGAAGGCACGCAGTCCCGTCCCTCTCGGATGGCGCAGACGAACTCCCAGGCCTGGTCGAAGCGAAAGGTCTGGGCGGGGTCGCCTTCTTTCGGGTCGCGGGGGGAACCGGGCACGGCGAGGAAGCGCTTCGGTACGCTGCGCCGCCGGTATTGCTCCCGCCGCGGTCCGACCTGGATGGCAAAGGGAGTGTGTAACCGGTAGGCGGCTGAGCCTTCGCTTCCGTTCAACTCGCAGAGGTCATGGTCGCCGGCGGGCCCGTGCCCTTTGGTCAGTTTACCCATCTCGAACACGCCCGTGGTCCCCGATTCGAACTCGGCGATCCAGGCGACCCAGTCCTCCACGTCCTGCGGCTCGCAGGGCCGCCCGTCCTCCGTGCGGTCCCGGGGAACGACCTGCTTGAGCGACGCGCACACCGACCTGATCGGACCGAGCAGGTCCTCGGCGAAGTCGATGCGGTGTATGCCCATGTCGCCGAGTTCTCCCGTCGCCGCCATGCGCCGGTACTGGCGCCATCCCACGGACCGCTCGCCCCAGTCCTGGAGCCGCTGGAAGCGGGCGTGGCGTATCTCGCCGAGTTTACCTTCGTCGACCAGGTGCTTCAGGTACCGCATGCCGGGCACGAACCGGTAGGTAAAGGCGGTCATATGCCGGACGCCGGCGTCCCGGGCGGACTCGTACATGTCCACGGTCTCCGCGACGGTCATGCCGATGGGTTTCTCACACAGCACGTGACAGCCCGCCGCGACGGCCTTGAGCACGATATCGCGGTGGTACACGTTCGGCACGGCGACGGTCACGGCGTCCGGCTTGACGGCGGCCAGGAACCGGTCCACGTCCGTGAAACCGGCCGCGACGCCCCACTGCGCCTGCCTGCGGGCCAGCAGGTCTTCGTCCACTTCGCACAGGCCGGCGATCTCCACGCCCGGAATGCGGGAGAACCCCGGGTAATGCACGAATTCGCAGACCGTTCCGAGTCCGATGAGCCCGATGCGTAAGTTGCCTGCCGACATGTTTTAAGCTCCTGTCTGATCTAAGTCCTGTTCCTGGTTCGATGCTTGTGCCGCTTCCTCTTACGGACTTCCGCCTACTTCAGGTCCCATACCGCAAGTTGCCGCTCGATCGCGTCGGTCACCGCTTCGAGTCCGCCCGGGCCGATGGCCGCCGCCTCTTCCTGGTAAAGCCCCTTGCCGTAGTCGTCCGCGGGGAGCAGGTAGCCACCCGTTCCCCGATTGCACAGGACGACCACGACGATGGCGGTAGCCGGGAATCGTGCCCTGAGTTCACGCTGAAGTACGCTGTAGGGTTCGCCGCTCACCATCACGAGGACGCCTTCGCCGATGCGCCAGAGCGTCACGCCGTAAGGAGCGGACTGCCTGTCCGGCGGGATGCTTTCAATGCGCCGCATGGCCCGCCGGACCCGTTCGATGTGCGCGCGGCAGTCGGCGGCTTCCCCGTCCAGCCCATCCTGCCTGGCGGCCGCTTCGCGGGACGTCCATTCGGCGAGTTGCTCGTCGAGCTCCGCCTGCCCGGGCAGGTCCAGCAGGGGCAGGTCCAGGGTCATGGCGGCAACGTCGAAGGCTTCGAGCCCTTGCGCGCGCCCGGCATCCATGGGGCGTTGACGCCACACCCCGATAGTAGCGCCCGAAATCACGGGGCCATCGTAGCGCATCTCGGTCCCGTCGGGCAGCAGGCCCTTCAGGGCCGAAAGCGCGGCGTAGCCCAGTTGAAGGCCGTTCCGGTCCGCCGCCTCCGTTTCGCCCACGAACCCGTACCGCGGCCCGAGATCGCCGCTCGCGCCCAGCAGGAACACGCAGGGCGCGCCGGTTTCCCGCTCCACCACATCCCGCATGGCGCCGGGGTAGTCGGGACTGATCAGCGTGTTGTCCCAGGCCAGGGTCGTCGGGTGGCAGCTGTAGTTGACGAGGGTGGCGACCAGCCGGCCTTCCCGGTCGCTGGCGCGGGTGACCACGACCTTGTCGTCGGCGGCTCGTTCCGGGTTGGACCCAACGGCGTACAGCTGTTTTTCTTCGTCCCAGTAGTCCCGGTTGTACGCCAGGTCGCACCGGCCGTATCCGAAGGCCAGGTCGACCGGCTGCACGGCGTCTCTGGCCGTTGAAACGAGGCCGGCAAGCCCCATGCCGAGATCGTCCAGGTATCCCGGGATCAGCGCGCCGCCCTCGTGCTCCAGGCGGTCCGGATCGTAATTGCCCGCGGCATGAGTATGGGAGAAGGTGATGACGACGCGTTCGGCCGGCAGGCCCGTTCCGGCGGAAACGGTCTCCGACAGACGCCGCAGGTCGCCGGCCTGCAGCCAGCCCAGTTCGAGGGCGACAAGGGCGTGTTCCTCTCCGGACCCGGGGTCCGCGAACACCAGTGCGGAGGCGGTCAGCTCCCGGTGCACGCCCGTCGATGCGTCATGCTTCGCCGCGCCCCAGCTGCGGTGATAGATCCCCGCGGGCGGGGTGATGTCGATCCGTGCGAAGCCCAGACCGCACCGGCCGGCCGGCATGGTGATTTCGCGCTGGCTCAAGGGGTCTTCCTTTCTGGAGTATTCAAGCGGATTCCCGCACGTCCAGGATCTGAATGGCCATCCCGGCTTCGAGCACGCCGGCCGACCGGTGCACGGCGTTATGGCCGAAGGACGGGGCCGGCCGATCGAACTTTCGGTAGGTCGCCAGCGTGCGCAGCGGTTCCTTGCCCGGCGACCCGCTCTCCTGCTCGACCAGGGTCGTGGCACACCGGCCGCAGGGTTTGACCAGGTCGATTTCCACCTCCCCCGCGCGGATGTGCTTCCACGTGTCCTCCGCGTAGGGCGGGCAGTCGGCCACGACGACATTGGGCCTGAAGCGGTTCATGCGGATCGGGGTCTCGAGCCGCGCGTTCAGGTCCGCCAGGGAAGCCTCGGAGATCACCAGCAGCGGGAATCCGTCCGCGAAACCCACCTGGTCGCCGGGTTGCGCTGCGTAGTCCGGGTCCACGGGCCGCACGAATTCCGGATTGAAGTACAGCAGGCGGCAGGGCTTGTCCAGGTACGTACCGAGCCATTTCGCCACATCGTCGCCCTGGTCGATCCCGTCGCAGAGGTCTCCCCACACGTCCACGTTCCTGACAGGGCCTTCCTCGATTCGCGGTACCGTCAGGTCCTCCATACCCGGCGCCGAAAGCGCCAATCCGTCTGAGGAAAGGGCGGGCTGGACGAGTGCCAGGGCGGGCGCTTCACGCTGGGTGAGCATTCCGGGCTGCCTGCCGCCGTCCCCGACGACGATCCACGACCGGTCGTCCCGAATGCCCCGGGCGTCCAGTTCTGCCCGCGTCAGCTCGTGCCCGGCACAGGACTTGACGGGATAGACGTGGAGGGAGGAAATGTAAGGCATCGAAGTTCCTTTCTTTTAAAGCACCCGGATGTTATTCGTTTTTGACCCGTTTCACATTCCATAACGCCGGGTCCGGGGTATTCGTTCGCGCGAGGCACGCGTCCGACCCCGCTAAGGCCGGCTAATCCTTCTTCCGCCGCGGCGGACGTTTGCGCGCTACCTTTGTCCGCTGCGGCCGGAGGACGATCTGCGTGATCACCGTCCCCTCCCGCTGGTCCACGGCCTGTGCGACGGCGTTGGCCACGCACTCGGGCGTGATGTGTTCGCCGGGATCCTCACCGGGTTCAAAGTCTGCGTGGTCGTAGAACGGCGTCCGGGTCATGTCCGGGTACAGGGTCACCACCCGGACGCCGCTCTTGCGCACCTCGCTGAAGAGCGCCTGCCCGAACTGGTGGAGACCGGCCTTCGTCGCGCCGTAGGCGGCCCCGAAGGAACCGGGAATCAACGCCGCAGTCGAGGCGATGTTGACCACATATCCCCTTGATTCCTCCAGGTGTCGCAAGGTCGCCCGCGTCAGGACCATGGGCGCGATCAGGTTGGTCCGGACCATGCGTTCTATCCGGTCGGGCGCCATGGCAGCGTGGGGTCCGAAGAAACCGACACCGGCGTTGTTGACCAGGATCTTAAGGCCCCCGGTCGATCTGAGCAGTTCCTCGGTGCAATCCAGCAGGACCCGGGTATCGGTGACGTCGCATTCGATCGATTTGAACCGCTCGTGGCGGAGCGAGGTCTTCCCGTGGTCCCGGGCATACCCGTATACGTCATAACCCATCTCGACCAGGCGCGCGGCGATGGCCAGGCCGATCCCGGAGGAAGCGCCGGTGACGAGTGCTACGTCCATGCGAAGATCCGCTCCTCTCCGAAGTGGTCTCCCAGGCGCTTCCGCATGAAGGCGGTCATTTCCTCACGCCGTTCGACGGGGTAGGTCACTGTAGTGTTCTCCTGCGCGAATTCGCCGTACAGCAGCGGCGTATCTCGCCGCTGGCGCCTCATGCGCTGGTAATGGTGTTTCGACAGGCGGAAGGCGCCCACGGTCACGTCGCGAACGGCGGCCGGGTCGATCCTTTGGACGACCTCCTCGACCAGGTCTCCGTAAAGGGACGCCCAGGACGGAACGGCGAGGACCGGGTCGAAGCAGAGCCGGACCGGCCATCCGTCGTCAATGGCCGACCGGACGGCCTCCAGCCTCCTTCGGAGCGATGCCGTCCCGTGTTCGTAGCGCGCGGCAACCGGTTCGGGGGAAAGCGTCCAGGCCAGGATGACGCGGTCCGTGGGCGGCAGATCCCGAATGGCGCGGTACGCGGCGCTCTTGGTACGGATCTCGATAAGCAGGTCCGGCTCCTCGCGGGCGAATTCGATCCACGCGCGGCAGTAGGGCACGACCGACTCGAAAGCGAGCAGGTCGGTGTCGTACGAGATGCACAGATAAAAGGGCTGCGCAGGATTCGACCTGTCGCGTATGCCCTCGCGCGTCGCGGTAAAATAGTCTTCCAGGTTCACGAAAACCACGATATTCGCCGAGGGGTACATGCCCTGCAGGTAGCAGTAGTCGCAGTTGTACACGCAGTTGAACATGAGCGTGTTGTAGTGGAAGTCATCGAGGCTGAAGTTCTGGCTGTTTCCCGATCCGTCGTAAAGGAACCGGTCCTTCTTCACGGCCAGGATCAGTTTCATGCTCTCCTTCTGCGCCTGGAACCGCTGCCGCGGCCGGGCGAATACCGTCTTGTAGTCGTCGATCTCCACCACGCGGGCCTTCGCGAAGCGTTCCCGGATGCGCCGCGTGAGCGGGAATTCCATTGCGCCGCGCTCGATGTAGAGGTGGGAAAAGTTACTCCACCGAGAGGATGCCCCGAAGTCGCTCAAATTGCGCATCGCCTTCCTGTCTCGTATTCACGGAGACGTGGGTAAACCGCGTCAGGTCGGGCAGGTCCGATCCGGTGTGGAGCTTGTAGGACCGGACCAGGTCGGACAGCATCCGGTGCCGGCTGGCCGTCAGACGCAGCCGGTCGCGGATGTCTTCCACGAGCTGCAGGTCCGCATCAGTCAACACGTCCGCCCCTCCGTCGCCGATCGATCGGTAGGCCGCGACCGTCGCTTCGAATTCATCCAGGGCGCCCTCGATCAGTTCGCCTACCCTGTTTTTATCGAGCCGCCGCGTTTCGAGGTGGTCGGAAACGACCTTCACGCACCCGATCCGGTGGGGCGGGATGAAGGTCGCCGCCGCCTGGTAGAACCCGGCCGCCTCCATGTCGGCCAGGCCCGGTTCCACGGTCCCGGCATCCGCCCGGTCCAGGGGCCGTTCCACGGTGGTGACTACGGATTCCTCCAGGGGTGTCCTCACCAGCAGGTCGGGGAAGAAGGAACGGCCCGTGCTCCGCTCCGTGATCTTGTTCGCGAGGAACCGGTCTCCCACCGAAACGGGACCTTCCTCCGCCTGCTGCGTATGACCGGCGATGCCGAGGTTGAACAGGACCGTGTCTTCATCCCTTTCGACCCGGGTGAGCAGACAGGTGGTCGCGATCGCGGACTTCATGCTTCCCGTGCCCGTCACGGTGAGCCAGATTCCGTCCCGCCGGAAGACGGGCAGACCTGAGGAAGCGTCCTGCTTCAGGCGGAAACGCTCGATCACGGGCCGCGCTTCCGCGTGCAGGGCGATGGCGAGGAGGACGGGCATGAAGAGGAATCCCTGGTGAGAACTGCCGGATCCTATTTGGGCTCGATGACGACCCGTCCGTCCTCGACTTTCACGGACTTCACCAGGCCCATGAACCGCTCCAGGGAGGGATCCTGGAGAAGGGTTTCGACCACGTTGTTCTTCCGGATTTCATTCATGAACTCTTCGGGAATGTTCCGGCCGCCGACCTCCAGCCGATCGATGTTGACCTCGAGCCGTCCGTCCCTCATCTCGACGGAGAGCTCGCCCGTGCCGTTGAGGTACCTGCCCTCGAATCGTTCGTTGAACAGGTCGAGGGGCACGCTGATCTCGGCCAGCAGCCTGTCGTCCTGGATGTCCACGCGCGCCATCCCGTGAAACTCCCGCAGCAGGTCTTCATACTCCAGGAGGGCATTGATGTCGTCCGCCGACAACGAAAAGCTTTCGGTCTCCTCGCCCCGCTCGAGGGCGATGACGAAGTCCCTGAACCGGTCGATTACGGACAGCGCCTCATCCCGTCCCTCCTCCGCGCGGGCGAAGTCGCGGGGCTCCGGGCTGGTGTAGGTGTCCACCAGTTCATCACTTGCCTGGAGGATGAAATAGTAGGCTGCACCGACGATAACGGCGAGCAGGATGATCGCGGACAGGCATCCGCCCACCCAGTATCTGGCTTTCATGGTGCGTTATCTCCGTTCATATACGATTTCCCCGTCCAGCAGGGTCATTTCACAGGTCAGGCGCTGCGGCCACCTCCGGCGGTTCCCGTGCGAATCGCTGAATTCGAAGTCGCCTTCCTCCAGTTCGAATACCGCCACGTCGGCGGCCGCGCCCGGACGGAGCGTGCCCAGCTCGTTTCTCCCGATCGCCGCGGCCGGTATGGAGGTCGTGCTTTCTACGATATCTTCGAGGGGCATGCCCAGGTTCAGCATCTTGGACATGGTGGTCGGCAGGTCGAAAACCGGTCCGTCGACGTTCACCGTGTACAGGTCCGTGCTGATGGCGTCCGGGAAGAACCCCTGTTCGAAGGCCGACCTGGCCACGTCGAAACTGAAGCTGCCGGCGCCGTGCCCCACGTCCATCAGGATGCCCCGGGACCGTCCCTCGATGACGTCCTCCCAGACGGCCCGGTGATCGTCGAGGATGCCGTGGGGGTGGCCGTGATAGGCGTGCGTGATGATGTCGCCCGGCCGGAGCAGGTCCATGATGCCGGCCAGGGGACAGGGCGTATTGCCCACGTGTACCATGACCGGGACGCCTGCCTGTTGCGCTGCCTCCACCGCCAGGCGCATCGGTTCGATCCCATTGTCGCCGATGAGGTGCCGGCCCATGCGGACCTTGATGCCGGTCATGAGGTCCCGGTTCCCGGCCACCGCGGCCACGGAACGGTCCACGTCCACGAACCGAAGGCTGGCCAGTTCGGGCGTGCCCGCCGTCGGGATGCCCACGCTGGAGATATTGGAGAAACCGAAGACCCGCGTCCTGGAGGGTTCCGCCACGATGCGGCGGAAGGCGTCCTGGCTCGGCCAGCTCGAGCTTCCGGCGTCCACGATGGCCGTCACCCCGGTGGAGGGACAGATGTCGTCCGGCACCAGGCCGATGTCGGTGAACCCCCAGCAAATGTGGGCGTGCAGGTCGACCAGGCCGGGAAAGACGTACCGCCCGGACACGTCAAAGACGCGGCAGCCATCGTCCGGCAGGCCGTCGCCGACGGCCGAAATCGAACCGTCGTGTATGGCGACGTCGCATACCCGGTTCAGTGCCTGCGACGGGTCCACGACGGTCCCGCCGCGAAGCAGGAGGCCGGGGTGGTTTTCGACGAGTGTTGGCATGTACTGATCGGCCTTGGCGAACCGTGCGGCGCATGCGGCCGGTTATTCTTCTTTCTCGTTTTTCAGCGGGTTTTTCTTGAGCGGTGGCAGCATGTCCTTGATCTGCCTGAACCGTTCCGAATCCGTGACCAGTCCCTCCAGGGCCGGCAACGCCGTGGCCTGTTCCCGGGTGTTCTCGATACGTTCCCTGCTCGGCGGATGGGTCGCGAACATGGTCGCCAGCGTTCCGGGTTCGCGATCGTTGATCTCCAGCAGCTTCTCGAAGAAACCCGTGAGGCCTTCGGGATCGTAACCGGCCTCCCGGAGGTTGACGATCGCGAGGGTGTCCGCCTCCCGTTCCGCCTCCCGGGAATGGTGCAGCATGGAGAGGATGCCGCCGATCCCCGCCAGTTGCGCCGCGACGCGCCGGACGCCCGTGGGGTTTCTTCCCGATATCATGCCCAGCATGATCTCCAGCCCGAGTTGCCGGGTCAGGGCCTTGGCCCCGTGGCGCGCTACCACGTGGCCGATTTCATGGGCGATCACCCCGGCTAGTTCCGCCTCGGTTCCGGAGATGGAAATGAGCCCCCGGTTGACGTAGAGATAGCCGCCGGGAAGGGCAAAGGCGTTGACTTCATCCGTATCCACGACCTTTATGTAGTAGGGTATATTCGACCGTTTTGAATGCAGGACCAGGGCCTGGCACAGTCCGTCGACGTAGCGGACCACCTCCGGGTCCCGGTACAGCTTGAGCTCTCTTTCGATCTCTCTCGAAAACTCGCGCCCGAGCGCGATTTCATCCGCCTCGGAAAGCACGTTGACGTTCTGAAAAACGCTGCCGCAACCCGACGTCGCCAGCAGGAAGACGGTGAGCGGTGCGACAGTCGTCCTGAGCGACTGGGACCGGGCCAGGCGGACCAGGCGGGCCAGGCGATTTGCGGCGCGCCGGAGAAGGCTAAGGGATCTCATCTGGAATCACCCCGGAATCCGGGACAGGCCGGGCGTGGACCAGGCCGGTCATGCTGACCAGACCGGCCGCAGGTTCTGAGCACTGAAGATACGGACCTCAAGTACCGCGGGCAATCGGAAAAGGCCGGGTGGAGACCGCCAGCCATGAATCAACCATCGGTACCTGCAGCCGTTACGCAATACCTGGCCCGGCTGGCTTCTGACGGACACGCGGTCGCCGCCGGACCGCACCGTATCCGGCCGATGACGGGTGGATTCAACAACCGTATATACGAAGTAGATACAGGTGGCGTGTCCTACCTCCTCAAGGTGTATCCCGATGACCGTGTCCAGCGCCTTGAACGGGAATACGCCGCGATGAGGCGGCTATCCGCCCTGGAAGGCATGCCGGTCGCCGTATCGGCGGACGCACGGGCCGCCGGACTGAATGCGCCCGTGCTGATCTACGAGAAACTCCCGGGATCGCCGGTGGAACCCGCCGGCATGAACCGGGAAGACCTCGACCGGCTCCTTGGGATCGTGTCCCGTGTACACGGTATCCGGGATCCCGGCGATCCCATACTGGGCCGGCCGGCGGGTCCGTCCCGTCCCGAAGACTGCCTTCTGTACATGGACGAGAGCCTGCGCACCCTGTCCGCGTCCACTGCCATGAACGATACGTCCTTTCGCCGGACCGCGGACCGGCTGCACGACCTGAGACGGGGCCTGGACATGATGGACCTGCGGCCCGCGTTATGGGCGGATGCATCGCCCAGGTTGTGCCACGGGGATTTCCGGCCGGCCAACGTGATCAAAGCGGATCCGGACCGCGTCGCGCTGGTCGACTGGGAACACGCGGGAATCATGGACCCGTTCTACGAGGTCGCCGGTTTCTTCTGGCATCCGGAGAGCACGGGGCTGGAGGCGGGGTTGCGGGAGGAAGCCATTGCGGGTTACTGCAAACGTAGCGCCGACCCCCACGCGAGCGGGAAGATGGAAGTGTACCAGGCCATACTTCCCGTGCAATGGTGCGTGCGGGTCCTGGCCCTGATCGAAGGGTACGGCCGGCAGGTGGTCCAGCCCTGGAACGAACCCCGGCCGATGGAAGCGCTGTGGGAGGACCTGGAACGCTACATCGGGCTGGCCGCTCAGCGCCTGGTATAGCCCAGCCGCCTCAGCTCCTGCTCTTTCTTCCGCCAGGAGGGCCGGACCTTGACCCGCAGGTCGAGGTAGACGGGGCGGTCCAGGAATTCGACGATGGCCTTCCTCGCGGACGATCCGATGCGTTTGAGCATGCGCCCGTTCTTGCCGATGATGATGCCCTTCTGGGAATCCCGTTCGATGATGATGCCGGCCTGGATGAACGCCGTGCCGTTGGGTCGGTCCGTGAAATCCTCGACGATCACGGCCGACGCGTAGGGCAGTTCCTCCCGCACGGCAAGGAACAGGTGCTCGCGGATGATCTCTCCCACGAAGAATCGCTCCGGCTGGTCCGTGAGCATGTCGGCGGGGTAGAGCGCCGGACCCGCCGGAAGCACGCGGATCACGGCGGACAGCAGCGGCTGCAGGCCGTCTCCCTTGAGGGCGGACACGGGCACGATTTCGGTGAAGGGGAACCGGTCCGCGGCCCGTTCGATCATGGGCAGCAGGGAAGTCCTGGGTATCCGGTCGATCTTGTTGATGGCCAGGATGACCGGTCCGCGGCTCTGCTCAAGGAAGCCGGCGACCCGGTCGTCGAGATCGCGTTCGAAACGGGTGGCGTCCACGATGGCCACGGCCGCGTCCGAGTCGTGCAGCGTATGGACCGCGGACTGCAGCATGTATTCCTGGAGCCGGTAGCCGGGTTCGAGCAGTCCGGGCGTATCGAGGAACAGGACCTGGTAGTCGTCTTTCGTCAGAATGCCCAGTACCCGCTGGCGGGTCGTCTGGGGCCTCGGCGTCACGATGGAAAGCCGGTGCTGCAGCAGCGCGTTCATCAGGGTGGACTTGCCCACGTTCGGCTTCCCGACCAGGGCCACGAACCCCGCGCGATGGGATCCGTCGCCGGCGGCGCCTGCCATCTGCCCTGCCATCTGCCCGGTGCTTTCCATGAGAAGTTATCCGGTTATGAGTCCCGCTTTCCCTCCGACGATTTCAAAGGGCAGGTTCCTGGCTTTGGTAAACTCGGTATAGGCCTGCAGAGCGCCGTCAAATGTCTGATCCGGCTGACAGTCGTCGATCAGTATGACACCGCCAGATACAAGCAGGGGATAGATTGCTTCCAGCGTCCGAATCGTCGGAAGATACAGGTCGACGTCGAGAAGGACTACAGCCAGGGTACCGATACGTGCCCAGTCCACCTTCTCGCAATTGCCGGCGATGACTTCGAAGTTGTCGTATCCTTGCTTGCGCAGGTTCTTCTCGTAGACCTTGGGGGACGCGTAACCAAAACGGTCGATCTCCCTTTTGAGTTTACCACGATGCGCTACTTCATGGTCCATCGACTCCGGCGTAAAACCTCGAAAAGTATCGACGAGAACTACTCGGTCATTGTAGCCCGCACTGCACATGTGCTCCAGAAGAAAAACGGAAGTATGTCCCCATCCGACACCAATCTCACACACGGCGCCGCCCTTTCCCCGGTTCTTGTCAATCGCCTGGGTCAGAAAAGAAAGCATGGTGGGGTTGATCGCATAGGGATAAGAAGGTAAAATGAAATCCCTGAAGGGCCTTGGCGTGTGATATGCCAGGAACCTTACAATCTTATCCAGTGAGCCGGATAGCTCGGTTATTTTGCTCATAGACATCCTGCGCGATAGACTGCGATGCCCGTGCTGCCGGTCTTACCAGCGTGCTGCCGGGTCATGTTAATTCCACATCCTCAGTATCACTGTCCCGTTTGGCAGTTTGGCAGATTCAAACTATCCAAGTCGTTTCTGGGCAGATTGCGTAGCGATGGGGGGATGCATCCGGTCAGACTATTGCCGGATATGCTCAAACGTGTCAGAGCAGGTAGGTCGGCGAGAGTCCGTGGGAATGCACCGGTGAACCTGTTACTGAAGAGTAGAAGTTCCTGCAAGTTGCTGAGGTTTCCAAACCACAATGGGATCCTGCCGCTCAGCATGTTCTGTCCAACATGAAAATACCACACTGTCGATAATTCACCAAGTGCCGATGGCAATGATCCTGTAAACCGGTTTGCTCCGAGGCAGAGGAACCCTACGGATGACAGATTGCCCAATTCCGATGGTATTGAGCCACTCAGCTGGTTGATACACAGATCGAAGTTGGTGACCGATGACAGATTCCCCAGTGTCGAGGGGATAGACCCGGTCAGAAGGTTGCGGTCGAGTTTGAAGTTTATCACGTTCTGGAGATTGCCTAATGACGATGGTATCGTTCCACTCAGGTTATTTGCCCCGAGATTAAAGTCAATCAGGTTTGTAAGGTCGCCCAGTTCCTGTGGTATCGTTCCAGTCAGACTATTGGTGTTGAGGTCCAGCACCCTCAGGTTTTCGAGATTGGCCAGTTCCTTGGGAATCGGGCCCCTGAGGTTGTTTCTTCTCAGCCTGAGTTCGGTCACCTGACCATCTTCATCATCCGTCACACCGTACCATTCCCCTAGTGGCGCGTCACTCAGCCAGTTTGAGCTGTTCGCCCAGTCTGGTCCTCCTGTGGTGGTGTAAAACCTCACCAATACATCTCGGTCCAAATCGGGTATATCCACGACGACTTCGATACGCGCGGATACGGTTCCCGATTCGGCGGTTATCTCCGCGGTACCGTTCATTACCGCCGTCACCAGGCCCTCCCCGCTGACGGTCGCGACACTGGTGTCGCCGCTGGACCAGTTGACCGCGGCATCTATGATGGGATGTCCGTTCCCGTCGCGCACCCTGGCGGTAAGTTGCAAAGTCTCGCCAACTGATGACAACATTGCCGTCATCGGCGCGATCTCAATTCGGCTCGCGGACTGCATGACCGTAACCGCCGCGCTTGCGGACTGGCCGTTCGACCTGGCCTCGATTAACACGGTACCGTTCGACACGGCGGTCAAAAGACCGTGCGAATCGACGGACACGATAGCCGGATTGCTGCTGAACCAGCTTACTTCCGCATCATTGAAGGGCTGTCCACCTACATCATAGACACTGGCGGTAAGCTGCTCGGTTTCGCCGATCGCCGTCAGCGTTACAACGGAAGGCACCAGTGTGATGCTTCCGACAGTCTGCATGACCGTGATCGTCACGAAGGCCGAGACGCTGCCCGACGTGGCTGTGATCCGGGCAGTACCGTTTGAAACTGCGGTAACGAGTCCGTTGGAACTTACTGTGGCGACGAGCGGATTACCACTGGACCACACCACGGCCGCACCGGGAATAGGCGTGTTCCCGCTGTCGTACACCGCGGCCTCGAGCTGGACGCTCTCACTCAGCAACGCCAACGTGGCGGAAGTCGGGGCGATGGCAACACTGACCGCCACCTGCATGACGGTTACGTTGGCCGTTGCGTGGGCACTGCCGGAGGTAGCTCTGATCTGGGCGGTGCCGCCCGACACCGCCGTCACGAGACCGCTGCTGCTGACCGAGGCGACGGCAGGGTTATTGCTCGACCAGGCAACGGTCGCGCCAGTAAGGGGGTTGTTATCCTGATCCAGTACCGTTGCATTGATCTGTAACGTCTGCCCTATGGTGGTGAGCGCCGCGGCATCCGCCGTGAGGACGATACTGGAAGAAACCCGCGCCGGCGGCTGAGTGGGACTGTCCTTCCCACATGCCGTTAGCGTCGCCAGGGAAAGCATGATTAAATAGCGCGTAAAGGGTAATCTACTGCGTATCATTGCCCGCTTCCTTTGGAGAGTGTGTAAAGAGCAGCGGCGGTTAAGTCGATGGGCCTGATCGGTCAGTAAAACAGGCCTGATCGGTAAACTATTTTCCTTTTTAAAGGATATTGGCGGTTATGAAAGGTCTTTGCCGGCGAAGTTTAACGTTGTTAGTGGATTTGCGCCCATGAGTCAAGGGCGATCTGGTATTGGTTCGTACCACAGGATGCACTTCTGAATCGACAGCTTCATCATCAACGAGAATGTGCGCGAGAAACTCGACCCATAAAAGACGTCGTGTGTTTTGCATTTGTTTTGGGGTTTTCAATCAATAGGTGTAGATATACTGCATCTATGAACTGCTCGACGAGCGAACACGGAACCGTTTCCAGGATACCCGTACGCATCGGTTTCAACCACAGGAGCATAGCGCGCCATGAGTGAACCGGTTGTCTATCTCAACGAAGGATTCGTCCCCGCCTCCCGGGCCCATCTGAACATCTACGACCTGGGGATCGTCCTGGGGGCCACCGTGACCGAAATGACTCGGACCTTCAGGCATGAACCGTTCCGCCTGGACGAACATGTGCGGCGGCTGCTGCGGTCGTGCAAATACGCGGGCTTCGAGCTGGACCTGGACCACGACGGCCTGGTCGAGTGCACGCGGAGCCTCATCGAGACCAACGGCAGGCTGATCGGCCCGGAGCAGGACCTGGGCGTCGTCCACTTCGTTACTCCGGGGGAGAACCAGATCTACGCGGGGAGCGCGGGCAGGCCGGTGCGTCTCAAGCCCACATTGTGCATCCATTCCTTTCCGCTGCCCTTCTCCGTATGGCGCCCCTTCTTTCGGCAGGGCGCCCACGTGGTCACGCCCTCCATCCGCCACGTGCCGCCCCAGTGCGTCGATCCCAAGACCAAGAACCGCTCGCGCCTGCACTACTGGCTGGCCGACCGGCAGACGCAGGCCGTCGACCCCGCAGCCACCTCGCTGCTGCTCGACCTGGACGGCAACCTCACGGAGTGTTCCGGCGCGAACTTCGTCCTGGTGGCGGACGATACGATCTATACGCCCACCAGCCGCAATATCCTGGAAGGGGTCAGCCTGGTGACGCTGCGGGAGATGGCGCCGGAACTGGGGCTGGGCTGGGTCGAGAAGGAACTGCAGCCCTACGACGCCGTCAATGCCGGCGAGGCCTGGTTGACGAGTACGCCGTATTGCCTGGCGCCCTGCACGCGCATCAACGACACGCCCATCGGCGACGGCCGGCCCGGTCCGCTGTTCGGCAGGGCCATGGAAGCCTGGAGCCGGCGGGTGGGCATGGACATCCTGGCGCAGATTGAAAACACGGACTGAACCGCCCCTTTCGACTTGATAAATACTTGATAAGACGGTATTTTACGATACCTTGTCGGGCCTGAATTCCTGGAGCGGTTTCACGTGGAGGCTGTATCCATGGGCATCTACATTCTGCATGGGATGATTCTGGCGGGTTACGCGGTCGCCACCGTGGTCTACTTCCGCCATTTCTGGACGAAGCATCCCGGGTCCGGGATCTATGCCAGCCTCTTCCTGGTGTTCGCCCTGGCCTGCCACAGCGCCTTTCTGATCGCCCGAGCCGTCGAATCCAGCCACGCGCCCTTCGTGGGTCTGCACGAGTCGATGAGCTTCTTCGCCTGGCTCATCGCCGTGGTCTATCTCTTACTGGAGCGCCGATTCCACGACCGGTCGCTGGGCGTGTTCGTCCTCCCCCTGGTCCTGGCGGCCCAGGCGGCGTCCACTGCGTTCATGAGCCCCGTCGATCCGCTGCCGCCCCTGTTGCAGAGCCCGTGGTTCAATTTCCACGTAACGGCGAGCTTCCTGGCCTACGCGGCCTTTTCCTTCTCCTTCATCACCGGGCTGCTGTATGTGATGCAGATGTACTACATCCACCACCGGCGCGTGGGCCTGGTGTTCTCCCGGCTGCCCGCGCTGGGCATGCTGGACGAAATGAACCTGAAGGCGACGCTCATTGGCTGGGTCTTCCTGTCCGCGGGCATCGCCACGGGCATCTGGTGGGCGACGGCCGCGTGGGACTCGATCACGCCCTGGCTGCTGGATCCGAAAGTACTGTGCGTGATGCTGACCTGGGTCATCTACACCTGCCAGCTGGTTACCCGCTATACCGCGGGCTGGCAGGGTGAACGGGCGGCCATCATCTCCATGGCCGGGTTCGCCTCCGTGCTGCTGGCCTATCTCGGCGCCGGACTCTGGACCAATCTGCACATATTCGACTGACGACGGCGACCGGACGACATCGACTGGACGACGACTGGACGACAACTGGACGACAACTGGACGACAACCGACGGTTATCAAGCCATGAAAAAATACTATCCCGCCTTCGTAGACATCGAAGACCAGCCGTGCCTGGTGGTGGGCGGCGGTGCGATCGCTGAGGAGAAGGCGGGTTCGCTGCTCGAATGTGGCGGGGTCGTTACCGTGATCAGCCCCGACCTGACGGACGGACTGCGTGACCATGCGGACCGCGGCGCACTGCGCTGGTTGGCGAGGCCGTACAGTCCCGGCGACGTCCGCGGCTACAGGCTGGTCATCTCGGCGACCGATTCCACGGAAGTCAACGAGCGGGTCTATCGGGACGCCGAAGCGGAGGGCATTATGGTCAACGTGGTGGACGTGCCGGCGCTGTGCCGTTACATCGTACCCTCCATCGTCCGGCAGGGCGACCTGTGCATCGCCATCTCCACGGGAGGCAAGAGCCCCGCGCTGGCGAAGAAGATCCGCGGGCAGCTGGAAGGGGCCTACGGGCCCGAGTACGCCGATCTGCTCGACCTGCTGGGCGCGTACCGCCCCCGGATGAAGGCCGCGTACCCCGATGAAACCGAAACCCGCGCGAGGTTGTGGACGTCCCTGGTCGATTCCGACCTCCTCGACCTCCTGCGCGCCGGACGCGCGGACGAAGCGCGCGACAGGGTGGAGTCATGCATCTCACACTCGTCGGACTGAGTCACCATACAGCGCCCATCGACGTGCGCGACCAGGCGGTGCTGACGAAATCGCTCCAGGAAAAGGCCCTCTCCTTCGTGAAGGCCTCGAACGGCATCCTGGAAGCGGTGCTGCTGTCCACGTGCAACCGCAGCGAGATGTACGCGACCACCGACGAGGAACATACCGATCCCGGTCCTATCGAGGCGTGGTTTCACGAGATCCACGGCGTGGACGAAGGCGTTCTGTCGCCCTACCTCTATCACCGGAGGGACGAGGCGGTCATCCGGCACCTGTTCCGGGTGGTCTCCAGCCTGGATTCGATGGTCGTCGGGGAGCAGCAGATCCTCGGCCAGGTCAGAGAGGCCTACATGCAGTCGCTGAACACGAAGAACACGGGACTGGTCCTCAACCGGTTGTTCGAAAAGGCGCTGGCCGTGGGCAAGCAGGTGCGGGAGACCACGGAGATCGGGACGGGCTCGGTTTCCGTCAGTTCCGTGGCGGTCGAACTCGCGCGGAAGATCTTCAAGGACCTGCGGCAGCATACGGCCATGCTGATCGGCGCGGGAGAGACCGGCGAACGGACCGCGGAGTACCTCGTCGACCAGGGCGTGAAGCGGCTGATCGTCGCCAACCGGACCTACGACCGGGCCGCCGACCTGGCCCACCGCTACGACGGGATCGCCGTATCGCTGCAGGACGGGCTGCAGATGATCTCCGACGTCGATATCGTCATCAGTTCCACCGGCGCCACCGAACCGGTGCTGGGAAGGGACCGGATGGCCGAGATCATGCACGACCGCCGCAACCGCCCCATATTCCTGATCGATATCGCCGCGCCCCGGGACATCGACCCGCGCGTGCGCGGTCTATACAATGTCATCCTCTACGACATGGACGACCTGCAGTCGGTGGTGGACGACAACGCGGAGGCGCGGAAGGCGGAAGCGCAGAAGGTGGAGGCGATCGTCGAGACCGAGGTGGAGCGGTTGCTCGCGTGGTACCAGAACCTCTCCATCGCGCCCACCATCGCCCAGCTCCGCCACTTCGCGGAGGATGTCCGGCACCAGGAGATCGGCCGCGCCTTCACCCAGCTCGGCCATCTCTCCGATGACGACCGGGAGACCGTGGAGAAGATGACCCGCGCCATCGTGAACAAGCTGCTCCATCAACCGACGGTCCAGCTCAGGAACACTTCCGATCCGGAGCACCGGGACTACCACCTCTACAGCCTGCGCCATCTCTTCGGACTCGACGAGCACGGGAACGACAAGAACGGCGCCGAGCACGAATAGCGCGGCGCGTCCGGGTGGCCGAGCACGAATAGCGCGGTGCGTCCAGGTGGCCGGGACATCGATCCCTTTAACATGGCTTCTTCACTGATCATAGGCACCCGCGGCAGCAGGCTGGCCCTCGTCCAGGCCCATTCGGTGGCCAGGGACCTGGAAGCGGGCCGCGACGATCTGGCCGTGGAGGTGCGCGTCCTCACGACGAAAGGCGACGCGGACCGGGACGCCTCACTGGACACCTTCGGCGGCGAGGGCGTCTTCGTCAAGGAACTGGAACGGGCCCTGGTCTCGAGGGAGATCGACGCGGCCGTGCATAGCCTCAAGGACCTGCCCACGTCCCTTCCCGGCGGCCTGGCAATCGCCTCGGTTCCGGAGCGCGTGGACGCGCGCGATGCCCTGATCAGCCGCGACGGCGCCGGGCTGGACGACCTTCCGTCGGGTGCCCGTGTCGCCACGGGGAGTCCGAGGCGGCGGGCACAACTGCAGCATTACCGGCCGGACCTGCGATTCACGGGGATCCGCGGGAACATCGACACCCGGCTGAAGAAACTGGAAGAACCGGACGGCCCGGACGCCATCGTGCTGGCCGTGGCGGGGTTGCAGCGGCTGGGCTGGACGGAACGCATCTCCGAGATATTGGCTCCGGAGGTCTGCATGCCGGCTGTCGGCCAGGCCGCGCTCGCGATCGAAACCCGGAAGGACGATCAGCCCGCTCTGGAAGCGGCGCGGCGCATCGAAGACCTTCAGGCCAGGCAGGCCGTAACGGCGGAACGGTCCTTTCTCCATCGTATCGGCGGCGGTTGCCATACCCCGGTCGGCGCCTGGGGCAGAATCGAGGAAGGTTGCCTGGTACTGGATGCCGTCCTGGCCGCCGATGACGGCGAATGGCTCGTGCGTCAATCCCTGCGCGGACAGCCGGAAGAGAGCGCTGATCTGGGCCGCCGGCTGGCCGAGGCGGTACTGGAACAGGCCGCACAGGCCGATCCGTCCAGGCCGATTGATCCCGTTCGGCCGTCCCGGCCGTCTAGTCCGACCACGGAATCCCAATGAACGCCGAGTTCCCTGACAAGACCGAATATCCGGGCGACTTCGAATCCCCAGGCAGTACCGAATCCCCGGGCGGGTCCGCATCCGCCGCGACGCCGGGCATGGTATACCTGGTCGGCGCGGGCCCCGGCGACCCAGGGCTGATTACCGTGAAGGGCCTTTCCTGCGTGCGGCGGGCCGACGTCGTCGTTGCCGACTTCCTCGCCGACGACCGGCTGGTGGCGGAAGCGCCGGACCACGCCGAGCGTATCCGCGTGCCCTGGCGGCCGGGGCGTCAGGCGGAGATCAACGACCTGCTGGTGCGGCACAGCCGGGCCGGGAAGACCGTGGTCCGGTTGAAGGGCGGCGATCCGTTCGTGTTCGGCCGGGGCGGCGAGGAGGGGCTGCATCTCCAGCGCTCCGGGATACCCTTCGAAGTGGTTCCCGGCATCACGGCGGCCGTCGCGGTACCTGCCTACGCCGGCATACCGGTGACCCACCGGGAGATCACTTCGTCGATGACGGTCGTCACCGGCCACGTTTCGCAGGACAAGGACCACAACGATCTCGACTGGGAGGCTTTCGCCAAACGGATCGGCACGTTGATCTTCTACATGGGCGCACGGAACCTGCCCTTCATCGCGGAAAGACTGATCGAACACGGCCGGCCGAAGGACACGCCCGTCGCGCTGATCCAGTGGGGCACCACGGCGGAGCAAAGGACCCTCGTCGGCACGCTGGACGACATCGTGTCCAGGGCCCGGACCGCTTCCTTCACGCCGCCCGTGCTGATCGTCGTAGGCGAGGTGGTGGCGCTGCGTCCGCAGCTCGACTGGTTCGAATCGAAACCGCTTTTCGGCGTACGCGTGCTGGTCACGCGCGCCCGGGACCAGGCCGGCGAGCTTTCGGAGTCGCTCGTACGCCATGGCGCGGAGCCGGTCGAAGCGCCGCTGATCCGGATCGAAGCGCCCGAAGACTGGACGGCAGTGGATGCCGCGCTGGCCGATCTCTCCGGTTTCGAGCACGTGGTGTTCACCAGCCGGAACGCCGTGGAGGCGTTTTTCTCCCGGCTGAATCACAAGGGCCTGGATGCCCGGGCCCTGGGCGGGGTCCGCGTCGCCGCGGTGGGCCGGGCCACGGCCGGCGCGCTGCGAAGTCGCGGGATCGAAGCAGACGATCAACCCGAGGTATTCCGGGCCGAAAGGCTCGTTGAAGCCCTGGCCGGCGACCGCGACCTTCATGATGCGCGGATCCTCTTCCCCGCGGCGGACATTGCGGGTCCCGCCGTGGAGGAAGGACTGGCCGCCGCGGGCGCGTCCGTGACCCGGGTGACGGTCTACCGGACGGTCCTTGCACCGGACATGCCGGACGACATAGCGTCCATGCTGGAGGACGGGAAGATCCATTTGGCCGTGTTCGCGAGTTCGTCGACCGTGTCGGCGTTCGCGAAGGCCGCGGGGCCGGACGGTCCGCAACGATGGACCCGGGGCGTACGCATCGCGTGCATTGGTCCTTCCACGGCGGAAACCGCCGCGGAGGCGGGCCTGTCCGTGGATATCGTGCCCGGCCAGGCCACGGTCCCCGCGCTCGTGGACGCGATCGTGCGCGACCGGCTGGCCGCGGGGGAGCGGCCCGCGTAATAACGATTGCCCTGAAATGACGCACCGGTATATATTTGTCGGGCGTGATTTCAGTTAACAAACAGCCGAATACTATGCCTTTCTGTCCGGAATGCGAATGTAAATACGCCCAGGGTGTGGCGCAGTGCCCCATCTGCGCAACAACCCTGGTCGAAACGCTGAACGAGGCGTCGACCTGGGTCTGCGATGAGTGCAAGGAGGAAATCCCGGGCGACGCGAAATCCTGCCCGGTCTGCGGGACGGTTTTCGTCGACGACCTGCGCTGCCTGACCCATCCGGACCAGCCCGCCCACGGACGATGCGTCGTCTGCGGACAACACGTGTGCGGGGACTGCGGGATCCGCAGGCTGGGCCGGTATTTCTGTGAAAGACACGGGTTGGAAGAGGATCCGCCGGTCGAGGAGGAGATCCTCTACCGGGCGGAAGACCGGGAAGCGCTGAACTACCGGCGGTACCTTGCGCAGCAGGGCGTGGATTGCCGGGTGTTCTCGGCCCGACAGGACGCCGGCCTCCTCCCGGACGCTCGATCGATCGGAGAGGCCAGGATCATCGTGCCTTCGAAACACCGGGCGCCGGCGCGGGAGTGGATGGCATTACGATCCATCGACGCCGGTCATGTCCTTTTCCAGTGTGAACGCTGCAGCGCCCTGAACGGATTCGACGGCGGCGGCTGCGCCAACTGCGGTGGGTCCTGATGGCATTTCCCGTACACAGACTGCGGCGCCTGCGCCGCACGGAGCGGTTGCGCAGAATGGTCGGCGAGACCCGGCTTTCCGTGGACGACCTGATCTATCCCCTGTTCATCTGCCCGGGAGAAGGTGTCCGTGCCCCGGTGGATTCCATGCCCGGTGTGGAGCGGCTGTCGGTGGACCAGGGCGCGGAGGTCTGCCGCGAAGTCTCGGACCTGGGCATCCCGGCCGTTATGCTCTTCGGCATCCCGGAAAGCAAGGACACCTACGGTTCCGGCGCTTATGCGGACGACGGCATCGTCCAACGGGCCATCCGCGCGATCAAGCAGGCGGCGCCGGGACTCACCGTCATCGGCGACGTGTGCCTCTGCGAGTACACCGATCACGGCCACTGCGGGGTCATCAAAGAAGACGACGTGGAGAACGACGCCACCCTTCGGCTGCTCGTCCGGACTGCGCTCTCGCAGGCGAAGGCCGGTGCCGACCTGGTCGCGCCGTCGGACATGATGGACGGCCGCGTGGGCGCGATCCGGGAGGCCCTCGACGACGAGCGGCTTACGCACGTCCCGATCATGGCCTATTCCGCCAAGTACGCTTCGGCCTACTACGGGCCCTTTCGCGACGCCGCGGACTCGGTCCCGCAATTCGGCGACCGCCGTTCCTACCAGATGGACCCGGCGAACTCCAACGAAGCGCTCCGGGAAGTGGAGCTGGACCTCGAGGAAGGCGCCGATATCGTCATGGTCAAGCCGGCCCTGGCCTATCTCGACGTGATACACCGGGTGAAATCGACTTTTGAAGTGCCGGTGGCCGCCTACAACGTGAGCGGGGAATACGCCATGATCAAGGCGGCGGGACAGATGGGATGGATCGATGAAGAGAGGATTGTCCTGGAGTCGCTGACCGCCATAAAGCGCGCCGGAGCCGACATGATCCTTACCTATTTCGCGCGGGAGGTCGCGCGCGGACTCCAATCCGGTTGAACCGAACAAACGGAATGAACCGAATGGGACGAGCCGAATGAACCGTTCCCGATCCAGCACGCTCTTCGACCAGGCCTTGCGATCCATGCCTGGCGGGGTGAACAGCCCCGTGCGCAATTTCGGCCGGGTCGGAGGCCGCCCCGTCTTCATGGAGCGGGGCGCGGGGTCGAAGGTCTACGACGTGGACGGCAACGCGTACATCGACTACCTGGGATCCTGGGGGCCGCTGATCCTGGGCCACGGCCATCCCGCCGTGGTCGAAGCCCTGAAGAAGGCCTGTGAGCGGGGCACGAGTTTCGGCACGCCCACGGAGGCAGAGATCAGGCTGGCGGAACTGGTCAAGACCGCCTTCCCGTCCATCGAACTGTTGCGCATGGTCAACTCCGGCACGGAAGCGACCATGAGTGCCCTGCGCGTAGCCCGCGGATACACGGGACGGGACCTGGCGGTCAAGTTCGAGGCGGGATACCACGGCCACGGAGACAGCTTTCTCATCCAGGCCGGGTCGGGCGCCGCCACGTTCGGCATCCCCGACAGCCCCGGCGTGCCCGCGGACCTGGCGAAGATGACCCTCAACCTGACGTACAACGACATCGGAGCTGTCCGGGCCGCCCTGTCGGAGCGGGGCGACGACATCGCCTGCGTGATCGTCGAGCCGGTCGCCGGCAACATGGGTATGATCCCGCCGGCCGAAGGCTTTCTCGAAACCATCCGGGAAGAAACGGAGAAGCGAGGCATTATACTGATTTTCGACGAGATCATCACCGGTTTCAGGATCGCTTTCGGCGGCGCGCAGGAACGGTTCGGGATCACGGCCGACATGACCTGCCTGGGAAAGATCATCGGCGGAGGCCTTCCCGTCGGCGCCTACGGCGGGCGCAGGGAAATCATGGAAACCGTGGCCCCCGTCGGAGCGGTATACCAGGCCGGCACGCTCTCGGGTAACCCGCTGGCCATGACCGCGGGGTATGAGACGGTGCGGCAGCTCCAGGAACCCGGTGTCTACCAGCGGCTCGAGAACCTGGCTTCCCGGCTCGGCGACGGTCTTCGCGCCGCGGCGGCAGCAGCCCGCGTTCCCGCGTACCTGACGCGCGCCGGGTCCATGATGTGTACCTTCTTCACCGACCAGGCCGTCGATAACTTCGACGCCGCCTCCACTTCGGACGCGGATACGTACGGTCGGTACTTCTGGAACATGCTGGACCGCGGCGTTTATCTCGCGCCTTCGCGCCTTGAAACGGGATTCGTGTCCCTGGCCCACACCGAAGAGGACATCGACCGGACCCTCGACGCGGCCCGGGAGAGCATGAATCTTTTGAATTCGTAGATCATTTAAGACACATACAGTTAAAAACATAGACTATCCAAAGCCGATTTATTAAGATGACGTGCGGTAGATTTATGCGAACCGCATTACCGTCTTTATCCGAGAGGAGTCCAACGTGATTCGCCCATATAGTCGTGCGTTCGTCATGATCACGGCTTCCGTGTACTTCATGATCCTGGCTGGATGCGGCGGCGGGGACAGCAGTCCGACAAGCCCCACGCCGTCCACACCGACGCCCCCGGCGCCGCCTCCAACGCCCGTGGCGACGAGCCTCACCGTCGCGCCTTCTTCGCACACCCTCGCGTCGATCGGTGCTACCGTGCAGTTGTCGGCTACAGTAAGGGACCAGAACAACAACCCGATGAGCGGCCAGACGGTGACCTGGTCGAGCAGCAACACCGGTGTTGCGACGGTCAGCGGCAATGGCCTGGTGACGGCGGTAAGCAACGGTACGACCCAGATCACGGCGCGTGCCGGCAACGCGTCGGGCACTTCGAACATCACGGTGGCCGAGCCGGTGCCGACCCGGATCGCGGTTACGCCCGCCTCGCATACGCTGGAGGAGATCGGAGAAACGGTACAACTCAGGGCAACAGTAAGGGATCAGCGGAACAACGTCATGTCCGGCCAGACCATTACCTGGTCTAGCGGGAACGAATCCGTGGCGACCGTGGACGGTAACGGCCTGGTGACGGCGGTGAGCGACGGCATGGCGGAGATCTCGGCCAAATCCGGCAGCCTGTCTGCCACTGCGGCCATAACCGTCGCGAGTCCGGTGCCGACAAGCATCACGATCGAGCCGGCGGCGCACACGTTCGAGGCGATCGGAGACACATTACAGCTCGCGACCGTCGTGCTGGACCAGCGTGAGAACGCTATGATGGACGTGACCGTGACCTGGTCTAGCGGAGACGAAGCCGTAGCGACCGTGGACGAGAACGGCCTGGTCACCGCGGTGGATAACGGCATGGCGGAGATCACGGCCCAGGCCGGAGACGCCATGGGTACCGCGGCGATCACCGTCTCCCAGGTTCCGGCAAACATCAGCATCGAGGTTGACGCCGAAGCCACCACCCTGACCGAGATCGGACAGACCCTGCAGCTCATGGTCTCCGTCAGCGACGAGAACGAAGAACCCATAGCCGATCCGGAAGTCACGTGGATGAGCAGTGACGAGGCCGTGGTTACCGTGGACGAGGATGGACTGGTAGAAGCGGTGGGCAACGGTATGGCCGATGTCATGGCCGCGTCCGGCGACGTATCGGACATGGTGAGCATTTCGGTGATGGATCCGGATGCAGTCGAAGAAGGGGATGACGAAGAAGAGGTCCCTGATGAAGAAGTCGACGAGATTGTCTACGTCCCGTGGACCGGTGTGAGGGTTGTTTACAATGAATCACTTGGTCAGCTCGGTGCCGTTTTCACGGTGCCGGGACTTGGTCCAATACCGTTAACTAGCTGTGCCAGTCTATTGGCTGGTGGTGAGCTTAACAACGCCAGGTTATTGGGTGCCACCATTACAGTCCACTACTCCGTTTGGCAGATTCGAGCCGGCATGGACAGTCCATGGGAAGACATCGAGGAAACACGGAAGACCTTTGACGTTTGTCCATACCCAACCGATGACCCCGGCGAGTACAGACTAGTCGGTGAGGTGACACTCGACGGTATGAAGGAGTTTCGTGCAAGTGAGAATACTGTCACCGTACCCTGATCGTCAGGAACGCGTATAGTAAGTTCAGCATCGTAACAGTTTCCAATGTGCAACCTTCAAGGGGATCGGCGGGTCGAAACCGTAGATCCCCTTTTCTAACCCACCGGGAATGCGGTCTCCGGTGAGTGATTACAGTTTGCAGCAGTGAGACCCGGGAGTGGGTGTGGCCATGCTGAAAAACCACCTCGTCATCGCGCTTCGGCACCTCTTCGCCAACAAGGGCTACTTCTTCATCAACACACTGGGCCTTTCGACCGGCATCGCCTGCAGCCTGCTCGTTTTCCTCTTCGTTCGCCAGGAGTGGACCTTCGATACCTTCCACGAAAAAGCGGACCGGATCTACCGTGTAAACGTATCGGGGCTGGGATTCGACGGCACGCCGTTCCGCACCGCCATTACACCGATTCCGCTCGCGCCGGCGCTGAAACGCCAGTTCCCCGGTGTGGTCGAAACGGTCAGGATTCGGTCGTTCGGAGGTGGATTGGTGGTGCGAGTCGGGGACGACACGTTCAGGGAAGATCGCATGCTCACCTGCGATCCCTCGTTCTTCCAGGTGTTTTCGTTTCCGCTTATCGAAGGAGATCCCGAGACCGTATTCGCCGATTTCAACGCCCTGGTGATCAGTCGGTCCATTGCGGAGAAGTACTTTGGCCAGGAAAGCGCACTGGGCCGGCAACTCACGATCATGGATGAGCCGTTTACGGTGACCGGCGTGACGGAGGACAACCCGGGCAATTCCAGTATTCAGTTTGACTTCCTGCTTCCCTTCGAGCGGACGATCGGTATGAACCCCTTTCTCGCCAATGCCGTTGACAGCTGGAACTACTCGGTTACGTCCACGTACGCGGAATTGTCGGATCCGCAACAGGCCGATCTGCTCAACGAACAGTTCCCCGAATTCTCCAGGGCTCATTTCTCGGGGCAGATGTCCAGGGAGCTGGAGATCCAGGCGCTCACGGACACCCACCTGGACCCGGGAGTAGGGAACGGCCTGGGTACCGCCAGCGATCCGAACAGGTCCTACCTGCTGATCAGCGTCGCGCTGCTCGTCCTTTTCATAGCGTGCGTCAACTTCATGAACCTGGCCATATGCCGTTCCTCGACCCGCGCGAAGGAGGTCGGCCTCCGTAAGGTGTTCGGCGCGCAACAGTCGCAGATCGTGGGGCAGCACCTGGGCGAATCGCTGGTGCTGAGTTGCTTCGCTCCCGTGCTCGGGGTGATCCTGTCCCATCTCTTCCTGCCCATCTTCAACTCGCTGGCGGGAAGTTCGCTCGTCCTCGACTACCTATCCAGCGGTTCCACGCTGGCCGCGCTCCTGGCGTTCACCTTGCTGGTCGCCTTCGTATCCGGCAGCTACCCGTCCCTGGTCCTTTCCCGGTTCAATCCGGTCGCCATCTTCCAGCGACGGATCCAGGTTGGCGGGCCGAATCTGCTCATCCGGGGCCTCATGGTCGTGCAGTTCGGACTGTCCGCGGCGCTCGTCGTCTCCATTCTCGTCATGACGCGGCAGCTGGATTTCGCCCGGACCGGGGACCTGGGATACAACGCCGAGAACATCGTCGTGATCGAGAAAGACCAGGATTCCGGCAGCCTGGATGTTTTCCGGAATCGGGTGATATCCTACGAGGGCGTGCTGGACGTGACCGGTGTATCAAACTCCTTCGGTCCGAACCGGGGACTGGCCCAGGCCGCGTACGCCGACACGGCCGGCAACCGGCTGGAAGCGTTCATGTATACCGTGGACTATGACTACGTGAAGACCCTGGAACTCAACCTCGTCTCGGGTCGCGATTTCTCGAGGGAGTTCGGGGGAGACGAATCGGGGTCGTGCATCATCAACGAGGCCGCGGCCAGATCGATGGGATGGGAAGATCCTGTCGGCCGCACGTTGCCGCACGGCGTCACGGTCGTCGGCGTGGTGGAAGACTACCATTACCGATCCATGCACCACGAGATCGAACCCGTCATACTCACCCTCAATCCGGTGGTGTTCGGGGATGATGATATGGATCGGATCAATTTTTTCATGGTGCGCGTCAGCGAGCAGGGCCTGCCCGCCACGCTGGATCTGCTGAGAGAAGCATGGGTCGAAGTCGCGCCGGGATCGCCCTTCGGATACTTCTTCCTGGATGACGACCTTTCCCGCTTCTACGTGGAAGAGACCAACCTGGCGCGGATCTTCACCTATTCGGCGGTCTTCGCCCTGCTGATCGCCTGCCTGGGGGTATACGGCCTGGTTTCCCTGGAGGTCGTCCGCCGCACGCGGGAGGTCGGCATCCGCAAGGTGATGGGCGCCGCCGTATCGGACATCGTGGGCCTGCTGTCAAAACAGTTCGTCTACCTCGTCCTCATCGCAAACGTCCTCGCCTGGCCGGCGGCCTGGTGGCTCATGAACGAATGGCTGGCCGACTTCGCCTACCGCGCCGAACTCGGCGTGGGGCCATTTGTCCTGGCAGGTCTCGTGGTTCTGGCCATAACCCTGGTCACCGTCAGCTTGCAGACCTTCCGAAGTGCCCTGATCAATCCGGCGGACACGCTGCGGCGCGAGTAGGCGGTTTTAGATTGACCGTTGAATCGCTTTATTGTAGTTTTTTTAAACATCTATTAAAGCGTACATTCCACGCCTTTCGCGTCCACGCACACCAACAATTCTGTTTTAATCATGTCAAGATTCTGCCTGCTGCTCGTTGCAGCCCTGGTGATCTGTGCATCGCAGCGTCCTGTCCAGGCCCTGCCCGCGCCTGCGTCCTCGTCGCCCGCGCCCTCGGTCTCGCCCGCGCTGTCGCCCGAGGATCCCTCGCCCGAGAGTTCCATACCTGAAAAACACCCTGATGCTCTCCTGGAAACGGGCAAGGCGCTTTTCGAAGCCGAACGGTTCGAGGAAGCGCTGGCGCTGTTTCAGCAGGCGGTTAAGGAGGACGGGGGGTCCGCCCCCGCGCACTACTGGCGGGGCATGGCGCAGTACGAACTTGCAGCCTACCGGAAGGCGGTCGTCTCATTCAAGCGTACGGTCGAGCTGGACGAGAAGTGGGCATCGGGCTACGTGGGACTGGGCAAGGCTTACCTGCAGATCAAATTCCGGAGACTGGACGCTCGCAACGCCTTGCGCAAGGCGGCCCGGCTGGCGCCGGACGATCCGGAAATCCAGTACCAGCTGGGCATGGCCCATATGAACCCGCGATTGACCGACCAGATTGTCGGCGGCGAAAGGGACGGCCGGTCCTTCTTCCTCAAAGCGGCGGTACTGGATCCCGCCCATCCCGATGCGTTTTTCCAGGCCGGCCGTTGTTACGAACGGCCCGAGTCGCGCGGGTCGCGCGGGTCGCCCGAATTCGACAAGGCGATGGCGGCCTATCTCTCGCAGTTCAGGGTGAATCCCCTGCATGACGACGCGCTCAGCCGTTTCGTCTACCTAGCCCTGCTGTCCGAAGAATACGGTCTGGCCGTGGAACTGCTCGAAGGGGCCGTGGACGACCCGGGCGTAGCCGACGACCTGGGCGCATCGGATCCGGCGATCGTCGGGACCCTGCGGAAGCAATTCGGCACGCTTTCCGAAGCCGCGAAACCACGGCCCGACGTGTTGCATGAGGTGATTGAGACCTACTTCTCCCTTATTGAACCTGACGAAAAAGAAGTCTACCGGGACCTCGCGCACGTAGCCCCGCCTGACGAACTGGCGTCCTGGCAAGAAGCCGGTGGCAGCGAACGCGAAGCGCGCTGGCACGCCTTCTGGAACGCCAGGGACTCGAACCCCGTCACGGTGGTGAATGAACGCCTCGTGGAGCATTACCGGCGGGTCATGTTCGCCCGGTACCATTTCTCGCAGGGGCAGCACCCCTATGACCGCCGCGGCGAGATTTACGTCCGTTACGGAGCACCGGAAGACCGCCGCGGCGACGTCCATATTGCGGATCGAAACGCCTACAGGTCGGCTTCATTTTCCGATGATCCGGTCGTGGACGCGGTTCGGGAGCAGAATGACCGGTACGGATATCGATTGCGTGTCGACCGGGGCCGTTTGACGATCGTCCCGCCCGAGGGAATGACCGAAGAAGAAATCAATGATGCCGGCGAATTGCTGGCCGGTGGGATCGTCGCATCATCCGGACAACTGACCATGCAGGATGAGAGAAAGTTGATGGGGCATGGATACGCCACCGAAAGCTGGGTATACGTCCGGTACGGCCTGGAATTGTTCTTCGTCGACCAGTTCGGCGGGGGCAGGTTCGATTACCCGTGGGGAAACCTGCTTACCTCCCCTGAGGAGATGGTCCGGCAGGAACAGTTCAGTCCCCGGCGGCTGGCCGAGGAACTGATCGCCAAATCGCCCGAGGAATACCTGTATGACCTCCGCGGCGCACAACTCGAGTACGCCTTCGACGCCGTGAGCTTCCGTGCGGACAACGGCGCGACGGAACTGGACCTGTCCTACAGCATCCCCGTCTGGCAGTTCGGCGACATATCGGACGGCCAGGGGATCCGTACCCGGCTCGAACACCAGGTCACGCTGCGAGACTCGGCCATGAGCCCACGGTTTACCCACGCCTTCGGATTCGGCCCCTTTGACCGGCCGAAGCGGAAGATGGCCGAAAGCCACGTGAAAGTGCCGGTGTATACCTTGCCCGAGAGCGTCGTGGCGCCGCCGGGAAGCTTCACGATGGCGGTCCAGGTGCGGGACGAAACGTCGCAAAGAACCGGGGTGTATCTAAGGCCGGTCACCTTGTCCGATTACAGCGGGGAAGAACTGCTCATCAGCGACCTCAAGCTGGCCACCCTGATCACGCCGTCCGGCGTGCAGGGCCCCTTCGTGCGCAACGGACTGAACATCACACCCAATCCGGGACGGCTCTACATCCGGGAAAACCCCGTTTACGTCTACTACGAGGTATACAATCTCAGCCTGGACGGGGAGGGGAAGACGGCGTACGAAATCCTCTACGAGATCAGTCCCAGGGGCGGCAGCGCGCGGCGCGGCTGGACGGGCCGCAGGCAGGGAGACATGCAGACGGTGATGATGGCTTTCTCGGGACAAGGTTATTCGACCGAGGACCGGGAGTACACGTCGCTGGATACATCCGGCCTGCCGGCGGGTGAGTACCTGCTCACCGTCACCTTCACCGATCTGAACGCGGGAAGGAACGTCACCCGGTCGGCCAACTTCCTGGTCATGGAACGGTAGAGGAGTCTTGGGGAGACCATGATTTTAACCCGTTTGATTCCGATGGGGGCTCGTTTCATTCCGGCTGCAGCGCTGATGCTGGTCATTGGAGCGCCGTTCGGCACGTCGCAGGCGCAGTCCGGTCCGTCCGGGTCGTCATCGACAAGCTCCCCGGAGTCTACGCCTGCCAGCCTGTCGCCGCTCGAAGAGGGCAAGCGCCTTTACGAACTCGGCTTGTACACCGAAGCGCTTTCTCACCTGGAGCAGGCGGTCCGCGATGACGAAAAGGCGGCACCCGGTCACTACTGGCTGGGGATGGCCCTGTACGCCCTGTCCAGGGACGAGGAAGCACTCGAGTCCTTCAAGACGGCAGTGCGGCGGGACAAGAACTGGGCGCCGGGTCACGTGGGCATGGGACTCGTATACGTGCGCATGCCCCGCCGGAGGCTCGATGCGCGGAAGGCGCTTCGCAGGGCGTTAAGGCTTGACCCGGGAAGCGCGGAATACCAGTACATCATGGGGCTTACCTTTATGGACCAGGGCGACAAGGGCTGGCTGATTGGCAGTGACGCGGATGGGCGGGAGTACTTCCAGCGGGCCGTGGAGTTGGATCCCATGCATCCGGATGCATGGTTTCAACTGGGCCGATGTTACGAGGAACTGAACCTGGCTGACCATGGCAAGCTGGTCAGGGACCGCTACGACGACTACATCCAGGCGTTGAACGCTTACCTGAAACAGTACCAGGTCAATCCGGGACACCCCGAAGCGCTCCGGCGGTTCGCGGGTATCTGCCACCGGTTCGAATACTACGAACGGGGCGCGGAGCGGCTGCGGCAGATGGCGGAGGAGATGGAGGGCATCGCACCGGATGTGATCCGGGCCATGCTCACGCAGTTCGAAGCGCTGACCATGAGCATCGAGCAACAATACGATCTGTTGCAGCGGTCGCTGGAGACCTACATCGAATCGCTTGACCCGGAAGAGCAGGAGGTGTACGCGGACCTGTCCCACGTGGCGCCGACGGACGTTCTGGAAGCCTGGCGGTCCGCGGAAGGCACCGACCGGGACGAGGTGTGGAGGGCCTTCTGGAACGCCCGGGATTCCAATCCGGCCACGGTCGAGAACGAGCGTCTGGTCGAGCATTACAAACGGGTGATGTACGTCCGGCTGCACTTTGCCGATGGACAACAGCCCTATGATCGCCGTGGAGAGGTGTATGTCCGCTACGGGGCGCCCGACGATCGCCGTCGTTTCATATTCAGTCCTTACCAGGATTCTGATATCAACCACGCGCTCACCGGAAATCCCGCCGTGGATGCGATCCGGGAAAGGAACCTGCTTACGGGTTACAAGCTTAAGCTGCAGGGCGGCCCGGGGCAGCGGAATATCATGGACGGAGGTTACGAAACAAGTACCGACTATTTTGGGTTTCGAGGAAGAGCGGAATTGTATTACGGGTACGCGGTAGAAAGCTGGGTGTACGTACAACACGATATGGAACTTTTCTTCGTGGATCTGATGAATGACGGCAAGTTCGACTATCCGCTCAAGACCGTTAGCAACTTCACCCGGGATATGGTCCGTCAGGACCGGTACCACCCCACTCAGGTTGCCGCCGTACTGATCGAGAAATCTCCCGAGGACTATGCGCACGATTTCGGCGGCGAGACGCTGGACTATGCCTTTGACATCACCACCTTCCGGGGCGCCGGCGACAAGACGGTGATGGAACTGGCCTACAGCATTCCCGTCTGGCAGTTCGGCGACGTCACCGACGGCCGGGGATCCGAAACCTTCCTGAGCAACCAGGCCACGTTGCGTGACTCGGCTTTCAGTCCTGCGTTCAATCAGAAATTCCGCTTCGGGCCCATCGAACGGCCGCAACGGCCGATCAGCTCCGATCAGGCCAGGGTCTCGGCCTACACATTGGCCGTCGATGTGCTGGCGCCTCCGGGCCGATTCACGGCGGCCGTGGAGATGAACGACGAAGCCTCCCGGCGCATCGGCGTCTACGAGAAACCGGTCACCATCCCCGACTACCGGGGCCGTGCGCTGATGATCAGCGACCTGAAACTGTCCGCGGGCATTACGCCGACCGACCGGTCCGGACCCTTCGTCAGGCAGGGCCTGAACATCGTACCCCATCCGCTGCGCGCCTACGGACGCGGCCAACTGGTTTACGTGTACTACGAAGTATACAACCTGGACCAGGATGAAGCGGGGAGGACGTCCTACGCGACCTACTACGAAATCAACCCCGAGGGCATGCCGGATTCTCGCGGTCGATTGGGTGGTCAGCCTGGACGGCCTGGTCAGCCTGGACGGCGTGATGGGCCCGGTGACCAGCAGACCGTCGTCCTGACGTACGAGGGCGAGGGCGAAGCGGCCGAGGAAGCCGAGTTCACGGCGATCGACACCGCGGACCTGACGCCCGGCGTGTACATGCTAACGGTGACGTTGGAGGACCGCCATACCGGGCAGCGCGTAACCCGTTCGACCAGTTTCATTCTGTTGGAACAGTAGAAACCTTCGTCGAACCGTTTCACTTCAGCCGTTCCGGGTTCAGGTCCTCGAGTTCCGGAACGACGAACCTCCCGTCCCTCCGGATCACTTCCCCGTCGAACTCGATGGTCCCGCCGCCGAATTCCGGCGTCTGGATCATGACCATGTCCCAGTGGACGGCGGACCGGTTGCCGTTGTCGGCCTCCTCGTAGGCCTGACCGGGCGTGAAGTGAAAGGACCCGGCGATCTTCTCGTCGAAGAGGATATCCAGCATAGGCGCGGTGATGTGGGGGTTGAAGCCGATGGCGAACTCGCCGATGTAGCGCGCCCCCTCATCCGTGTCGAAGATCTCGTTGAGCTTCTCCGTCCGGTTGCCCGTCGCCTCGATTATCCTGCCCTCCTCGAATCTCAGTTGCACGTCCGTAAACGACACGCCGTGGTACAGTGTCGGCGTGTTGAACCGGATGACGCCGTTGACTGAGTCGCGCACCGGCGCGGTAAAGCACTCGCCGTCGGGGATGTTGCGATCACCCGAACATCCCACGGTGGGGATGTCGCGGATGCTGAAGGCCAGGTCGGTATCCGGACCCGTCAGCCGGACGCGGTCGGTGCGGTCCATGCGCTCCTTCAGCGGCGCCAGTGCCCGTTCCATCTTCCCGTAATCCAGCGTGCACACGTCGAAGAAGAAGTCCTCGAAGGCCTCGGTACTCATCCCGGCCTGTTGCGACATGGACGGGGTCGGCCAGCGCAGCACCACCCACCGGGTCTTCGGCACCCGGATTTCGAAGTGCACGGGCTTCATCCAGCGTTGCTCGTAGAGCCGCATGGCGTCGCCCGGCACGTCCGACATCTCCATCACGTTCCGGCTGCCGCGCAGGGCCATGTAGGCCTGCACCTGCGCCATGCGATGGGATTCATAGGCCCCGGCGGCTTCCATGGCGTCCTCGTCCCCGGCGCGGACCAGTTCCCGCATGACGCGCTGGTGCTTGATGGAGACCAGCGGCACACCGCCCGCCTCCCGGATCGCCCGGATCAGCGAGATCACCATGTCGTCGGGCACGTCGAAGGCCTCGACGAGCACCCGGTCCCCGGCCTTGATCTTCGTCGAATGTCCGGTGAGCACTTTCGCCAGGTCGCCGTATCGTGGGTCGCGCATGGGGTTCTGTCTCCGTGGGTTATTTATTGTAATTGTTCAGGTTGAGTGGCTGGCCGCTCGAGTCACTCGGGATATTGGCCGCCGCCCGCGCCCGCCGCCCGCGCCTATCGATCCGCCCGCGGGTCACGCATCGACGCGACCGGGCGTTACGTCCACCGCCCCGGCCGCCGATATCCTGACCAGCATGGCGTCTTCGGGTTCGAAGTCCAGGCGCACCTTCCATTCACAGCCGTTGACGTGCAGGACGACCTCACGCTCGACCCGTTCCGTGGACCGCCAGCCTTCGTAGGCCATGGGGTACCGGATCCGCTTCGTATCGGGATGGGCGAAGAAGACGTGGTAGTCGCTATCGACCTCCCGACACCAGAACTCCGGCGCGTCCCGGCCGCTGACGAGCGGGGGATGGCGAAGCGCCGCACCTGGATCCGCGGTGACCGAGGGCTGGCTCATCAGCTTCCTCAGGCGATCCTCGTAATCTGCTGGCGGACGGTAGCCCGGTACGGCGGGCCGGCGAGGAACGCAGATCCGGGCGGCCTCCCTTGCGAGCCGAAGCAGGGCCGAAAGCCCTTCGCCGTCCAGCCAATCCACGTCCACGTAGATCATGGAAAACGCGGCCTCGCCGTATCGGACGCGCCCGTCCACCACCACCGCATCCGCCAGGAAGGGCGTCGAGATCCACAGGGGATGGTAGCCCAGCAAGGCGCTGGGCCGTTCAACGGTCTGCAATTCCCAGTAGTAGTTGGCGGCCGGTCCGCGCCGGTCCTCGGGCAGCAGGTGGCGCATCCAATGGTCTTCCAGCGGGAGGTACACCGCCACGTCCGTGTAGGTCCTGCCCTGCTTGACGAAATCGGCGGCCTCCGCCAGGTAGGCGTTGAGGGCCGGAAGCCGGCCGGCGAACCCGCTGTCCGGACCGACGTGCGTGGTCGCGTAAAAAGCGTTGTTCCCGCCGGGCGCGTTGTAGGGCATGCCGTGCCAGACGATGTGGTTGACGCCGTGGGCGAACACCGCGTCCGCCATGAGCTTCAGGTCCTCCACCTTCTCCTCGCCGTGATGGGGCGACGGCGCGGGCCACGGCTCGTAGCCGTAGATACAGGTAAAGGTCTCGCAGGTCACGACGGGCCGCGCGCCCAGGGCCGCTGCCGAACCGGGGATGGCCGAGAAGAAGGTCTCGAACAGCAGGGCCTCGGATTCCGGGACGTCCACGAGCGCGAAGGCTTCAAGCAGGTCGGCCGGCGCCCCGTGGCACTGCACGCGGCTCACGGCGCCGAGACGGCGGCAGATGTCGGCGTAGGGTCTGAAGAAACCCTCGATCGCCGCATCCGACAGGATCTTCCGGTAGTCGTACCGCACGTCGGGATGTTCGTCGATCGATGCCTTGAACGGTTCCAGGTCGTACCCGATACGGTCCCGGAAGACCGGGTCCAGATGGGCGCTCCAGAGCCCCTCCGGGTACACCTCCCATGAATCGGAGAACAGCGCCGAAGTGGTGCCCCGCAGGGCCGGCTCCAACGCGCCGCCGACGTGGCCGGCGTACCGCTTCAGCGCGTCCGGGTCCAGGTGGTTCAGGATCCGGCCCCGGCCGTAATAGGACAGCTCCCACGACTTCTCCAGCCGCTGGTCCGATGGTCCATCGAATACCTGTCCCGCGTCCTCCTCCGGTACGATCGACCCGCCGAAGGGCCAGGAAGTGCTGAAGGTGAAGTCGCACCCGATGCCCAGCCGGTCTGCCTCCGCCTTAGCGCCGGCGACCAGGCCGGTCCACGCCTCGCTCAGCCAGTGGGGTCCTTCCCCGGCCCCGGGCTGGGGATACATGAAGGCGATCTCCACCCCGCCGAATCCCTGGTCCCGTACCCATTGCAACTGCGTCCGTATGTCTGCCATCCGGAGGTCGTCGTAGAACCACCACCAGCGTGTGTAGGGACGGGAATCCGAAAAGGGCCGGTAGGTCCTGGTCAGTTCGTTCGACATGACTGCCCTTTCGATATGACTGCTCCTAACTTTGGTGATTTCGCCATGCATAATTTATACCGGAATCCCGCGCGGAACACTATATTATCCGGAACCCGGACACACCGTGTTCCGTTCATTTTCGGGGGTCCCATGCAGACCGTAGATTTCGCACGTTCAACCTTTACTTTCCGGGTGGATTCCGAAAAGAAGCCGCCGAAGACCGTGACCCGGAAGGTGCCCTACTCCCTTAACAACGCCCGCATACCCATCGAGGCCGCCCTGACCGTGACCGCGAAGGACGGCGGATTCCGGGATGAGTACGTCCTCGGAGTGAGTTGCAAGACCGAGCAGGTCGGGGTGGAGCGGGATATCTGGCACATTCCCAACGCGGACTTCAAGCCGATCTTCTCGTCGGACACCTTCATGGCCATCAAGACCTACGAAGTGGCCGACCGGGGCGCCACGCTCTACCCGCCCTCCCTGGGCGAGCAGCCCGAATGGCAGATCGTCGCCATCGAGGAGACCTTCGAAGACGTCCGGATCGACCTGCCCCGCGTCGACGGCCGCCTCCTGGAGACGCCGCAAGCTATCGTGGAGGCCGTCCTCGGCAACGTCCCCCTGAACGCCCGGACGACCATCGGGAACGACCGGTACGCCGCAGTGCTCGAGTACCCGGTCAAGACGATCAATGCCAACGAGCGGGACTGGATCTACCAGCCGGACACGGGTCCGGTGCTGCTGCCGGACCTGTCTCGCGACCCGGACGACATGATGGAAGGGATCGAACTGGCCTTCGCGGCGTTCAATACACCGGACTGGGTGGAGTTCATCGTCCGGGTTCCCACTCCGGTCGCAGAAGGCGTCAACGTGTACCACTATGCGGAACCCGTCCGTATGGACTGTGTTAACGAAGTGCTGGTTCCGCGGCACTGAGCGCGCCGAGCGTACTGGGCACACTTAGCACACTGGGAAAAGGTTGGCGTAATGCGGTTTTTCTCGAACTGTTTTCTCTCGTGGCTGTGTCGTTCCGGCATCCTGTATTTGCTCGCCTCGTCGATGGTGACGTTCGCACAGGCGCCGGCGCACGCGCAGGGCACGCGGGGCAATGTGACCGGCAGCGCGGGAAGTCCCGGCGCGGAAGAAGCCGAGGAAGAGGATCCCGTGCAGCGCGTGCTGCGGGAGCGCGTCGATGAATACGGCCAGACGGTGGGCGTCGTCGCCGGGATCATCCGCGGCATCAACCGGTACGTCTATGCCCACGGCACGCTCAACCGCGGCACGATCCGGCGCGTGAGCGGCATGACGGTCTTCGAGATCGGGCAGTTGAGCAGCCTGTACACGACGGCCATGCTGTCCCTCATGGTCCAGCGGGGAGACGTGAACCTGACCGACGAGGTGTCCGCCTATCTCCCGGATACGGTGACCGTCCCGGCCACGCGTGCAGGAAACCCCATCCTGATCGAGCACCTCGCCACCCACACCTCGGGACTGCCCCGCCTGCCGGACAACCTGGTTTCTTCAGCACCGGATGATCCGTTGAAAGGGTACTCGGTGGAATTGATGTACGCATTCCTCGACTGGTACGCGGAGGTACAGCGCGAAGGGTACGATTTCCCGTTCGATTTCGAAGATCCGGACGGCCAAGGTCCGGATCGCCAAGGTCTCCTGGATCGGGAAGGCGATGACCGTTCGGATACGCCAGGCCGCGACGAACCGGAGGACCGGTACGCCTATTCCGATCTCGGCATGGGACTACTGGGACACGTGCTCGAACAGGCCACCGGCGAAACCTATGACATTCTGATCCGGGAGTTGCTCGGCGATCCCCTCAAGCTGGCCAACACGGCCAATGCGTCTACGCCGTCCATGCGGACCTACCTGGCGACCGGACACGACGACGCCCGGCGGCCCGTTCCCTCCTGGTCCGACACGACCCTCGTAGGCGGTACGGGTCTCCGGTCCAACCTCCTGGACATGATGACCCTGGTGTCGGCCAGCATGGGGATCATCTACGCCCTTCCGGAAGATTTCACCGAAGACGATTCGACCCGCTACCACGCGTCCTTCGACAGCCTCATTGTGGCCCGGAATCCGGCGGATGAAGAGGGCGTCCGGACCGCGCTGGGATGGAAGGTAAGCCAGGACGAGCGGGGCCGCGACATCCACTGGCTCGCCGGTCGGACCAACGGGTTCTACGCCTTCGCCGCCTTTCTCAAGCAGTGGCGCAAGGGCGTCGTGGTCCTGTCCAACAGCTCCGCCAGCGTCGAGGACATCGGGTTCCACCTGCTGAGCGCCAGGAACCCCCTGGCGCCGCCCCCGAGGAAGGTCGTGCACATGACCGAGGACGCCTACGTGGCCTGCACGGGCACCTACGCCTTTTCCCCCGAATTCACCGTGGACATCACCTACAGCGACGGCATGCTCTACGGCCAGCCTCCCGGCCAGCCCCGGAGCGAGCTCGTTCTCGAATCGTCAGGCGATTTTTACCTGGAAGAAGAGGATGCCCGGATCACCTTCGTCCCGGACGAAGAGGGATACGTCGACCACTTCCTCTTTCTCCAGGACGGGCAAACTCACCGGGCGGAACGGGTGAGGTAGGGTCTGAAACGCCGCTATAACCCTCACCTTCGACTTGAGAGGCGCGACCATGATGCAAAGATGGCCTGCCGTATTGGCGCTGGCGCCGTTGCTGTCAATGGCGATGGCATTGGCGGTGGCCGCATGCGGCAGCGAAGATCCGACCGGTCCTGATCCGGCGCCGATGCCGGAACCGAAACCCATCGTGCTTGGAGCGGCTGTGGCCGAGACCGGTCGCCTCAGCACGCCCGGGGCAGAGGTCAGCCGCGGTTATCGGCTTGCCGTTGAAATCCTGAATGAGATGGGCGGGATCGGCGGACGGAAGGTGCAGTTGGTGATTCACGACGATGGGAGCGACGTGGATGCGAGCGTTCGCCTTTACCAGGAGATGATCGCCTCGGATTCCATCACCGCCTTTCTGGGTCCATACGGCAGCGCGATCACCGAACCTGTGATCAACGTGACGGAATCGGCCGGCATCCCACTCGTTTCCGCGGCTGCGGCGGCTCCCGATATCTGGGCGAATCGAGATCGACTGTGGAGCGTGCAGATGTCGAACCCGGGACCGACCTATCTCGAGGGTTCCGTGGAACTGGCCGCCCAGGCCGGTGCGCGCACGGTGGCGCTGGTCTGGGAGGATACGGCCTTTCCAACGGCGGTGGCCCAGGGCATTCGCGATGCGGCCCGGACCTGGGGGCTGGACCTCGTGATGGAGCAAGCCTATGCGGCGGGTGGCGCGGACCACGAGGCACTGGCGGCCATGGCGCGGGATGCGGGCGCCGATCTGTTCATCGGCGGAGGGTATTCCGACGACGCGATCGCGTTCGCAAGGGCCGTGACCGTCGTGGAATACCGACCGCTCCTGACGTCTCTCCTCCTGGCGAGCGGAGCATCCTTCATAGGCGAGGCGGGCGCGGCCGGGCGTTGCGTCATCGGCAACGCGGCCTGGGATCCATCGATCCGCACGGAGGGATACATCGCCACGAACGATACATTCATTCGACGCTACGAAGCGGCCTACAACAAGATACCGGACTACCAGGCCGCCTCGGGTTTCGGCGCCGTGGAACTGCTCGCGGAGGGCATCAACCGGGCCGCCACGCCCACCGGGGAAATCGACCGCGCGTCAATCCGCGACTTTCTGTTTGCCACCTCCAAACAGACCGTACTGGGACCCTATGGCGTCTATCCGCTGGGTGACGCCCAGGCCGGTGCCCAGCGCGACCTGAAGGGCATACAGATCCAGTGGCAGGACGACGGGGCGGGCGGCCTGGTCAGTCGCATCGTACATCCGCCGGAGGTCAGTCAGGCGTCTTTGTGCTTCGGGCGCTGAATTCATCGTTTACCAGGATTCGCCAACCAGACAGGGAGCGCCTACTATGCCTGCTTATGTCATCTCCATGATGTCCGTCCACGATCCCGATACCTACCGGAAATACACCGACTGGATCCCTCCCATCGTCAAGAAACACGGAGGGAGGTTCCTGACGCGGGGCGAGGAAATCGCCTGTGTCGAGGGCAGGGATTACGACGGGCGGATGGTGATCCTGGAGTTTCCCAGCAGGGCGCACGCGGAGGCGTGGTACAACGATCCAGCGTACCAGGAAGCGATGAAGTTCCGCCAGGCCGCGTCGACGATGAATTACCTGTTGATTCAGGCGGGCGGCGAGAATACCCGTGATCCGGATCCGAAGCTGTGACGGATCGGTCGTGCGTGGTCGCTACAGGCGGTTCACGTCAGGTAAACTGGCCATCTTTCGGTCCAGCGTGAGGACTTCAAGCCCGGTGCGGGCGTAGTCGTTGGCGATGAGACGATCAAACAGACCTGGTCCGCCTTTAGCTTCTAAAGCAGCAATGACGGTCGGACCGTTGAGCGGAGAGACCAGACCGCTTTGAAGCGTATTGAGCAACGAGGACCGGGCTTCGGCCTTGGTTACTCCGTAATGCAGTTGCACGGCAACGTAAGCTTCACCGATGACCTGGTTCGAGACGAATATCTCGTCACCACTATCTTCAACCAGCGAACGGAGCTTCTCCACGCAGTCTTCGAATTCAGCTTCCGGATCCTCTGTGATTAAAAGTACAAGCACCGAGGTATCAATCCCTAAGCGACGGGTCATAGGGTTGCTCGCGGAAGGCTTGAATATCGAACGTACCGTGGCCACGTCTGAGTTTACCCTTCAATGTCCCTAGACGGGAATAGTCAATACGCCGGGGCTTGAGAATGAAACCATCCGGCCCCTCGCTGATTTCGATTTGGTCTCCGGGACCTACGCCGAGGGCATCCAAAACCCGGGCGGGGAAGGTGACCTGTCGTTTAGATGTGACTTTTAAAAACATGCCGATCCTCCTTACTTTGATAATAAATTAGTAAGGAGACCGCGTCAAGCCTGAATTCACAAAGAAAGAGAAGCCAGGATGACGCGATTACTGGATTAGTCGAAAAGGCCTTACGAAACCTAGTACTCCCACCCGCACAACCCCGGCACGGGCAGGCGCAGGGTCCGGTCCAGCGCGGACAGCAGTTCGGGGGAACCGTCGAGGTCGTCGGTGACGGCCAGGCCGGTGGCGGGACGGACACCGAGCCACATGCGGGTGAAGGCGCCCACCGAGGCGGTCAGCGTGGGAAGGGCGGGGTCAGTGCCGGATTTGGCGCTGGATTTCGGGCCAAGCGTAACAACGTACTCGCCGCTCAGTCCGCGCCAGGGCGCGTCTGCGTCCAGATACTTCTCGATCGGGTCTTCCAGAGCCAGGTTGAACCGCGCCGTCGGCCCGTCCAGGCGGGTCTTGGCCATGCAGGCTTCCAGGTCGCAGATCCGGGCCTGCCAGTAGCCATCACCCCGAATCAGGGTGTTGAAGGATCCCTTTTCGGACACCATCCTGGCACGGAAGGGCTGTTTGATCAGGTCCTGGAGCTGCACGTCAGGGGGTTCGACCATCTGGAAGAGCCGGATCTGGTCGCCGAGCGATCTCATGAGCGCGAGCAGTTCCAGGAACTGGTCGTGGTCCTGGTAGGCCATCATGTAGATGTAGCTTGGGCCGTGTTCTTCATGGTCGCTGGCCCAGAAGAAGTGGGTCAGTTCGCCGCCGGGGCCGTCGCAATACCCCAGAAGGAAGGATTTCTCCGCATGATTCAGCTCGACCTGCAACAACTCCGCGGGATATAACCTGCAGCCGCCGTGGGTCAGCCTGCGGTTAATCATGGCGGCATGGATCATTTCCCAGTCGTCGGCCTTCAAGCGCCTGGGAACCCGGAACGGACGGTCTATCGTGAGGTCGGCGGGATCGAAGCGTACCCTGTGTCCGTAGGGACCCGTACCGAACCCCATCAGGTCGTAGAATCCCTGTTCGAACATGGTCAGCGTGCAGATCTCCACGCCGTTCGCCGCGTCCTGGGCGATACGGTGCGCGGTGACCCGCTGGGCGAGGCGCTGTTTCCGGGCGATCCGGCTGGTCGTCACCCCCACGATGGCGGACATGGTGAGGTCTTCGTCGAGGTACCGGAACGTGCCGTCGGTCGAAGAGGCCTGGCACTCCGCCTCACCGTTCACTTCAGCCACGTCGGTCCGGGCTTTCTCCATGAACTGAGGCGCCCACTTGGCCTGTTCGTCGTTTGTGATCCAGTGGACTTCCCGCCAGACCCGGATAATCGCGTCCTGGTCGCGTTCCGGGTTATAGGGCCGGATGATCGCCATTTCTGTCCCTTATAATCCTCGCCCCAGGCTACTCCTCGCTCCGGGCTACTCCTCGCCCCGCAGCATCCGGTGAAGGGTCTCGTTGTCCGGCGCGTCCTTGAAGACGTTCCACTCGAGAAAGTAGCCCTCTGGATCGTAGGCGACGAAGGCGCGGTAGCGGTCCGTTTCCTCCACCTTCTCCGAACGCATCTCGAAGGAACCGTGGCCGCTGACGTAGGCGTACCAGTCGTCGATGCGGTCCGTCCAGAAGGACATGGTGACGGCCTTCTTCTCCGTGAAGTTGTGCATGCCGCGCGTTTCGTCCACGAGGCCCATGTAGCCCGAGGGTGAGATGCGGTAGATCTTGGTCCACCCCTGGTCCACGATCAGGTCGAAGCCCATGACATCCTCGTAGAAGGCCTGGATCGCGGGCATGTCCTTGTAGTAGAACCACACCACGGTCGCCTTGAAACCCAGTCCCGGAGGCACGTCGGACACTCCTTCGGCGGGATAGATGGTCTCGGTCTCGTTCAGCACCGGGATCAGCATCTCGTTCTCGGCGTGTTCGTTGAACCGCTCGAACTCCAGGAGATAGCCCTCGGGGTCGATGGCCACGAATCCGTGATGGGGGCGTCCCTCGACCGGGTTGTACGGGAAGCGCATCTCCACGTCCTGGTCCTTCATGTAGTCCCACCACTCGTCCAACTGGTCCGTGATGAGGGCGATGGCGACGGTCTTGGGATCGCTGGCGCTGTGCATGCCCATCTCTTCGTCGACGAGGGTGATGAAGGAACTCGGCCCCACGCGGAGGATCTTGGCGAACCCGTAATCGGCCGCTACGGCGAAGCCCAGTGTCCGGGTGTAGAACGTCGTCGCCGCTTCCACGTCGGCGTAGTACAGGAAAACGTTGCTGGCCGTCATGCCGTATTCGTTCATCGGATTCACGGGTGCGGACTCCTCTTCGGGCGGCGCGGGTGCTTCGGACGTATCGGACGTATCGGACTGTCCGCACGCCGCGGCTATGAGCGCCGCGCAGGCCAGCGCGGCGGTGATCTGGCGAATCATGGTTCCTCCTTGCCGGGGTTTACGGTCCTGCCGGGGTTTACGGAACGGCCGGAAACTGGCAGTTGTAATGGCAAACGCCGCAGGTAATGGTCAGGTCCTGCAGCGCCGAGTCGGCCTCGATGGCGGAACCGGTCTCCGCGGCGGCAATGAGCGTCTCGGCGCGTATCTGGAAGTCGGAGGCGTAGAACCCGTACCTCGAGGAGTCGTACCGCGGCGGCATCGTCGATACGTCTTCCATGATTTCCTTGAGATGCGTCACGTCGGCCCCGATCGTCCCCAGCGAACCTTCCTCGATCGCCCGGGCAATGCCCTCGCAGAGTTGGGCGATCTCTCTCATGTGCTCCTGGCGAGCCTCCGTATTGGGATCAGGCGCTTCGACTTCGACCGGTTCCGCTCCGTGGTCCTGGCTTTCACCGCCGTCTTCGCCGCCGCAACCCGCCACGGCCCATCCCGCGAGCAGGAAGCAGACCAGGGCGGACGTCATGATCCGATTGAAAGGACGTTTCATTAGGTATTCCTTTTCTGGAGAAATGGAGTTTCCTCAAAATCGTTCGTTTAACGCACGGACAACGTACCGTATTGAAGACCTGCCCTTAGTCGATATTCAGGCTGAGTACTACCCCCAACCGATCTCTGGCAATCATGGGTCCCATGGTCACAGCCAGTTGATTGCGCTCGTTGATTTTGATGGACGAAATTTGCGCATCGACCATGGACCACACGATGAAACCCAATGTCAAACCTATTCCTACATTGCCCATACTATCGTTGTCTTTCCGATCGATATGCTTGAAGGATATCGAGTGCGTGTAGTTGTCTTCTCTTGAGAAGAAATACATGCCGATTCCTGTGGCAGCACCGACGAACATCGCGGAACCCTTGCTGTACTGTTGGTTATAGAACTGCCCGCTGCCCGTTATAGCGGTGGATAACAAGAACGAAATCCACGGGTTCTTTTCAGCTACCCGCTCCTGTGGAGGAGTATAGAAATCCTCAGGCGATGTGATTTGACCGCTATTAAGCATCATCACCTCTGTTTGTTGGGCATAGATCGGTGAGGTGACTACGACAAACAATACAGAAGCAATCGTACGATACATGGTTTCTTTCTCCATAGTGAGGTTAAACAACAAGTTAAAGCAGTTGGCATTAAGGTCAATGAAAACACCCCGGATGGAAATCGTTCGCTACGCAACACGCATAGCGCGCCGGGATCGGGAATCGGCGTATCGGCCAATCCAGCGCACCATGTTATGAAGGTGTGTCGAATATGCCGAAATGGCAGTTCACGAACCGCGGAATATGCCAATTTGGCATATCACAGTGAGAGGCTGTCGTGCGCAGGGCCGGAATCGCCGTGGCATGATGTTTGCACCTTCCATATATGCATTACGGCACGAACTTTCGGTCTAATTGAAGCGTACAGGCCGGTTCGTGCGTATAAGGAGGGTAAGCAGCCACGAGGGCGGCCGGTCGTCCGCCGACTTTGCGCACCACAGGGTGGTACGTGCAACCGGCTGACCGTCTCCCGTGCGGCCGGTCGTCTCTCGATGCAGCTGTAAAGCGAAGGCAGGGAAAGCGAGGTAGCCCATGGCCGAGGTCAAGGCACTCCAGGAAATCCAGACGAATCTGCGGGAAGACTCGGTGATCGAGTCCGTCGCCGTGCTGCCCGTGCGCAACCTGGTCGTGTATCCCCACATGGCCGCCGCGCTGGTGGCCGACCGGCCGGGTTCCGTGAAGGCGCTGGACGAAGCGCTGCAGCAGGACAAGATGGTCCTGATCCTGGCGCAGCGGGACCCCGAGACGGACCGGCCGACACCGGACGATCTCTACAAATTCGGAACACTGGTCCGGATCTACAAGACGATGAAACTGCCCGGAGACAGCCTCCACGCGGTCGTACACGGAGTCTCGCGCGCCCGGGTGCTGGAAGTGCTCGAAACCGAACCCATCATGCGTGCCCGGGCGGAGCTTCAGACTGAGCGGAAGAACGAGTCCATGGAAGGCAAGGCCCTGGCCCACAACCTGGCGGAGCAGTTCCAGCGGCTGATCGAACTGGTCCCGACCATGTCCGAGGAGTTGCGGATTCCCCTGCTCAATCTGGAGGACCAGCCCTCCAAGATGGCCGATTTCATCGCCTTCAACCTGAAGATCTCCCTCGAAGACCAGCAGGCCATGCTGGAACTGAGCGACGTCAAGGACCGGCTGAAGGCGCTTACCTTCCTGATCGCCCACGAAATCGAGGTGGCGGAGACGGGCAGCCGCATCCAGTCACAGGTCGAGGACAAGATGGGCAAGGCCCAGCGCGAGTACTATCTCCGTGAGCAGATGAAGGCCATCCGGCGGGAACTCGGTGAAGACGGCGAAGGTCAGGGTGAGGACCTGTCCGATCTGCGCGAGAAGATCGATGAGGCGGGCCTGCCGGATATAGCCCGGGTGGAGGCGGAGCGCGAGTTCCAGCGCCTGGAACGCATCCCGTCCATCTCTCCCGAGTATTCGACGCTGCGGACCTATCTCGAATGGTTGTCGGAACTGCCCTGGTCGGTCTCGTCGGAGGATCAACTGGACATCGAGCGCGCCCGGGAGATCCTGGACGAAGACCACTACGGCCTGGAGAAGATCAAGGACCGCATCCTCGAACACCTGGCCGTGCGCAGCCTGAAGCCGGACCTGAAGGGTTCCATCCTGTGCTTCGTCGGACCGCCGGGGGTCGGCAAGACCTCTCTGGGCAAGTCCATCGCCCGCGCCCTGGACCGCCGGTTCGTGCGCATTTCGCTGGGCGGCGTGCATGACGAGGCGGAGATCAGGGGGCACCGCAGGACCTACATCGGCGCGCTGCCCGGCCGCATCATCCAGAGCATCCGCAAGGCGGGCACCAACAACCCGGTGTTCATGCTGGACGAAATCGACAAGCTCGGACGGGACTTCCGGGGAGATCCCTCCTCGGCGCTCCTCGAAGTGCTCGACCCGGAGCAGAACGACACCTTCACCGATCACTACATCGATCTGCCCTTCGACCTGTCCAACGTCATGTTCGTGACCACGGCCAACATGCTGGCCGGCATTCCGGAGCCGCTACGCGACCGCATGGAGGTCATCGAGCTGTCTGGATACACGGAAGAGGAGAAGATCGAGATCGCCCGGCGCTACCTCGTCCCCAGGGAACTTGAGACGCACGGGCTGTCCACCGAGGACGTGGTCTTCGACGACCGGGCGATCGGCCGGATCATTGCCGACTACACCCGGGAGGCGGGCCTGCGCAACCTGGAGCGCAAGATCCGTACGGTGGCCCGCAAGTCGGCCCGTTCTGTCGCCGAAGGAAAGGCGCCCCCGATCCCGGTGTCCGAAGACGACCTTCACCGGTACCTGGGGCCGCCGGAGTACTTCTCCGAGACCGCGGAGCGCACCGGCGAACCCGGCGTGGCCATCGGCCTGGCCTGGACCCCTGCCGGCGGCGAAATCATGTTCGTCGAAGCCAGCAAGATGTCCGGCGGCAAGGGCCTGACGCTTACGGGCCAACTGGGCGACGTAATGAAGGAATCCGCCCGGGCCGCGCTCACGTACGTGCGGTCGCACGCCACGGACTGGCAGATCGACCCGGCGTTCTTCGCCGGGCACGACATCCACATCCATCTGCCCGTGGGCGCCATACCCAAGGACGGACCCTCCGCCGGCGTCGCGCTCGTGACGGTACTGACCTCCCTGTTCACGGGCCGGCCCGTACGGAACGACCTGGCCATGACCGGCGAGGTCACCCTCCGCGGGAAGGTCATGCCCGTCGGCGGCATCAAGGAAAAGGTCCTCGGGGCGATGCGGGCCGGTATCACCACCATCATACTGCCCCGACGGAACGAGAAAGACCTGGACGACGTGCCCGAGGCCGTCAAGGAGAAGCTCGGATTCTGCCTGGTCGACCATATCGACCAGGTCCTGGAACTGGCGCTCATGGACGGACCGGTCGAAGACGAGCCCGTCGACGCACCGGAAAGCGACGAGGCGTGGGCGGAAAGCCTGGAAGGCGGGGTGACGGTTGCGCCCCGGGACGTGAATCTGAACTGAGCGGCCATGTGAGGAAGCGTGATGCACAGAAGGCTGCGACGGCCTGTCACGTGGCGAGTACGCAACGCGCGGCGTAGTGTAAACGATTGACGCCGGGCCGCGCGCCCGGTATTATGCATAGTTGGATCAAGCAGGATTCAGCCAGTAAAACAGGGAGATCGAGCATGACGGAGAAAAGGAAGTTCGGGGGCCTGGCCGCTGCGGCGCTGCTCGTCACGGGCATGGTGCTCGGGGCGCTGTTCATATCCAACTGGGACGCATCGGTTGCAGAACGGGACGTCTACCGGTCGATCACGCCGGTCGTGGCGGCGGACCAGCGATCGCTTCAGGATTTCAGTGAAACTTTTGCCACCATAGCCGAGCGGGTGAAGCCTTCGGTAGTGCTGATCAAGAGTAAACGCGTGGTCAGGCAGGCGCAGGCGCAACGGTTCTGGCGCCCCTTCGAGGAGTTCTTCGGCGGCCGGCAGCCGCCCGATGTCCAACCCCGGCCCTTAGAGGGTCTGGGATCCGGGGTTATCGTCTCGGAAGACGGCTACATCCTGACGAACAACCACGTGGTGGAAAACGCCGATGAGTTGACCGTCCAGTTCGCCGACGAGCGAGAGACGAATGCCAAGGTCGTCGGTCTGGATCCCCGTACCGACCTGGCCGTCATCAAGGTGGATTTCGATGATCTTCCCGTCCTGGCCTTCGGCGATTCGGACAAGCTGCGCGTGGGCGAATGGGTCATGGCCATAGGAAATCCCCTGGGACGGAACCACACCGTCACGGCCGGCATAGTCAGCGCCAAGGGCCGCAAACAGGTGCTGCCGGTTGACGGTTCCTACGAGAACTTCATTCAGACGGACGCCGCCATCAACCCCGGGAACAGCGGAGGCGCACTGGTCGACCTTGAGGGAAATCTCATGGGTATCAACACGGCCATCGCCACCCGGACGGGCGGGTACCAGGGCATCGGGTTTGCCGTTCCGGCCAACATGGCCCGTGACATCATGACCCGGCTGGTAGAGGATGGACGCGTAAGCCGCGGGTACCTGGGCGTCGGGATCGATAACCTGGAGGAGGAACTGGCGGAGTCCATGGGGCTCGAGAGCACCGCCGGGGTACTCATCGAAATGATCGCCGACGACGGTCCGGCGAAAGACTCGGACCTCCAGGTGGAGGACGTGATTGTCGCGCTTAATGGCTCTGACGTGGAGAACTCGGACGACCTACGCAAACGCATCGCGAGTATTTCACCGGGAACGGAGGTGGAACTCGGGGTGATCCGGGACGGCGAACCCGTGACGATCGCGATCGAACTGGGCGAACTGCCCGACGGAGATCCCACGCGCACCGCCTCGAGAGAGGATTCGCCGTCTAGCAGTCCCGCCGGCAACATCGGTATTGAAGTCGTGGATGTCACGCGGCAGTGGACCCGCTTTTACGAATCGGGATCGGGTGTTATCATAAACGCGGTCCGGTCAGGCAGCGTGGCAGAGGAGAAGAACCTTCAGCGGGGTGACCTGATCCGCGAGGTAAACGGCGATCCGGTGACGACTGTACAGGAATTCAATGCCATGTTCCGGCACTTCGAGCCCGGACAGGCCATCCGGTTCCAGATACAGCGCGCCAATCGCCAGTTCCTGGTCGGCCTGCGGATTCCCGAAGAATAACATTTAGTACGAACGCGAGACGCTGAAGCCGCGTCCGGCACACCGCCGCGCGTCCGGCTTCCAGGGATATCATTTAACTCATCAGAAAACGCGGAGTGACTTCCGCGTTTTCTTCATAGGGGACCTTTCGGCCGACGGGTATCGGGCACCCGCATCGATACGGCCGGGGTACGTACTTGCAGATGAATGCTCCCGTCGCGCTGGTCATCCTGGACGGCTGGGGCATCGCCCCCCGCGGCGATGCCAACGCCGTTCTGCTGGCGGAGACGCCGAACTTCGACAGGCTGTGGCAGCAGTATTCCCATACCATGCTGAGCGCATCGGGCGAGGACGTGGGGCTTCCGCCCGGGATCATGGGCAACTCGGAAGTCGGCCATCTCAACATGGGCGCCGGACGGGTGGTTCGCCAGGAAGTCAGCCGGATCAACGAGGCCATCGACAACGGCTCATTCTTCGAGAACGCCGCGTTCGTCGAAATACTGGAACGGCTTCGGGGAACGGGTGGCCGGCTGCACCTGCTGGGACTCACGTCGGACGGGCTGGTTCACAGTGCTGAAAAACACTACCTGGCGCTACTCGAATTGGCCCGGCGCAGGGGCCTGACCGGCGATCGCGTCCTGGTGCACGCCATCCTGGACGGCCGCGATACGGCGCCCCGGAGCGCACCGGCCTATCTCGAGACGCTGCAGGAGTCCATCAGGCGACTCGGCGTAGGCCGCATCGCCACCGTGACCGGACGGTACTACGCCATGGACCGGGACAACCGGTGGGAGAGGGTGAGCAAGGCGTACGAACTCTTTACCGAAGGAAAGGGATACCGGGCCGCCACCGCGGCGGAAGCCGTACAGGCGGCTTACAAGCGGGGCGAAACGGACGAGTTCGTATCGCCTACCGTGATCGGCGCAACACCGGAAGCGGACGGTCCCGCCAGTGTGGTGCAGAACGGTCCCACCAGCGCAAGACCGGACGGGTCCGCCGGCGTGATCTCGGACGGCGACGCGGTGATCTTCTTCAATTTCCGGGCGGATCGGGGACGCCAGATAGTCCGGACCTTCATCGAAAGGGATTTCGACGGATTCGTCCGCGGGACCGTGCCGGACGTACGTATCGTCACCATGACGCCCTACGATGCGCGTTTCGATGTGACCTGCGCCTTTCGTCCGCCGGAACGCATGCGCGAAATCCTGGGAGAAACGATCAGCCTGGCCGGCCGGCGTCAGTTGCGCGTGGCGGAAACGGAAAAGTACCCTCACGTCACCTATTTCTTCAATGGCGGCGATGAGCGGCCCTTCGTTGGCGAGGACCGGATCCTGGTCCCCTCGCCGAGGGACGTGGCCACCTACGACGAGAAGCCCGAAATGAGCGCGCCCGAGGTCGCGGCCCGGGTGGCCGATGCCCTGCACGGCGGAGGATACGAATTCGTGCTGGTGAATTTCGCCAATCCGGACATGGTGGGGCACACGGGTTCGCTCCCGGCGGCGATCACGGCCGTGGAGACGGTCGACCGGTGCCTGGGAGAGGTGATGGACGCGGTCCGCTCGGCCGGTGGCGGGGCGATCGTGACGGCGGACCACGGCAACGCGGAGATGATGGTCGACCCCAACACCTCCGCGCCCCATACGGCGCACACAACGAATCCCGTGCCGCTTATCCTCGTAGACGACAAGCGGGAATACGGACTGTTGCGCACCGGCGGGCGGCTGGCGGACGTGGCGCCGACCGTGCTGTCCATGATGGGTATTTCCTGTCCGGAATCGATGTCGGGCACGGACCTGGCCAATCCGGCCGGAAGCACGGAGCGGGCATGAAGCGCGACCTGGTCATAGGCGTGGACCTGGGCGGGACCAACGTCAACAGCGCCGTCGTGGATGAAGGCGGTCGCATTTCTCACCGGGCCTGGCAGTCCATATCGGGCAGCCGCACCGCCGGGGAGGTGATCGACCGCCTGGTGGCCTGCGTCGAGATGACCATGGATTCCTGCGGTAGGGACCGCGTGGCGGGCGTGGGCGTGGGTACGCCCGGGTTGATCCCCGAGGATTCGGGTACCGTGGTCTACGCGCCGAACGTGCCGGAATGGGTGGATCTTCCCCTCCAGTCCTTGCTCCGGGAACGCCTGGGGCTTCCGGTGGCGATCGAGAACGACGCCAACGCGGCGGCCATCGGGGAGCACTGGGTCGGGGGCGCCGCCGGTTTTGCCAATATCGTATGCATCACCCTCGGGACGGGCGTCGGCGGCGCGATCATCATGAACAATGAAGTCTGGCGCGGTTCCAACGGCGCGGGTGGCGAGATCGGCCATATGACCGTCGTGGAGAACGGCAGAATGTGCGGCTGCGGCGCGCCGGGGTGCCTGGAAGCCTATGCCTCGGCGACGGCCATCGCCGAACAGGCGCGGGAACGGCTACGAGACGGACAGACGAGCGTGTTGACGGAGCTGGCCGGCGGCGATCCCGGCCGCATCGACGCCGAGATGATCGCCGAGGCGGCCGACCGGGGCGATGAGACGGCGCGCGAGGTGATGCACCGGTCCGCCACGCTCCTGGGCACGGCCGTGTCCAGTCTCACCAACCTGCTGAATCCCGAACTGATCGTCATAGGCGGGGGTGTCATCAAGGCGGGTGATCTGATCTTCGGCCCCGTCCGCGCGGAGGTGGCGCGGCGCGCATACAAGTGGTCCGCTAGTATCCTCGAAATCGTGCCTGCCAAACTCGGCGACGACGCCGGCATCATCGGTGCAGCGCGGCACTTCATGAGGACCCGTACCACGTAACTTCGGTTTTTATTCAGTCGTTCGCGTAAGGTAATAAGGCAGGCTGGTACTACTCGTTGGCCCTGGACGAAACGCCGGACTGAACGATCTCCTTATGGGTCCGCAGGATCAGTTCCAACGCCTTGACCACGGATTCCAACTGCTCCTGGTCCCACTTTCCGGCTACCCTCAGTGCCGCCTCCCTGGCGACACGCCAGAACCGCTCCGTGGCTTTCTGACCCTCTTCCGTCAGTTCGCAGATGACCACTCTTCGGTCGTCGGGATCCTTGGTCCGGACCACCAGGCCTTTTTTCTCCAGGCGGTCCACGATCGATGTCGTTGCGGCCAGCGTGTTCTTCAGATAGTAGGAGATCATTCCCATCCGCATGGAACCCATCTGCTTCAGCATGACCAGGGTATTGAACTGGGAAATCGAGAGGTCCATCCCCTGCCATTCATGTAATCGGCCGCTGTACATGATCCGGTTGATTTCTTCCACGGAATTCAGGTAGCGGTCTGAGATATCCTGCGTGCGTTCGTTGTTCAAATCGGTCACCATGGGTAGAGCGAGCGGTTCGTAAGGCAACTTTTCTGCGAGATCGAAAGATTCCGTTTCTTAAGCAAAAACCCCGGGAACGGTCGATCCTGACTGGAAGGCGGCTGTGGTACTTCCTTCAATGCTTACGGGCCGTTCCTGCATAAATTCAAATCGAAAGCTCCGGGGCGGGGAATGCCCGGAGAAAAATCATACAATCCAACAAAACTGATAAGAAACTATCCAGCAAATTAACATTTGTCAAATCAAACTTTAACTCGGCTAAGTTATTTCCCGTGTCCTTTGGTGTGTGTTGCCGCGATCCGGCATGTTGGAGCGATTTCACTGGGTTTTAGCAGGTCACGGTGATGCCGTCCGGTCTTGGGCGGTCCGCTCAGGGGCGGCCGGATACGGACCGAAGGGGCACATGACAGCGGATGGAAGCGACGATCACCGGTGGAAGGGTAGAACGGCGATTACCAGGTGAAAAAGCGACGATTACTGGGATTCTTTGGCGGTGATCGCCTTAAAGAGATCAAGGTCCGTCGATCACCAGGTGTGGATGGGCGGCGACCTTGGTGGGGAAGAAATCGGCGACCACCGGAGCGCGTCAGGCGGCGATCACCGGATCAGAGCGTATGCGTTGATTACGGGATAGAAGAGTACGGCGCCTCTGGTGAGGTTGGTGTCACGGCGCGAGGCTGGCGCTCCGGCACGGAACTGGCACCTCGACCAGGTCGGGCCACCGGGAGAGAGGTTGACGTCCCGGCGTTGATCGGCGTCCCGACCCGTTCGGGCTGGACCGATTCAATCCGGCCAGCGGGACGCCGGATGCAGGTCCGGCATTACATCTTGTTGAACAGCCTGTCTTTCTTTTGATCCGAAACGATGCCGACAGACCTTTCCTCGTCGGTGTTCCATAACGATTCCAGCGACTCGACCACGGACTCGAATTGCTTGAAATCCCACCTTTCGGCCACCTTTTTCGCGCGAATCCTCGCATGGTTTATGATCCGCTGCGTAGCCTTCCTGCCGTCGTCGGTAAACTCGCAGATCACCACTCTGCGATCGCTCGGATCCGAACTTCGTTGCAGGTAACCCTTGCCAACCAGGTGATCTACGATGATCGACATATGCGGCAGCTTGCTGCCCAGGTGATTCGCCAGGGCACCCATCCGCGTGGGGCCGTGGTGGTACAACATCATCAGTGTATTTGCCTGGTGCGCATTCAATCCGAGTTTCTTCAGCTCGCCAAGACGTTCAATGTGCATCAATCGACTCAGAATTTGTATCGCACAGACAAACCGGTCCGTCAACTCTCCTCTGACACCTTCTCCCATTGCACCGTTCATGAGCGCCTTCCCCGAATACGTGATTAACGTGCGTATATACGGCCGGTGGTCCAATGTCTATAAGGTGACGATGACTCAGGCTCTGGAAGTGCGTCGGTCCAAAACCGCCCATTCTACCCGAGTATAACGGAAAAAGTGTGACCGGTGTGTGAACAATTGGCTCTAAAGAAGGATAATTGTGCGAATAACCACGAAATGACCACGTGAAACCCCCTTTAAGCGGCGTCCCGCGTCTTTGAGGCCGGACAACGCGTAACGACCCCTGGCGGTAAACCCCATAGGCAGGGAAAACGGGTCATTCGCGGTTTTTGTTGACACGCTTATGTACAATTGTACAATGCATAAAAGGGGGTTTCCGCATGAATATGGTCATCGATACATCGGCGATTATCGCATCCGTCATGCGGGGTCCTGAACGGGACGCCCTTTCCGAAGCGGCTTCGGGCCATGTCCTCATCGCGCCGGGATTCGTCCGGTGGGAAGTCTGCCAGGCCCTGTCCGTCATGATTCGGCAGAAAGGTATAGACGTCGTGGAAGCTCGAAGAGGGATGGAGATCCTGGATAACATACCCCTGCGTTACGTGGACGTGGACATGGCGCAGGTGCTGTCGATCGCGTCTCGAATAAAGGGGGTGGCGGCCGACGCGTTTCTGCTGGAGACCGCCATCAGGTACAATGCGCCGCTGCTGACCCTGGACCGATCGTTGGGCCGCGCCGCGGAGTCGCTCGGCATTTACGTGGTGCGTTTGGAAGATGAGGGGGGTTGACTGCGCCATGGATGTATATACCTATTCCGAAGCGAGGCAGCATCTGTCGAGTTTGCTCGACGAAGCGGAATCGACTGGCAAGGTCATCATTCGCAGGAAGGATGGTCGGAGATACGCCGTCATCCCCGAGCTGTCTCCCGTATCACCGTTGGATATACCGACGGTCGAGACGAGCATCACGGTGAAGGAAGTGGTCAAGCTCGTCAGGCGCCAGCGCGTCAGGGGAAAAAAGAGGGGCTCCGATTAAGAAAACCACGCCGAGGTGGAGGCCGGCCCGGTTCCGCACTCCGCCCGATGGTCTGGTTTTCGTTTGCGATTTCACCCGGATGTGCGTAGATTCTATGTATTGATCGCCGTTGATTCCCCGGAGCATCCGTTCATGAACAGGCTGACCAGGCGATTCACCGTCCTCATGCTTGCCCTCGCGATGTCGTCGCCGTCCCTGGCGGTCACTGCCGCGGTCGGCACGTGCATCACGGCAATGGCCCCGACTCCCGGCGCGTCTCCGACCGGCGGCGCCCACGCCTGTTGTGCGACGGCGCCGGCACCGGACTCCTGCGCGACGGCCCATACGCCGGAAACATGCGCCGCGGGGATGCCGGCCATGTCCTGCTGCAGCGTCGAGCCGGCCCCATACCGGCAAGCCGGGACGGACGCGCTGCCCGCATCCGTTCCCTTTCAACCTGATCAGTTGGACCTGACCACGCCGCTTCGGGGATTCCAGGTGGTTGAACCGGTGGTTCTTGCCACGCAATGGTCTTCCGATATGGAAACCAGCCGGTCTCCACCCCCATTGCGCGCACTCTTCTGCACCTACCTCATTTAATACCCCTTACTCCATAGCGTAACAACAGGCCGTGAGCGTAACCCACGACGCGTAATCCGCGACGGGTTACCGGTATCGTGTACCTGGACATTCAGATACGTTTCTGTCCGGCTACCGGTACGTCCCCGTCTCATTTCGGCGCGTCCGGTCCGGAGTGCGGCGCGGTAGCCCTTCAGGGACCGTCCTATCCGCAACCGGGGACCGTCCTATCCGCAACCGGGGACCGCCCTATCCGCTCGCCCGGCCGTAATCACTGGCAACCATACATTTCAACCGAGGAAGAAGCCCATGTCCGTATTCCCACGATATGCGGGCGTTCTGATCGTGATTCTCGCAGTGTCTTTCGCCCTGGCGTCCACCGTTCAGCCGGCCCGGGCGCAGACGCCGCGGCTCGAGGCGCTGGTCGCCGAGGCCCTGGACCGAAGCCCAGTCCTGCAGGCGGCCCGTCAGCGCAGGGTCGCGGCGGAGCACCGCCGGCCGCAGGTAGCATCCTACCCGGACCCGGCATTATCGTACACGCGGTGGCTGTCTTCGCCGGAAACGCGCGTCGGGCCACAGCGGAACGTACTGGCCTTCGGTCAGACGATCCCCTATCCGGGCAAGCTGAGCCTGCGCGGCGACATGACCGGGGAAGAAACGGCGGTCGAAAAGGCCGGCATCCAGTCCATCGCCCGCGATATCGCCTACGAAGTGAAGTCCGTCTACTACGATCTGTACCGGGTCGACCGGTCCCTGCGCATCCTCGAGGACTACCTGGTATTGCTGGAGACCTTCACTGCCGCCGCGGAGGAAAAATACGCCACCGGGAGCGGTTCGCAGGCCGACGTGCTCAAGTCTCACGTGGAAACGTCGGAGATCCTGCAGAAGCGCATTACGCTGGAAGGCGAGCGCAGCGCCCTCGTTGCCCGGCTCAACGGCGTGCTGAGCCGCCCGTCTGATACGCCGGTCGATCCGGTGGCGTCCATTGACACCACGAGATACGCGCAGCCCGAATCCATGGTGGTCGAACGGGCGCTGGCCGTCCGTCAGGAGCTGGATGCGGTCGACGCCCGGATCCGGCGAAACGAACTGGGCGTTCGCCTCGCCCGCCTCGCCAACCGCCCGGATTTCATGGTGCAGGGTTCCTATATCACCGTGCCGAAAATCGGGGACCATCCGGCTTCGGACGCGGGGAAAGACGCATTCGGCGTCATGCTGAGCGTGAATCTGCCCGTGTTTCGGAGTCGCACCCGGGCCGAAGTGCAGGAGGCCATGGCGCGGGTGGAAGAAAGCCGACATGCCAGGCAGCGCATCCTGGATGCCGTCGCGGCGGAGGTCGCGGGGGCCTACGGACGGCTCAGCCATTCCGGGCGGGCCCTCGACGTCTACGAGCAGGGCCTGATCGTCCAGGCGGAAAGCAGCGTGCTGGCGACGCTGGCCGCCTACCAGACGGGGCAGATGGACTTTCTCGACCTGCTCGACGCGGAGCGCATGGTGCTGCGTACCCGGCTGGGGTACGTGGCGGAGACGGCAAACTATCGAAAGTACCTCAGCCACCTGGAACGGGCCGCCGGAGGATTGCTCCCGTAGCCACAGGAGGACCATCATGGGATACGTCAAACAAATACGCCGCAGGGTGTCTCGGTTACTGATCTTCCTGTGGCTGGCCGCCGCAGTGGCCGTCGCGCCGGCCGCGATGCTCGCCGGTTGCGGCGACCCCGAGTCGTCGGGCACGTCCGAGGGCGGCGAAACGGCGCAGGTCCAGCTCTGGACGTGCGGCATGCACCCGAACGTGATCGCAGAGGAGCCCGGTCAGTGTCCGATCTGCGGGATGAACCTGACGCCGTTGAAGCGTACGGCCGAAGCGGAGGCGTCGGCTGCCGACGCGGGGCGCGAGTCCGAAATGGAACACGAGCATGAGGATGGTGAAATGTCCGCGGGGTCCACGGACGAATCTGCCAGTACATCCAGCGGCGGCGCTATCGTGATTGACCCAGTCACCATACAAAACATCGGCGTCCAGACCGCGACCGTCCAGGAACGGCGGCTGACCCGGTCCATACGAACGGTCGGCCACCTGGACTACAACGAGGAGATGTTCTCCCGGATCAACGTCAAGTACGCGGGGTGGATCGAGAAGCTGTACGTAAACGAGACCGGCCAGCAGGTCGCCGAGGGCGATCCGATGCTGGACATCTACTCGCCGGAACTCGTAGCGGCGCAGGAAGAATACCTGCTGGCATTCCAGAACGTGAAAAACCTGGAAAACAGCACGTTTGAAAACATAACGCGCGGCGCGGAGTCGCTGCTGGACGCCTCGAAGCGCCGTCTGCTCTACTGGGACGTGACCGAGGTGCAGATCCGGGAACTTGAGGTACGGGGCACGATCGCCAGGACGATGACCATCCATGCGCCTTCGAAAGGCATCATCGTAGAGCGGATGGCCGAACTGGGCATGCGAGTCACGCCCGGCATGGACATGTACCGCATGGCCGACCTGTCCACCATCTGGGCCTTCGCCCACGTGTACGACGCGGATGCTCCGTGGCTGAGTCCGGGGCTGGCGGCCGAAATGGAACTGCCCTACAATCCGGGGAAGGTCTATCGCGGCACGATCGATTACATCTATCCCTACCTGGACCGCGCGTCGCGGGACATCAAGATCCGGCTGGTCTTCCCCAACCGGGATCTCGCACTGAAACCCCAGATGTACGCCAATATCCGCCTGTCTACCCGCAGCGTGCGGCCCGTGCTCGTGATCCCGGGCAGCGCGGTCATTCACAGCGGGGAGCGCAACGTGGTCTTCATAGCCCTCGAAGGCGGCAGGTTCGAACCGCGCGAGGTGACCCTCGGCATGGAAGGGGAGGGCGGCTACGTGCAGGCCACGAACGGCGTCCGCGTGGGCGAGCAGGTCGTGACGTCGGCCCAGTTCCTGATCGATTCGGAAAGCCGGCTCCAGGAGGCGATCCAGAAGATGCTCGACCACCGGATGATGCATTGACCGGGGCGGCCGGGTCGACCGGCCTGCCCATACCGTCTGGAACTTTCTGCCCGACCGGAATTTAAAGGAATCCATCATGTTGCAACGCATTATCGAATACTCCGTCAGGAACCGGTTCCTGGTGATCCTGGTCACGTTGCTGCTGATCGCGGGCGGGACCGTGGCCCTGGTGGAGATCCCGCTCGACGCCATCCCGGACCTCTCGGACGTGCAGGTGATCGTCCTGACCGAGTATCCCGGCCAGGCGCCCGAGGTGGTGGAGGACCAGGTGACCTATCCCCTGACCACGGCCATGCTCGCGGTGCCCTACGCGGAGACGGTCCGCGGCTACAGTTTCTTCGGGCTCAGCTTCGTCTACATCATCTTCGAGGACGGCACGGACCTCTACTGGGCCCGCAGCCGCGTGCTGGAGTACCTGAGCTACGTGACCGACCGCCTGCCGCCGGGCGTGAACCCCGCGCTCGGGCCCGACGCCACGGGCGTGGGCTGGGTCTACCAGTACGTGCTCCGGAGCGACCGGCACAACCTGGCGGAACTGCGAAGCATCCAGGACTGGTTCCTCCGGTACGAACTCACCTCGGTCAACGGGGTGTCCGAGGTCGCCAGCATCGGCGGGTTCGTCAAGCAGTACCAGGTGGAGGTCGACCCCAACAAGCTGCTGATCTACGACATACCGCTCAACCGGATCAAGACAGCGATCCAGCGGAGCAACAACGACGTGGGCGGCCGGGTCGTGGAGATGGCGGAGTCCGAGTACATGGTCCGTGGGCTGGGTTATATCCAGTCCGTAGAGGACCTGGAGAACGTGGCCCTGGGCGTCGACGGATTCGGGACGCCGGTCTTCCTTCACCAGGTCGCCCGGGTCACGACGGGACCTGAGCTGCGGCGTGGACTGGCGGAATGGGACGGCGAGGGCGAGATCGTCGGCGGCATCATCGTCATGCGGTTCGGCGAAAACGCCATGGAGGTCATCCGGAACGTCGAGGAGAAGCTGGAGTCGCTCAAGTCGGGCCTGCCGGAGGGCGTGGAGATCATCACGGCCTATGACCGGTCGAGCCTGATCGAACGGGCTATCGACAATCTGAGCGACAAGCTGCTGGTTGAAAGCCTCATCGTCGCCCTGGTCTGCATCATCTTCCTGATCCACTTCCGCTCGGCCCTGGTGGTCATCCTTACCCTGCCGATCAGCGTGCTCGCCGCTTTCCTCGTCATGTCCTGGCAGGGGATCAACGCCAACATCATGTCCCTCGGCGGGATCGCCATCGCCATCGGCACGCTGGTAGACGCCGCCATCGTCATGATCGAGAACACGCACAAGCACATGGAGCGGGACCGCGGGAAGAAGGACCACTGGCAGATCGTGCTCGACGCCGCGAAGGAAGTGGGGCCGTCCCTATTCTACTCTCTGCTGATCATCACGCTCTCCTTCGCGCCGATCTTCGCTCTGCAGGCCCAGGAGGGCCGGCTCTTCAAGCCGCTGGCCTTTACCAAGACCTACACGATGGCCGCGGCCGCCCTGCTGGCCATCACCTTCGTGCCGGTCGTAACGGGATACCTGGTGCGCGGCCGCCTGCTGCCGGAGCGCAGGAACCCCTTGAACCGGCTGCTCGTCTTCCTTTACCGGCCCGTGATCCGGGCGGCAATCCGTGTAAGGTGGCTGACGGTCGGGGTCGCGGTCGTCGCCCTTTCGGCCACGTGGTATCCCCTGCAGCGGATCGGCTCCGAGTTCATGCCGCCCCTCTACGAAGGCGACCTGCTCTACATGCCCACCACGGACCCGGGCATTTCGATCACCAAGGCCCGCCAACTCCTGCAGCAAACCGACCGGATCATCAGTTCCTTTCCGGAAGTGGACCGGGTCTTCGGAAAAGTGGGAAGGGCGGACACGGCTACCGATCCCGCGCCGCTGTCCATGATCGAGACCACCATCATGCTCAGGCCCGAGGAGGAATGGCGGCCGGGCATGACCCGCGAGGGGCTCGTGGAGGTGCTCAACGACGCCATCCAGTTCCCGGGGCTGACCAACGCGTGGACCATGCCCATCCGCACCCGGATCGACATGCTGTCCACCGGGATCCGGACCCCGGTCGGCATCAAGATCATGGGAGACGACCTGGCCGTGTTGTCGGACCTGGCCCAGCAGGTCGCCGTCGAACTGCAGGAACTGCCCGGCACACTCAGCGCCTTCCCCGAGAAGACCCTGGGCGGCAACTACCTCGACTTCGAGATCGACCGCGTCGAGGCGGCCCGCTACGGGATGACCGTGGGCGACGTGCAGGACATCATCATGTCGGCGGTGGGCGGGGTGGACGTGACTTACACGGTGGAGGGTCTGGCGCGCTACCCGGTGAACGTCCGTTACGCCCGGGAACTGCGCGACGAGGTCTCGGACTTGAGGCGCGTCCTGATCCCCACGCCCTCGGGGGCGCAGATCCCCATCAGCCAGGTGGCCGACATCCGGATCCGCAAGGGACCGTCCGGCATCAAGTCGGAGAACGCCCGGCCCACGGCCTGGGTGTACGTGGATCTCACGAATACGGACATCGGCGCCTACGTCGAATCCGCCCGCCGGCTCATCGCGGAGCGGGTCTCGCTGCCCGTGGGGTACAGCATGGTCTGGAGCGGGCAGTACGAGTACCTGGAACGAGCGCAGCGGCGCCTGCAGATCGTCGTTCCGGTCACCCTGGCCATCATTCTACTGCTCCTCTACATGAACTTCCGGAACGTCGTGGACAGCCTGATCGTCATGCTGTCGCTGCCCTTCGCGCTGGTCGGGGGCGTGTGGCTGATGTACCTGCTGGACTACGACTTCAGCATCGCGGTGGGGGTCGGCTTCATCGCCCTGGCCGGCGTGGCGGCGGAGACGGGGGTCGTCATGCTGCTCTATCTCAAGCAGGCCTACCGGGACCGTGTCAGCCGCGACGCGCTCAACACCCGGCAGGATCTCTACGAGGTGGTCATGCACGGGGCGGTTGAACGCGTGCGGCCCAAGATGATGACGGTGGCCGCCACCATCGCCGGCCTGATGCCCATCATGTGGGGCACGGGCACGGGTTCGGAGGTCATGCAGCGCATCGCCGCGCCCATGGTCGGCGGCATGGTAACGTCCACGGTGCTGACCCTCGTGGTCATCCCGGTCATCTACTACATGGTCAGGTCATGGGGTTTGCGGAAGGCGTAGGGAGGAAGGCTCATAAGGTGCCGGCGGAGGACCGGGCATCAGGGCGCGCATAGGACCGCGCGGCAATCACTCAGCCCCGCCCGCGGATGTAGTCCTGGAACTCGAGGTGGCGCAGGTAGACCTCTATGCACCGTCGGCCGGTGACGCACAGATCCAGTTCGGCCAGCGCCCGTGCGGGGTCCATGTACCGGATGGCCTGTCCTTCGCCCAGGACCAGGTCGTCGATGGAGACGTCGATCGGGACGAGAAAGAGGTGCCGCACGTCCGCGCCGTCGAAGAAGGTCGCCAGGGGATGGTAGTCGTCCAGCCGGTAGCCGATCTCCTCCTCCACCTCCCGCACCAGGCCTTCTTCGGGACTTTCGCCCTCCTCCACGTGACCTCCGATGAGGCTCCACCGGTTCGGGAAGATGATCCGGGGATCGTCGTCGCGCAGGTTGACGAGGATATCGCCGTCGGGATTGACGAGCATGGCGGAAGAGATGATGGACAAGGCTACTCCCCGTCGGGATCGGGACCAGCCGCTTTCTGCTGAAGCCGGTACAGGGCGTTCATGGCTTCGACCGGCGTCATGAGGTCCAGGTCGAGTTCCTTGATATCCTCGACGACCGGATGGTCCGTCGGCATGAACAGGCTGAGCTGGTATTCGGCGCCTTCGACCTTCGGCCGACCGTGGCGCGGTGGGCCCGCCACGCCCACACCGCCCGCAACAACCGCGCCGTCCGATCCGTCCGCACCGTCCGGTCCAGCCAGTCCTTCCACACCGCTCGGCCCGCCCGATCCGTCCACACCGTCCGCAGACAGATCCTCGCCCTCCAGGTCGGCCAGGATGACCCGGGCCCGTTCGACCACGCTGCGCGGCAGACCGGCCATGCGCGCCACCTGGATCCCGTAGCTCCGGTCGCTTCCTCCGGGCATCACTTTCCGCAGGAAAACGATCTGGTCTTCCTGTTCCCGGATGGCCACGTTGTAGTTGGCGATGCGGTCGAGGCTCGACGCCAGTTCGATCAGCTCGTGATAGTGTGTGGCGAAGAGGGTCTTGGCCGCCCGTTCCGGCGTGTTGTGGAGAAATTCCGTGACCGCCCAGGCGATGCTCAGGCCGTCGAAGGTGCTCGTGCCCCGGCCGATCTCGTCGAGGAGGACGAGGCTTTTCGGCGTCGCGTTGTTGAGGATGTTCGCGGTCTCGTTCATCTCGACGAGGAAGGTGCTCTCGCCCCGGGCCAGGTTGTCGGAGGCGCCCACGCGGGTGAAGATGCGGTCCACGATGCCGATCTTCGCGGAGCGCGCCGGGACGAAGGAACCGATCTGGGCCATGAGGACGATGAGGCCCACCTGGCGGAGATAGGTGCTCTTGCCCGCCATGTTCGGCCCCGTGATCAGGGCGATCTGTTTCGTCCGGTTGTCGAGCTGCGTGTCGTTGGGCACGAAGGCCTCGCCCTGCAGCAGTTGTTCCACCACCGGGTGGCGGCCGTCGTCGATTTCCAGGACCGGACCGTCCACGATTTCCGGGGCCACGTAGTCGTTCCGGACGGCCAGTTCCGCCAGTGCGGTCAGGAAGTCCAGCTGCGCGATCGCCCGGGCGTTGCCCTGGATCTCGCCCAGGCTCGCGGCCACTTCCTCCCGCAGTTCGAGGAAAAGCGTGTATTCCAGTTCGCCGATCTTCTCCTCGGCGCCCAGGATCTTCTCTTCGTACTCTTTCAGTTCCGGCGTGATGAACCGCTCCGCGTTGCGCATGGTCTGCTTGCGGATGTACTCGCCTTCCAGCCGGTGCAGGTTCGGTTTCGTGACCTCGATATAGTAGCCGAAGACGCGGTTGTAATCCACCTTGAGGGACTGGATCCCGGTGCGCTCGCGTTCCTTCTGCTGCAGTTCGGCGATCCAGCGCTTTCCACCCGAACTGATCACGCGCAGGTCGTCGAGCTCCTCGTTGTATCCCGCGCGGATGAGCCCGCCCTCCGTCAGCGAGAGGGGCGGATCGTCCACCAGGGCCCGCTCGAGTTTCTCCGCCAGGGGCCTGAGCTCCTGCAGCCCGTCCCGGAGACCCGCGGACAACCCGGCCTTCAGGTCAGCGAGCTTCTCCTTGATGACCGGGATCACGTGCAGGGCGGCCTTCAGCGCGATCAGGTCGCGGGCATTGGCGCGCTCCGACCCGACGCGGGCGGCCAGCCGTTCCATGTCCCCCATCGACTTGAGCAGGCCGGCGAATTCGTCCCGTGCCCCGTGTTCCCCGTGGAGTTCGCCCACCGCTTCCTGGCGGGCCAGGACGGCCTCTACGGATACCAGCGGCCGGGTGATGGCCTGGCGCATGTAACGGGCGCCCATGGGCGTGTACGTACGGTCCATCACGGAAAGGAGCGTCCCCTCGCGGCCGCCGTCCCGCAGCGAGGTGATCAGCTCCAGGTTGCGCTGCGTCGCCGAATCCATCAGCATCGCGTCGGCGACATCATGGCGCGCCATCGTCTTCAGGTGGGCCAGGCGGTTCTTCTGGGTCTCCCGCAGGTAGACCAGCATGCCGCCCGCCGCGCAGACACCGGCGGTCATTTCATCACATCCGAAACCCTTGAGCGTCAGTACCTCGAAATGATCGAGCAGGGACTGATGCGCCTGGTCGTAGACGAAAGCCCACTCCTCGAGCCGGCTGATGGCGATGTCGGGGAAACGAGGTTTGAGGAGCGCCTCGGCCTGCTCTGCCCGGTCGTAGGACACGATCGCCTCGGCGGGGTCGAGGCGGCTCAACTCGCTGAGCAGGTCGTCCTCGCTTAGTTCCGCGGTCCGGAACTCGCCCGTGGACAGGTCCAGAAAGGCCAGGCCGTAGGCGTCCCCGTCGAAGGCGAGGGCGACCATGTAGTTGTTCTCGACGGGATCGAGGGTCTGCGCCAGCATGGTCGTCCCCGGCGTGACGACCTCCACTACGTCCCGCTTGACCACGCCGCGGGCCTTCTTCGGGTCTTCGACCTGTTCGCAGACGGCCACCTTGTAACCCGATCCCACGAGTTCGGCGATGTACTTTTCTACCGCGTGGTAGGGCACGCCGGCCAACGGCGTCTTCTCCGCGCCGCCGGTACCGGAATTGCGGGCGGTCAGCGTGATGCCCAGGACGCGGGAGACCAGCTTGGCGTCGTCGTCGAAGGTCTCGTAGAAATCCCCCATGCGGAAGAAGAGAATCGCATCCTTGTGCTGATCCTTCATCCTGGCGTATTGCGCCATGGCGGGGGTCAGCGTTCCTTTGGATCGGGGCATGGGCGGGATGGGGTTTTGGGCGTGCGTTTGGGCGAGCGGAAGTAGCGTTTGAGATGTTTGAACGATAGCCATGCCAGGCCCTTGCGTCAAGGTGTTTCTCCTTCGCGAAACCGGCTGAATAAAGCCTTGCGGGATGGGGTGTAACGGCCGATGGGAGCACTGCCGCCGGGCGTTCAATCCGCCCTTGACTTTCGGGGCCTGAAACGCGACTATTCAGTATGAGCTATGTGCCCAGGATACTCGCGTTCGCCGGCAGTGCACGGACCGGGTCTTTCAATCGGAAACTGGTCGAAATCGCGGCGCGCGGCGCGGAGGAAGCCGGGGCCGAGGTCAACCTGGTCGACCTGCGCGACTATTCCATGCCGCTGTACGACGGCGACCTGGAAGAAAAGGAAGGGCTACCGGAGAACGCGGTCCGCTTCAAGGCGCTGATGATGGCCAGCCAGGGCCTGCTGATCGCCGCCCCGGAATACAACAGTTCCATTACGCCCCTCCTGAAGAACACGATCGACTGGGCATCGAGGCCCGTGCCGGGAGAGGAGAGGCTGGCGGTCTTCCGGAACAAGACGGCCGCACTGATGAGCGCGTCGCCGGGGTCGCTGGGCGGCCTTCGCGGACTCGTGCACGTGCGATCGATCCTGAGCAACATCCACGTGATGGTCCTGCCGGACCAGGTGGCGCTACCGGGCGCGCACGGCGCGTTCGTGGAAGACGGGCGATTGAAAGACGAGAAGCGCCACGCGGCGGTGGAGGGATTGGGACGTAACCTGGCGGAGACGCTTGGGAGACTGCACGGCACGGGGCCTTAGATTCGGAGCGTGTCGCGCAACTTCGGATCGAGTTCGGGAGAAGGCCGGCGTGACGGAGCCGGAGTTCCGATATCCTACGGAGGTATTGCCGGCGTCCCGCGGTCGAACGCGACCTAGTTCGCCAGCAGGGGCAGTACGGCGGATTCCAGGTTCTCGTAGGACATCAGGCCAACGTGTTTCTTGTGTACCATGCCGTCCTGGTCGACAATGAAGGTGGTCGGGATGGCGTAGACGCCGCCGAAACTCGAGGCAGATTTCCCTGCGGTATCGATGAGCGTCAGGTAAGTCATGTTGTTTTCCTCGACGAAGGGCCGGACGATTTCAGCGCCTTGCTCGTCGAGGGCGATGCCGATGACCTTGACCCCCTGGTCTCCGTATTCTTCATGGAAGGCCTGGAATTCGGGAATCTCGGCGACACAGGGACCGCACCAGGTGGCCCAGAAATTGATGATCCGGACCGGTTCTTCAAGCTTGCCGATGGTCACTTCGTTCTCGTCGAGGTCCGCCAGGGTAATATCCAGGTCGACCGAGTAGGGATTCGAAGATACGGCGCCATCCGCATCATACACGACAGCCACTTCAGGCGATCTCATTTCGCCCACGATGGCGGAGATCAGGCCGGCCAGTATCAGGATCGCGGCGAGGACGTAGATTATGCTGGCGCGGGATTTCGTTTCCATGGTTGTTTACCGCCTGGGAAGGGTGAATCCGGTGCGTGAAACGTTTGCGGATTTCAATGAAATATAGCAGGAAATCCCATGCAGGGCAAGGGAAATAGGGGACACGAGCGATGCGTATAAGACGTATGGATTCAAGGCCTTGGAAAACCATGATGACCGTTGCACTGACGGCAGTCCTGTATACTGGAATGGCCGAAGCGCAGGGAGCTGGTATGGTGGATCACTCCGTGTACGACGGTCTGCTGAAGAAGTACGTCGACGACCGGGGCATGATCGACTACCGGACCTGGAAGGCCCGCGACGTGGGCACGCTGGACGGCTACCTGGAGATGATCAAGGGCGTGGACCCCGCCGGGCTGAAGGACCGGAACGAGATCTTCGCCTACTGGATCAATACTTACAACGCGCTCACGATCCGCGGGATGCTGCACTTCTATCCCACCAGCAGCATCAGGGATCACGTCAGCGTGCTCGGGTACAGCATCTGGAAGGATTACAAGATCGAGATCCAGGGCAGGGAATACTCGCTGGACGACATCGAACACAACATCCTGCGCAAGATGGACGAGCCCCTGGTCCATTTCGCCCTCGTGTGCGCCTCCATAGGATGCCCGCCGCTCATGACCGAAGCGTTTACCGCGGATGACGTGGAACGGCAGATGAAGGCGAATACCCTTGTCTTTTTCGCCGATCCCAGTAAGTTCCGAGCCGATCCGGAGGACAATACCGTCTGGCTTTCGCCGATCATGGACTGGTACAAGGACGACTTCGGCAAGAACCAGCGGGAAGTCCTGGATTACATCGCCCCCTACGTGCCCGATGACGCGGCCCGCGCGCTGCTGAAGCGCAAAGACGTGGACGTGGATTACCTGCACTACGACTGGGGCATCAACGAACAGCCTGCGGATTAAGCGCACGGAATGATAAATCCATGAATAAACAAAACGCGCCGTGTCGCAGTTAGACCCCGGCGAAGGTACAGTCGAGGGAGCCGGCGAAGGCGTAGCCGAGGATGCAGGCGAGGGAACAGTCGAGGCCACCGGCACGAAGCGACAGTTCGTCAAGCCGGTCATCCTGCTCGCGATCGCCTTGTCAGGCTTTCTGGCCTACAGCTTCACGCCCCTGGGCAACTATCTCCAGCCCGTCGTGATGGAGGGGTTCTTCGAGTCGATCGAGGGATTCTGGTGGGCGCCGCTGGTGTTCATCGGCGTTTATGTCCTCCTGACCGTGCTGGGCGTACCGATGGTGATCCTGACCTTCTTCGCGGGTTTCACCTTCGGCGCCCTGGAGGGCGCGCTGTACGTCATGATCGGCGCGAACATCGGCGCCAACCTCGCCTTCGACCTGGCCCGATACCTGGGCCGCGATTTCGTATCCCGCTACATCAAGGGGCCCATTGACCGGATCGACCGTCGACTCCGGAAAAAGGGGTTCCTGCGCATGCTCCAGCTTCGGCTGATCCCGGTCATCCCCTTCAACGTGCTGAACTTCGCCGCCGGCCTCTCCGGTCTACGCAAGCTCCACTTCGCGCTGGCGACTGTGATCGGGATTACACCGGGCACCTTCATCTACGCCTATACCGCGGCGTCGCTGATGCAGGTCTACCTGGCCGGCGCCGCACTCGACGAGGTGACGCGCGCCGCTCTGCGCACCTCGGCCCTGACCAACCTGGCCATCGCCCTCGCCTTGCTCATCACCATCTCCATGGCCCCGGCCATCTACCGGAAGCTTCGCGGAAAACCGATTCAGGCGGGTTAGGCTGAAAGTCGTCGGCCTGATCAGGAATCCCCGAACCGGATAGAGAACAGGTCTGCGTCCTTCAGCACGAAGCGCAGACGAACAGGCGTGCCGTTCAGGCGGGACAGGTCGCCGGGGCCACCTGGGTCGCCCGAACCACCCGGGCCCCCGCCCCCTTTCCACGCGACCGGTGCGTCGAGATCGTCGCCGAACAACGGATCCATATCCCCCGCGCCGAATCCTTCCAGGGGACGACCCTCCGCGTCCTGGATTTCCACGGACACGCTTCCGACGGCCGACGTCGAGTAGTTGATGAATAGCGTCGATCCGGTGAAGGTCAGGGGTTTCGTCAGCAGTTCGCCACCGTGGTATCCCGCCCGTACCGAGGCGAAGCCGTGGGGGCGGACGGTCACCCGCCGCACGGCGTTGGTGTTCCATCCGTAATGCTCGGCGACGTACATGGACCATTCGACCGGCGCGGTTGGAATGATCCCCGCGGCCGGCGTCTGGTTGCGATGGGTCCAGTTGCGCTGGTCCAGGCCGGCCCTCAACCACGCGTCCATGAACGTACGATCCCAGTGTACGCCGTCCCGGCTCGACATGAACACCGCATCGGAGATCCCGCCGCCGGGATAGTCCATGCCCTCCGTATCCTTCGTCCGTTCCGGCACGAACCGCATGGGGAAGGAAAGCAGGATGTGTTCCGCCCCGGGGCAGAGCGTGGTGGCGTTGGTGTAGAAATGCTCGAACGGGACGCCTTCGCCGTACACGTGATGCTCGGGCGAGGTCCAGTGGATGAAATCGTCCGACGTGCAACTCTGTATGGCTCGAACCCCGACGCCGTCGTCCCCGGTCTCTTCGAAGTAACGGCTGAAGATGCGGTAGCAACCCACATAGTCGTCCCACATGGGCACGTTCACCGAATCGAAGGCGCCCTCGATCTTGAGGGGACCGTCCACGATGGATTTCCAGACGAGCCCGTCGGGAGAAGTAAACCCGAACAGCATGTTCCTGCCCTCTCCGCCGATGGCCTTGAAACGCTGTTCGGACGGCGCGGACGGATTGCCGTCCAGAAAGACGCAGAAGTTGTGCGCCTGGGCACCCCGGATGAGAATGTTGTTGTCCGTCGATCCCTCCACCTCCACCATGCCCAGGCCGGGCCGCTCGAAATGGATGCCGTCGTCGCTGACCAGCAGGTTCGTCGTCTGCGTCTGCGCCCAACCCTCAGGCAGATCCTCGTGCTTGCCCGTGGGGTGGTAGCCGCGGTAGTACACCAGGATCTTTCCGTCGGCCTGGACCAGGTTGTAGCATCCCGTGCAGGCGTTCTCCAGGGGTTCGACGACGCGGAACACCGTCTCTTTGCGGACCGGTTCGTGCAGGTGCAGCCGGGCGCCGGACAGGGTGTCGATCAGGTAGGGATCTACAAAAAGTTCACGTTGCGATCCCAGGTCGATGGGTGTCATGGGTGGTCCTTGATTGTGTGATTTGCAATGAGGGTTTGGTTAACCTTCACTCTTCCATTGGGGATAGCCTTGTTTAGTACCGCCAGTCTTCATGTGCGAGTGGCGCGCTGTTCAATTCGTCCCGGTACAAACGCCATTGAGGAAGATGTTCATCCATCAGTGCCTTGAACCGGTCGTTATGCTTGCGCTCAATCAAGTGGACCATTTCGTGTACGAGGATGAACACCAAGCAGGATGCGGGTTTTTTTGCCAGTTCAAGGTTCAACCAGATACGTTTTGCTTCGATGTTGCAAGAGCCCCAGAGGGTTTTCATCCTCTTGATACGGATTTCGTTTACCGTAACTCCAGTTTTTCGTTCCCATTCGGTTTTCAACGAAACCACTTGGTTTCGTAGTTGGCTACGGTACCATAGCTGTACTACAGCTTCCCGTGCGTTCCGATCGCAATTCGGCCGGAAGCGTATTACCATCCTCGTGTTGTTGAGCAGTCGGACACTTGGTGGACCATCGAACTCAATCGCCTGTAGCCGATAGCGACGACCGCGATAGTAATGACTTTCACCCGATACGAACTCTCGCTGAGACTGTCGGACTTGCTTTTCGAACTCGGCTTGTTTCTTCCGAATCCATGCAAGACGCGATACTACCGCCGCCCGGACTGCATCGTCATCGAGATGCAACGGAGCGGCTACGCGGATTCTGCCGTTCGGTGGATACACACCAAGATGCAGGTTTTTGATGTCCTTTCGGACGATCTCTATCGCTATTCCTCGTACTTCGATGAAGTGACCACTCAACTCAGTATTCATCCTGGTGTTTTACGATTTCGAAAATCGCATTTATGAGATTTTCGTTGCCGTCAAGTTCTGACCTGATGGCGTTTCGAATCTGACGTTCCTTTAATATGTGTCCCCGCCAATCGTCTCTTTTTACCTGTCTTATGGCTTTGTCCAATGCAATTGCCTTTGCTTCAGAGACATCTTCGTTCGAATCAACGGGAAAGTCCGACTGTTGTAATTGCACTTCCAACCCCTCTTCTCCCACGAGGTTGTCGTATAGTGACCTTAAAGCAGAGGTGTTAATCGATGAAGGGTAGGACTCAGATGTTTGAGAGTCCGGGTTCTGGACGTTTCGAGCTAATTCAACCATCCTGGCGAGGTATTCCTTGTATTCCAGTGCTTCGTGCTTGCGCTGGCGAATCAGATCGTCTAGCAATCGTGACATTTTCTCATAGTACTTCGGGTTGACCGGAGTCTCATCTATGATTAGTCGGCGGACGTTATTCTCAATGGTCGAACTTACGGCTTCTTTGTCCTCTTGCATCGATTCAGGTAGCGCATCGACTGCGTCTTCACCATCTCTTACAATCAGTTCTACCAGGGTCATATCGTCAAACGTGGAGACTTTCTCGCTTTCCTCTGCCTGGATATAGGTGTCGAGCAGGTGACGCATAGCAGGCTCGAACATCTTCATATCGACATAGTCGCCACTGTTTAGCTTGACCTCTTTCCGCGCCTTCTCGTAGTGGTCCACTTCGGCCCGGATCTCCTTGGTCTCGGCAACGGAGTAGCCGGATTCCTCCATCTCGTTTGCCAGGTTTGCATATGCGCGCAAGAAAGCCGCCACAAGTTTATAGAAAGCAACGCGTTTCGGTTCGTTTTCCTTGAGTTGTTCAGCGTCCCCACCTGTCATGCCACAGAAGTACTTGATATACGCGGAAGTATCGCGAGGTGGTTCGACGTGTTCCGTCAGCGCCTTGATCGCCTCCCTCGTTTCCTCCAACCGCTCACGACCTTGCTGCAGCCGATCTTTCAGCAAGCCCTTTACATCTTCAGCATCGTAGCCATCGAACGCCTCTCCAGTGTAATCTTTGATTGATTGTTCCAGGGATCGGAAGAGATCTTTATAGTCGATTATGTATCCGTAATCCTTGTCATCACCGTCCAGACGGTTGACCCGGCAGATCGCCTGGAACAGTCCGTGATCCTGCATATGTTTGTCGATGTAAAGACAGGTTGCGGAAGGTGCGTCAAAACCCGTCAGTAGCTTGTCCACCACGATCAAGAGCTTCATCTGTCCGGGACTTTCGATGAAGCGTTTCTTGACTTCCTGTTCAAACCGGTCGGCTTTGTGCATTGCCGCGTCTTCGGGCTCGTTGAAGTAGTCCGCGAGCATCTTACGGTAGACGTCGTATTTTTGTATCTTCTCGGTTAGCCCTTCCCCCGTCTCCTCCCCTTTAATGTCCGCGATGACCGGTCGATAGGAGGTGATGATAGCGCATTTTCCCTCAAGGCCGTGATTCTGAAACATCTCATAGATTCGACAGGCTGAGTAGATGCTGTCCGAGACAAGCAACGCGTTGCCCCGATCACTCTTAAGTCGGTCGCGCGTTTCCATGTCCAACAGAATGTCCGCCACGATTTTCTCCAGCCGGTGCTGTGAACTCAGTACCCTCCGCATCGTGCCCCAACGCTCCTTGAGCTGAGCCTTCGCCACGTCGCTCAACCCCTTGGTCTTGGCGTCGAACCACTGATCAACCTTCTCCTGAGAGGTGATGTTCTGATCTATGTCGCGCGCCTCGTAACGCAGATCCAGCACCACACCATCGTTCACCGCTTCGTCGTACTTGTAGGTGTGTATGTAGGGTCCGAAAGTCTCGATACTACGTCTTTTGTCATCCCTTAGCAGCGGTGTGCCAGTAAACCCGATCAAAGTAGAATCAGGTAGTAACTGTTTCATGGCTCTGTGGAGTTTGCCCGACTGGGTTCGATGGCATTCGTCGACAAAGACGAAGAGTTCTCCCTTGGCCTGGAAGTCACTGGGAAGGTTCTTCCTGATATCGTCGAGGTATGAGTCGATGTCGCCTTCCTCCGACGAGCTGAATTTGTGTATCAGAGAGCAAACCAACCACTCGTTAGATAAATCCAGGACGTGAACAAGGTCGGCACCGCTTTTGGTTCGATAGATATCCTCACTGACTCCCTTGAAGACCTTCTCGATCTGTTCGTCCAGTTCGGTGCGGTCGGTGATGATAAGGACGCGGCCTCCATTCACATTCTCACGAATCCACTTCGCCAGCCACACCATGGTCAGGCTTTTACCACTACCCTGGGTGTGCCATATGACGCCGCCTTCGCGCCAGTTTACGCGCTCCTGGGCGGCTCGCACACCGAAGTACTGATTGTGCCGACAGACCTTCTTGTTACCCGTGTCGTAGACGATGAAGTTGTGTACGATCTCCAACAGTCGTTTCTTGTCGCAAAGTTGTCTGAGTTCCTGGAGCAGTGGATTGTCATCGATGGTGTTTGAGGATTCTTGTTCCTTCCAACGCAGCCAGTGTTTTTCTGGCGTCTCTATCGCGCCGTAACGAAGTCCTTCCGTCTCGTTACCCGCCATAACCAGTTGTACAGTCGTGAAGAACGGCCGGATGAACTCCTTCTTCTGGCTGTCGAGGTTCTGCCGGATGCCCTCGCTTACCGATACAATGGAGCGCTTCAGTTCCAGTACGCCCATGGCGATGCCGTTGACGTACAGTACAATATCGGGACGTCGTGTATTTTCACCGACGACTGTCACCTCTTCGGCGATGGCGAAGTCGTTGTTTTCGGGGTTTTCCCAATCTATCAACCATATGGTGACCGTTTGCTCACCCACTGCGGGTTGAATCTTCACACCGTAGCGGAGCAGTTCGTACGTCTCGCGGTTGGCGTCGTATAGCGTTCTGCTTCCACCGAGTGCTGTCGCCTTGCCAAATGAAAACAGTGTCTTGTCGATAATCCCTTTATCGTGGCCTTGGCACTTGAGCCAATCGGTGATCAGTTCGACCTCGACGTTGCTATTGTCGACACGATCCTTCCAGTTACCGAGATAAGCGTAACCAAGCGTATCTTCAAACAACTCGACGACACGTTTTTGTGTAAGGATCTCCTGTTCGCCGACTTTGCTCATAGCGTCATGCTCTCTGACTTGGCATTTGTGGAGGCGGATAGGCTCTCATTGGTCTGGTAAAGAGCCCGGGACTTGGTCGATTCATTCCTGCGATAGTCTATGAAGCAGTCAAATGGACCAAGGGTTGATTACCTCAATTTCGCAGTATTCGAAATCTCTGACATTACGTGTTGCGACTGCCGCTCCATGACATCTTGCGATGGCTGCCAACTGGCAATCTGCATCGCTTATAGGCTTCCCAATAGCTCGTCGATTGGCAGCGATTTTCGCGTACATACGTGCAGCATCGCTGTCAAAAGGTAAGATGCGCCGCACGAAAACCTTCTGGAGCAGAGTCTCTATTGCGATACTTAGCGTTTCACGACGCCTACCCATTGGTAGAATCTCCACACCATACCGTAATTCCGCTTCCGTGATCGCCGACAAGAATACGGCTGAAAAGGATTGTTCAGCAATCCAGTTCGTGACGGCTAGATTGGGTGTTGGGCGTGTAAATTCTGATACAACGTTTGTATCGAGGAGTATCATTTCGTGCTAATCAACCTAACTCCGGAGGATCACGCATCGGCTTGCGAGGTGGTATGTCAAGTTCCACTCCACCCAACGGCTCAAAACAAGCGCGTATAGCTTGTGCCAAGTTTATTGGAGAGTCGCGTTCACTCAGCGCCGTTCGCAGGATCTCCCGGGCTTCTTCTTCCATGGAATGACCATGCTCAGCCGCCTGGATGCGTAGTCGCTGTTTGATGTCTTCGCTCAGATTGCGAATTGTCATACTTGCCATTGATGCCTCCTTTCTTGCCGTCTCGGATCATAAGTTAAATTGTGATTGCATTGAAGTCAATGATATCAAACTTTTGTTCTGCTTAGCACATCTGTGACCAAGGATATCAATATTCGATTTTGTACTGTTCATCCTAGTACATAACTAACCGACTCTGTCATTCCCATATCCCGCGATACATGATGAATGCCGTCATAGCATTAGTGTCATCGAATAATTGCGGATAAACTAAACTCCCACATCGTTCAACGGACCGATCTTATCATTCGGTATGGGTAGGTTTGATAGGAATCTCATTGGTACCGGAATGTTTGTAATTAACCTCTGGTCAATTTGATTTGGTTTTACCGGCATCCCTATAATCGTGTTCAATCTAGAGGGATTGGTTTCGATCCAGTTTACCCTTCTCATATGCTTAAACAGCTCATCTTTCGCTTCTCCACGGAAACGACGGCAGATCTCACTGATCTCAGCGACTGTTCGGGCAAGTCTCAATCGTTTACACTCAATGATTAAGATTGCTCCATTTGGTTTCCATGCCAAGACGTCAATATCTCCAAAGTCGGACGACGCACCTATCTGAGTCATCGGAATCTCGGTTCTAGTTTGCCATCCATTCGTACTCAGATGTTCAGCGACTGTGACTGTGAAGTCATGACCTTTCCTGTCTGTGATTCCGCCGATAAAACTTCTCATCGTATCCGAACTAAAAAACTCCTGAGGTAGGTACCCTTCTTCAATGCAGTATAGTAGATAATGGAATCCCAACTGTAAGGTGCCAACTCCGAAGATCACTACGTCCGTGTCCTGTTTTCCAAAAACAAGTATTGGCTTAAAAACCATGGACATTCGACGACTGTAGCGCCACGGTTGAATATCCCTGTTTGTCATACCAGGCAGTGTAGAATCCCATTTAGGCCTGTGGAATAAACTAAAAGCCGAGATGAATGCATTGGTCTTGGTTTCGGAGAATCCCCTATTGGATGTAAGTCTGTTTCGAATTTCGCCAAGTGTCGTCTTGACAACGATTTGATTATAATCTTTCGCCAATTCGAAAATCTCAGCAAATCCCTCTACGGTATCTTGTAACGGTATGTCGAACTCGGTCTCAAACGCCTCGATGAAGTCTTCAGGATAAAGCTCTTCAACTGGTTTTACAGATGGTCTGTTTTGATACTGTGTATGGTATTTGGATGCAGCTTCCCCGAAATCATCGGTAGCGTATGCTTTCAAGAAAGGTTCGATTACGGTATTGATGAATTCATGTTCTATCGAGTATGAGCCATTTTGGTGCAACTCAATTGGAGGATTGATTAGTTTGTTTTTGATGCCGTCGGAGTGAGCTGCGACTTCATGCATAAGCGCAGCTTTCGCTATCAATTCATCCAATTGCTCTTTTGAGAGTAGATCACCTCCAGACTCCGGGCATTCACAAATTGCCATTTCCAATATAGTACGAGTCGCCAAATCTGTGATGCTTCGCATTCCCTCACGTTCATGTACGGTATCATGCACATCGTCATCCGGTCCATACAGCGCTTGAACAGCATTTGCAGTGCGACGCCAACGATTTCGGTCGTGAAGGATGTTTTCGTGTACATATAACAAATTTCGCAATACTGAAGCTCGATCGAGAGTCTTCAATCTACTTCGTATCTGACTCCAGATCTTGGCAACAACTTTATTCAAAAAACTGTTGCATGCGCTCCTCGAATCGAGATTACTCACGTCATCACTTGGTAGACAGCCCTCCGACAGTTTTAGTTTTGCAAAAGCAAAGTCCTCTGGTGCAAGCATTACTGGTTTCTTGTTATGTTTTTGTAATAGCTGCTCGACTCTATCATAACTTGTCAGAACATGTATTACCCGTATACCTGCATCATTTACAATCCTGTCCGTTAGTTGCTCGACAGATATCTCATCGAAGTCCGTGACTACTCTCGTATGTAGTCTGATAAGGGCTTTCGCAATATGCTTGACAACATATTTCTCACCGATGTTTTCAGGCTGCTGGAAGTACTTCAAGAGAACTGCCGGGAGCTTTATCACGGCAGTTCGGTTTTGTACTGAAATCCTAGATTCAACGAATTCCGTTGCCGGTTGTGCTTCTGCATCGACTTCGGGCATAACAACATCGGTAAGATCAAGGCATACCTCTATCGGTCCAGATTGCAGATTTGAGTTCTGTGACTCATGTTCGACCACAACCCTGTAAAACAAGTCAATAAAACCATTCCAAAACTGAAAAGCATGGTTCCGAAATCCATTTTCCTTTTGGCGTAGGCGTAAACTAAACCAACTGGGACCTCGTCTTGTTTCAATCGCACCTGCCAAGACACCGGCTTGGGCATGATTAATGCTTCCATATATTGGTCGAGCAGTAAGGGAATGAAAGTACGTATCTACATCAAGCCGTTTGACGTCTACTAAACCCCCATTCGTAGTTTGGATAAGGTGGAGATCAAGGGTTCTTCTACATTTGGTGCGCACATTCAGCGGATAACCGACATCCGCCAGTAGAACTGATCCGGGGCTCACCGAGAGTTCAGTATGAACTATTTGAAAACCAGACCTTAACCAAAAACAGAAAAGAGTGTAATCACCAATGATAGGGGGAAACTTGACTCCTTGGTCTTCTGCCCATCTTTTCTGTTTGATGAACTTCAAAAAACGTGCGATTGATTGGTCTGGATCATTTACCAACATGAGAAAATCCGAGATATGAATTACCGAAAGACTCCATCGGTTCGACCAGTTTTGAAAACTCAAACCGCAGTTACCCCCCAATCCACCTGTCAATAATAAGGTTGTTCCGTCGATTTTACCTGGTGAATCCATGCATTGGTTTACAGTCCGATTTAGGTAAGCACATAGAGTTTTCTCAGTTTTTTTGCGATATCCAATCGAACTGTCTAGACCTTCGTTGTGCAGTGGTTCCAAAGGGTAAGTGAGGAGGACTACATGCAGGTACCTGTTTACGTCAACCTTCAACAACCAATCATAAATTGGTAGGTCTGTATCATCTGTGCTCAGTGATTCAGCGGAATCCGCATTACCGAATCTGCTTATTCCTTCCGATTCGACCTGATCGGACTGATACGAATCTAGCAGTTGTGCGAAGGTTGGCAGCCCCCCCATCAGCTGTAACCTATCCAGAAGGAATCTTCTGATAGCTGGCCCGACCGCATTTGGTAACGCAAGTATCAGTTTGTTCCCTAACTGTAAAATTGGGTAACGCTCCAATGAAGTGTGACCCAAAGTCTCAGTACAAAGTAGATTCTTACTGCTAGTTTTAAGAATAAATGGGTCTAACAAAGCGAGGTTAATCTGATACGTGGAAAGTTCGTCTGAAGTGAACGATACAGATTTCCCTCTGTCGACAATCCTGATCGCGGGCGATAACTCACACACGCCTTTTGGAGATGATGGCTCAGAATGCCACCTGTGTAATCCAACTCTATCCGCGACAATATCGCTCAGCTTCAGTAACGTAAGAATGGGGGCGAGTAGTCTCCTGAGTTCGGGTGTTACTTGTCTTGAGCATAGAATGTCGATAACCGTCTGTGTGAAGTAGCAACTTGATTGCCAGATACCCTCAAACAGCCGTCGATTGCCTTCGGGGGTTCTAACGTTTGTGATGAAAACATCCTCAGCCGGGTCTTCTGCATAATTTACGGACGTGTTTCCCAGAAAATCATTGAGCCAACGATCAATAACTTTCAACGAAGGCCTATTGTTCCCTCGACAGTGGATAACAGCAATATGTACTAGAGTTTCCACTCGAAGGTTATTCGCATGGAATGATGGTACGGTGAGTAGACTGGCAAGGCGACTTACTGTATGACGTAGATTGTACTTCTGAAGGACCTTTGCAAGTTGCTTCAGTTCGGGGTTGTCAAGATTGATCATGTGTTTTCGTTTATTCTGTCCTATAAGGTAACCCAGTCATGTTAAGGTACAGTCTCTTTATCTTTTTCTGCATCGTAATGCCAAACCAGTCAGTTTTTCAATTGGAAGAAACTTTGGGATAAACCAGACTTACTCCCCCTGTGAGAAGCTGCTGCACCATTCCTTGCTTGACGGTTCGAACCTTGTCACGGAGTTGATCGAGTGCGGCAATCTCAGCTTCAATGTCCGAGAGGACATTTGCTATACCAGTTTGTTCGATTCTGCTTGGAATTTGGAACTCAGCCGATTCTATATCGCTTGGTTTTAAATTGTTGATGCTTGATCCAGCTAAGATAAGGCCAACAAAGCGGCGAAATCTGTCTGATTGGAAGAGATAATACACAAAACTTGGGTCAACAAATTTTGGTTTTGTGCGGAAACATCCCATGAAAGCACCAAAGGTGTACGCAAAACCGTCAGATATGCGAAATAGGCCAGCTTTTCCGACTAATTCCTTGCTGCCATTCGCCATGCAAACGAGAATGTCATTAGGTCGTAAAACTTGGGAATCGGACACTTTTCGTGACTCAACGAAATGGATATCCGAAGTTGTTACTGTAGTATCTTGGATATTGTTAGCTCTCAGAAGCCTTACAGTGGTGGCTTTGTCATGACCTACTAAGTCCGCTGTGGGATTATAGCTAACTCCACGTAGGCAACTTCCCATATCTCCTAGCCGTTGGGTCTCCCATGCCTCATGAAATCCAGGTAAACGAATCTTTCCGGTGAGAAGTTGCTGTGTGACTGCCTGTTTGATGGCCCGTTTCTTGGAGATTAACACCTCCAAAGCTGTGTACAACCTATCTACATCCGACAACGCCTTGGCGATAGCGCGTTGTTCTGGTTTCGGGGGTACTGTGACACGCACAGCTGACAACGATCGACCATTGGTCAAGGCGCGCGTTGTGTATGTCGCATTTGATACGATTTGGGATCTGATTACTCTGGAACTAAAGCAGTACTGCTTGTAGTGGTCTTCAAGTCGATCATCTCGGGGCCGCGCACGAAGAACGAATCCACTGAATACGGTATCACAAGGCTCTTCGAGCATAACGGATGCCACGCCAATCTCTTCAACTGTCTCCGATGTGCGTGTAAAGAACACGTCTCCCAACCGAACCTCGAAGTTTCTGATCTCCTCGGGACTCAATTTTACTCGTCCAGATAGATCGTCCATCCTAAGTCCCGGGTTTTTAAAAACGTCCATGTAGTTGACGATGGGTGTCCCGGTACCGAAAAACTGCTTGGCCTTGTTCAAACCGTTCTTGAATACAAAGAGATTGCCGAGTAGTTCTACGTCCCAATTAGACGGAATCACCCCCACCTCAGTCCGTTTGTAACCTGACGGCACCTGATCCGATCTGTCTGCCTTAGTGTCGTGCAACGGAACGGGTACGGCATGCGTATAAGCATTGGCCGGTAACTCGGGGAATCGGTCATCAATTTCGTTGCCCACGATATCCTACCTCGTATTCATCACATTCACCTGGTCTCGTAAGTCAGAAACGTGGTTCCGATATCGAAGACAACGCGGGTCATTCTTCGTTCATGATGGACTGCAATATCTCTGGAGTCTGCCCACACCGTTGTGCGCTGCCACCGAACAAACTCTCTCTCATAGTGAAATTCCCATCCGCTTCAAGTGCCCCTCGACCGTTGAGCCGAACGTCTCCACATCCCGTTCCAACTCCGGCAGTGGCCGAGTGTAGCGTTCTTCCAGTTCTGTCACACGCCCAGCAAGCTGCTGTGTCAGCCCTTGCACCTCATCCTCGATTGCGGCCCGTATGCTCGCAAACCACTTGTCCTCAACCACCAGCGTTCTGATCTCATTTTCTGTGAGTGTGGTGTAGCGGGAAAGCACTTTCTCGTCTAAAAGCTCTTGGGCGACTTTAACGGCCTTGGTCACCTTAATCACGGCCTCGATCAAGGTCCTGCATTGCTTTAGGGCATCTTGTTCTTCCTCGCTCTCCGGCTCGAATTGTATTGCCTTGAACCGTTGCGTGACACTGCTTTTGGTGACTTTGCCCTTGTCATTGACGACATCCGCTAGCAACCCCTCTTCACCAGTATGCTCCTCAACGAACTCCTCCAGTTCCCGGCTGTCGATTTCTTGCTTCGCCTGCAGAGTTTCGATAGTAGTCTGTTGGCTGCCAAAGTACCGAGAAACGATCAGCTCCGGAGGAAGCAAATCCATCTTGTACTTTACGCGCTTGATCGTGAGATCCGGCGCTTCTTTGATCTTTCGGCCATTGTCTTCGATGATACTACGCGGTCTGATGGTCTCGTTCCAACCGTCCGTGGTGATCAGGTACACGTCATCCTGCATCGTCTCGTCCCAATAATCCATCAACCGCTGGTACAAGTCGTACGGGTCGAGCAGCGGCATGTCGGCGAAACGCGCCAGCAAATCCTCTGCCAGGGTGCGAATGATTTCCCTGGGATTGGCACCTGTCTCCAGTCCCTTCAGAACGGCCTCGTGTGCCTTGCACCAATCGTCGAGAACAACTGAAACACGAGCCTGGTACGATCTAAATTCTTCGTGATCGAGAATGGCTGCCTTCACCTGTCCCGTCTCGATGCGACTTTCGCTGTAGCCTTCTCGGCCGTTGCCGACAAACAACGTTCGGCGGAGTGAGGGGAACACGTCCCAGTAGACACCGAGCGCGTCGAGGTCGCGGTCCGGGATACCGCCGCGCAGATGAGCGTCGAGGTCGTGCAGATCTTCCGGCTCGTTGGAATCGATATAGCGCGGAATGTTGAGATTATAGTCGTTAGCAGTGCTCGCGATCTCAGCCGTCGGAACCATGCGGGAGTAACGCGGCAACTCAATCTGCCGGATGAACACGTCGACAATTCGGTGGATGTCCTGGGCCCGCAGTCGGTTCTTGTTGCCGTCCTTGCGGAAGCCCTTGCTTGCGTCGATCATGAAGATACCGCCACGCGAATGGGCACTTTCCTTGTCTAAAACCAGGATGCATGCAGGAATGCCGGTGCCGTAGAACAGGTTGGGCGGAAGGCCGACGATACCCTTGATGTATCCTCGTTGGATAAGGTTCTTTCGAATGTCAGCTTCCCGGTTGCCCCGGAACAGTACGCCGTGCGGCAAGATGATCGCGCCTTTGCCCTTGCTGTTGAGCGACGCAATGAGGTGAAGAAGAAAGGCGTAGTCGCCGTTCCTGGCAGGTGGGATACCGTAGCCAAAACGCCCGAACTCGTCGTTGGCCGGATCAAGACCATTGGACCAGGCCTTGGCGGAAAAGGGCGGATTGGCAACGGCAAAGTCAAAGGTCTTGAGACGGTCGTTCTCGCTCGTGAAATACGGAGCGGCAAGGGTGTTGCCTCGCCAGACTACGGCGGTCTCGTGACCATGCAGGATTATGTTCATCCGCGCCAGCGCAAAGGTGGCGTTGTCCATCTCCTGGCCGTAGACGGAAATGCCGCGCGGCGCTTCATCGGCGGCCCTGAGTAGGAGCGAACCTGAACCGCAGGTCGGGTCGTAGAGGGTCTGATCCTGCCGGGTATCTGGTCCGATGCCGATCACCTGGGCCATGATGCGCGAGACCTCGGCCGGCGTGTAGAACTGTCCCTTGCTCTTGCCGGATTCCGTGGCGAAGTGCATCATCAGATACTCGTAGGCGTCGCCGAGGAGATCATCCCCATCAGCCCGGTTTGCGCCGAAATCCAGGCTGTCGAATATGGCGACGAGCCTGGAGAGCCTGTCCTGCATCTCTTTGCCGGACCCTAGTTTGTTCTCGTCGTTGAAATCCGCTTGATCTATGACGCCTACCAATTCGTTTGCTTCTGCGAGCGTGGCGATCACCGTGTTTATCTTATCGCCGATCTCTTTATCGCCAACCAGCTTTACAATGTCGGCGAAACTCCCTCCCTCTGGCACTAGGATAAGCATGTTTGGGTCTTTGGTCGCCTTGTCGGAGACGTACTTCATGAATAGCAGTGTAAGGACGTAATCCTTGTACTGAGAGGCGTCCATGCCACCACGCAGTTCATCGCAGCTTTGCCAAAGAGAGGAATACAGTTGGGACTTCTTCAGGGCCATTTGGAATTCCCACTATTATGGATGCTGACTATGCTTATGGGATTAACTGAATTGCAGAAACACTACCGCTTGAAGTCTTTCCTACGATCTAACCCGCAAACCCACCTACACCACCACCCCACGCTTAAACCGCTGCCCGTACCGCGCGTTCGGCGCTTCGAGAATCTTCTGCTGCCGATCCGTTAGTCCCTCGTACTTTTCGGCGTCGTAGTACTCCGCGTACCAGGATACCGAGTTGGGAGAATACTTGTAGAAGAGGGTGCGGCGTTCGTCGCCGTGCCAGGGCATGGTGCCGTGGGTCAACGCCTCGGTGAAGATGACGGCGGTGCCGGCCTTACCGGTCACGGCGCGGATGAAGGGCTGGTCGGTCTTGAGGTTGCGCCACTCGTCGGGGAAGCGGAAATTGCTCTTGTGGCTGCCGGGCACGCAGCCGAAGCCACCGTCGCCGGGGTTCACGTCCTTCAGGTTGTAGGCGACCACGGACAGGCCGCACCGGATCTCCTGATTGACGCAGGTGTAGGAATACAGCGGGTCGAAGGGGATGGCGCCGCCGTGGAGGGTCGTGCCGATGGGTCCGTCGCCCTTCCGGATGATGTCGGCGTAATCGTGGTCCAGCCGAAACCGCGGTCCGACGATGTGCTCCAGGTAGGGGACGATGCGCGGGTTGTCGATCAGGTCTTGGTAGGCCGATCCCCAGTCGAGCAGCGTAAAGCCGAAACGGTGCGTGGTCGCGCCGGGTTCCATGGCCTCCTCGATCTTTTCGTCGAGGATGCGGTTCAACTCGGCGAGTTGTCCGGCGTCGAGGGCGTCAGGGACCGCGATGAAGCCCTGAAGGTCGAAGAGGTATTGCTCGTGGGGGGTCATGGCCCGACCTTTCATGGATACGGACTAGTCATCATCCACCGCGTAGTCGTCGCCGTAGTACTTGCTCGTGGTGCGGGTGTGGAACTGGACCGCCGAGATGGGTTCGTACTTGGGCTCGCCCGTGTTGGGCAGTACCTCGAGCATCTCCTCCTCCCAAACGTAGACGGCCATGGGGATGCTGACACGAGCGGAGCCGAAGAGGCTGGCGTCCTGCGGCTTGCTGACCCGGTGCGTGGTGGAGGGCAGGCGGTCGTTGGTGATCCGCTGCATGTAGTCGCCCGTGTTGATGATGATGCTGCCTTCCGGGGGATTGAGGCGGATCCACTTCATGTTCTCGCGGTTGAGCACCTGCAGGCCGTCCACCCCGTGGGAAGGCAGGATGGTGAACAGGTCCACGTCCTCGTGGCCCAGCATGCGGCCGGCCCCGGATTCGTCGTCCTCTTTGGTGATGGGCGGGTAGTAGTTGAGCCGGAAGCCGAAGTTCGTCCGGGTGAGCTTCTCGTCGTAGAGGGACGGATCGCAGCCCAGGTAGGCGAGGATGCTCTGCATGAGGGGCAGGATCAGGTTCTCGTGGTGCTGGATGATCTGCCGGAAGAACGGTTCGTAACCGGCTGCGGGCCAGTACTCCGTCTCGCGGTAGTCCGGGTTCTCGCCCAGGTTGAATGCCCGCCGGCAGAAGACCCAGCCCTCGACGAGGTCGGGATGCATCCGGCTGGTCTGCTTGATGGGGAAATAGCCCTGGTTGACCGAACCGTGACGCTCGGCTTCGTACTTCATCTTGTCCGCCATGGGCGTGTCCGTGAAGAACTCGGCCACCTTGCGCTCGGCCTCCTCGTACAGGCTGGGCGGGATTTCGTGGTTCTCGAGGATCACGAAGCCGATGCCCTCCATGGCCTCGCCGATGTCCCGGGCGAACTGCGCCCTGCCCTCCGGGCCGCCGTGGTGGAAGAGGCTCATGTCGCAGGTCCGGATCCGCGTTTCCTCGTCGAATTCTTCTTTCGCCCCACCTTCGGCCAGGTTGTAGGTCTGTTCCTTCTTCACCTGGTCGTACTGCGTGTATTCCTGGTTTACCGCCGTAATGCCCTGTTCCTGTTTGGCCTGATCGGTGCTCATGACCGTACTCCCGGCCCGGCCGGCCGCTGTTCCTGAGCTGCCGCGAGCCCTGCTGTTGTCGATCGTCTGTCTGACTCGGTTTATACCGCCAATATCTCATATCACTGAGGGATCTGGCAAGAGTAAAATGGGTGCGGGGAACGCGGTGGGAGCGCTATGGGGAGCGCCGTGGAGATTGCTGCTGGGACCGTCGCGGGGAGGCCGCGAGGACGCCGCGGATCAGCGCGGCGGGATACCGGCAGACGGCCTACAAAACAGTTGACACATCGGCCGCGCGCCGGATACATATGGAGCATGGCCAACGCACGCTTCAACCCGCCTCAGCCCTTCAACGAACCCGTCCTGGACTACGCGCCCGGATCGCTCGAAAAAGCGGCCGTCAAGGCGAAGCTCACCGAGTTGAAATCCACCCCCGTAGAGGTCCCGCTGATCATCGGCGGCCGGGAGGTGAAGACGGGCAACACGGCGCCGCTGCGGGCCCCCCATGACCACGGGCTCGACCTCGGCGTATATCACAAGGCCGGCGAGGCCGAGGTCCGCATGGCCATCGACGCGGCCCTGGAGGCCCGGGCGGCCTGGTCGGACATGCCCTGGGAGCAACGGGCGTCGATCATCATGAAGGCGGCCGACCTGCTCGCCGGGCCCTGGCGCCAGGCGGTCAATGCCGCGACCATGCTGGGCCAGTCCAAGACGGTGTTCCAGGCAGAGATCGACGCGGCCTGCGAACTGATCGACTTCTGGCGGTTCAACGTCAGCTACCTGGCGCAGCTCATGAGCGACCAGCCAGCTTCCTCGCCCGGCGTCTGGAACCGCCTGGAGTACCGGGCTCTCGAGGGATTCGTATTCGCCGTAACGCCCTTCAATTTCACGGCCATCGGCGGCAACCTGCCCACGGCGCCGGCCCTCACTGGCTGCACAGTCCTTTGGAAACCGGCGTCATCGGCCGTCTACTCGGCCTGGCACGTCATGGAGCTGTTGCAGGAAGCCGGCCTGCCGCCCGGCGTGATCAACTTCATCCCGGGTTCCGGGGCCGAGGTGGGCGACCCGGTGCTCGACAGCCCCGACCTGTCCGGCATTCACTTCACCGGATCGACCGCCACGTTCCAGCGGATGTACCGCACTGTGGCCGGCAACCTGGCGCGCATGAAGCACTATCCCCGCATCGTGGGCGAGACGGGCGGCAAGGACTTCATCTTCGTCCACGCCTCGGCGGACGTGGATGCGCTCGTCGCGGCGGCGGTGCGCGGCGCCTTCGAATACCAGGGGCAGAAGTGTTCCGCGGCCTCACGGATGTACTTGCCCCGTTCCCTTTGGCCAGCCTTCAGGGACCGGTTCACGGCCGAGGTATCGCAGATCAGGGTCGGCGATCCCGAAGACTTCTCGAATTTCATGGCGGCCGTGATCGACGAGGCGTCCTTCGACACCATCGCCGGTTACATCGAATACGCCCGGTCAGCGGACGACGCCGAGATCATCACCGGGGGCGGCTGCGACCGCGAGCGGGGCTGGTTCGTCGAGCCCACGACCATCGTGACGACGAACCCGCGGTTCAGGACCATGGGGGAGGAGATCTTCGGTCCCGTGCTGACCATATACGTGTACGAGGACGACCGCCTGGACGAGACCCTCGCGCTCTGCGACACCACGTCGCCCTACGCCCTGACCGGGTCCGTATTCGCGCGGGACCGCGAGGCCATCGTGCGCATATCGGACGCGCTTCGGAACGCGGCCGGCAATTTCTACGTCAACGACAAGCCCACCGGCGCCGTCGTCGGGCAGCAGCCCTTCGGGGGCGCACGGGCGTCGGGTACGAACGACAAGGCGGGCAGCCCCATGAACCTACTCCGCTGGATGAGCGCCCGGACAATCAAGGAAACCATGGTCCCGCCGACGGATTGGCGGTATCCTTTCATGGACGAGGATTGATCGGGGCCCTGTGCGGACGCCGTGCGCTGAAGCCGGCAGTCTACTGGCGGAAAGTCTGAAGCACGCAAGACTTATCATCGATTCACCGAAGTTCAACCGGAGGAACCAATGAGCGAGGGAAGACCCTTGAAGGTGCACGTAACGGGTGCGTACGGACTGATCGGCAACCTGACCTACCGGCACCTGAGCGGAAAGGATGATTACGAAGTCTACGGCAGCGGCCGGCGTACGGTTTCTTCGGACCGCATCGACGATGAGGATCTTCTGCGGATACCCGATGACCGCTTCTCACTGGCCGACCTGACCGACCGGGACGCCGTGTCCCGAGCGCTCTCCGGCATGGACGCGGTGGTCCATCTCGGCGCGGTCCCCGATCCCGGCGCCTCCTTCGAAACCATCCTGGAAAGCAATATCCGCGGCACCTACAACGTGCTGGAGGTCTGCCGAGAGGAGGGCATCAAGCGGCTGATCTATGCGAGTTCGGTCATGGCGAGCTGGGGGTACGGACAGTTTTCCGAACCGTACGTTTCCCTGAACGAGGGCCGGCTCGAAGGGCTGCCCGATCCCATGCCCATCGTGAAAGTCTCCGACCCGCCCCGTCCCACCGAACCCTATTCGGCCAGCAAGGTCTGGGGCGAGGGCATCTGCCGCACCTACCACGATGCTCACGGCTTCTCCGTCGTCTGCCTCCGCATCGGCTGGGTCAACAAGCAGAACGAGGCCACCGAACCCTTCCTGAGATCGGTCTGGTGCAGCCAGGCGGACATCACGAACATCATCGAACTGGCCCTGAAAGCCACGGAAAACCCGGTGTACGAGGTGTGCTTCGCTGTGACCGACGGCCCGCACCGCTGGGTGGACCTGGAGCATACGCGGGACCGGCTCGGTCACGATATCACAGGCTGATTACACCGGCTACAAGCTGATCGCGCCGGCTACAGGCTGATCGCGCCGGCTGCCGGGGGTTGTTTTAACGACATTTAATACATTGTCAACATTGACAACATATGAAAGGAGCGTGTCACCATGCCGAAACTCACCGTAAACGGCGTAGAGAACCAGGTCGAATCGGGACAACGTCTCGTGCTGGCCATCGAGGGCACGGGCGTGAACATCGGCCATCGCTGCGGCGGAAACGCCAAGTGCACGACCTGCCGCGTGAACTTCGTCTCCGGCGAACCGGAAACGATGACCGAGGCCGAACGCGACGTGCTGACGGAGAAGGGAGCGCTCGGCGAGGTACGGCTGTCCTGCCAGATCATCTGCGATCACGACATGTCGGTCGAGCCAGGCTTCCTGTTGGAGAACGAGGACGAGTGGGACGATACGGGTCCGCCGCCGGAAACGAGCATCACGCCCGACCCGGTCTGGATCGCGAAGCCGTAGTTTCGCGCGCCACCCCTCGGGCGCGTCATCCCTTGGGCGCATCACCCCTCGGGCGCTCCACCAGTCGACGACAGGCGTCACCCCTTGAGCGCCCCCACCGTAATCCCCTTCGTCACCTGGCGCTGGAGCAGGGCGTAGACCGCCATGGTGGGCAGCATCATGAGCACCAGGCCGGCGAAGGCCATGCCCCAGTCGCTGCGGTACTGGCTCACGATCGTGATGTTGGCCAGGCCGAGGGGAAGGGTGCGCAGGCTTTCGGCGTTTTCGCCCGACAGGAACATGAAGGCCATGAAGAACTCGTTCCAGGTGCCGAGGAAGGCGAAGATGCCGACGGTCACCAGGGCGGGCTTGGCCAGCGGCAGCATGATGTGCCAGAAGGCCCGCAGTTCGCCGGCGCCGTCCATCAGGGCCGACTCGTGGAGTCCGGACGGCAGCGACTTGAAGAAGCCCGCCAGGATGAAGATGGCGAAGGGCATGCCGAAGGCGATGTAGACGAGCAGCAGCCCCAGCCGGGAATTGAGCAGCATCAGGTCCTTCATCTGGAAGAAGAGGGGCACGATGGCTAGCTGCAGCGGCACCATCAGGCCGGCCAGGAAGAAGAAGAACAGGGGCCGTGCCCCGAAGAAGCGGAACCGCGAGAGGGCATAGGCCGCCATGGCCGCGAAGAGCAGCGACAGGATCACCGTCATGACCGTCAGCATCGCGCTGTTCAGGAAGTAGTCCCCGAATTGCCCCACCGTCCACGCCCGCGAGAAATTGATCCACTGCAGGTCCGCCCAGTCCGGCAGCGTGAAAGGCGCCAGGAAGATCTCCCGGTCCGTCTTGAGCGACGTGTACAGCAGCCAGGCCATCGGGTAGACCACGATGACCAGGTACCCGAGCAAGACCGGATAGATCACGAAATTCCAGGCCGACGTCCGGCTGCTTTCGCCCGATCGTTTCATTCCTTCCGTCCGCGTCATCAGAATTCCACCGTTTCTCTTCGCATGAGCCGCAGCGTGGCGGCCGTGCCGAAGAAGACCATGATGAACAGCAGCACCGCGATGGCCGTGGCCTCGCCGATCTTGAACTCGGTGAACATGTCCTGCACCATGAGCGTGCCGATGACGTGCACCTGCGTGGTGGGCGTCTGGTTGGTCAGGAGCCAGATGGTCTCGAAGGCCTTCATCCCGCCGATGACCATGAACACGATGGAGATGGACAGCACCTCCCAGATCAGCGGCAGGGTGATGGTCCAGAACTGCCGCCACGACGAGGCCCCGTCGATGTCCGCCGCTTCGTAGAGGCTCTGTGGTATGCTCTCCATGGCGGCCAGGAAGAGGATCATGTTGAACCCGCAGGCGCCCCAGATGGACATGGGGATGAGCGCCCAGTACAGGTTGGACTGCGACAGCCAGGCGAATCCTTCCATGGCCTGCAGCCAGCTGCCCGCGCTCTCGAAGCCTACCGCGGACAGGATCATGCCGAGGCCCACGAGCGCCGCGTTGATCGGTCCGCCCTGGGGATTGTAGAGATGCATCCAGAGGAGTGTCGCGGCCACGGCCCCGAGGATGTTCGGGAAGAAGAAGGCGATGCGGAAGAACTTCGATCCCCGGATCTGCCGGCTGATGCACACGGCCAGGAACAGGGAGAGGGGGATGACGAACAGCGGGATGACGAACATGATGAACAGGTTGTTGTTCAGCGCGATCCAGAACCCGTCGCTTTCGAAGAGCAGCCGGCCGAAGTTGAGCAGGCCCGTGAAGCGCATGTCGGTCAGCCCGTCCCATTCGTTCAGGCTCCAGAGGAACGATTTCGCGCTCGGGATGATCACGAACACCGCGTAGAGCAGCAGGGCGGGCGCGATGAAGATGATCCGGTCAATCCGCCCGAGGAACGGGAGGCCGGCGACGTGTGATTTCCCCGCGCGGCGGCGGTCCCGGTAGCGTTTGTAGGTCGTGACCGACCAGTAGCCGATGGCCAGGGCCATGAGGCCGATCAGCAGACCGGGTTTCCAGACGTGCCGGATGTTGATCTCGTCCGGCGCGATGGTCTGCCGTCGAACGACGGCCGCGGCGGCTTCCAGTTCCGCGGCGGCATCGGCGGGCGTGGTCTGGCCGGTGATCACCCGGAACCGGGCGTCGGTCCAGTACTGCGTCATGGCCGGATAACCCTCGCCGGGCGGTGTGCCGTAGGTGACGGCCGCGTTCTTCAGCATATCCGCCAGGTCCGCCATATCCTCGGTCAGGTTCGCTTCGGAGACGCCGGCCACGGACACGGGGATGTCGCGCATCCGGGCGAACAGGCCGGCCATGCGCCGCGAAGTCATGAAGCGCAGGAACTCGACCCCGGCCAGCGGGTTCTCGCTGTCCTTCAGGACGAAATAGTATCCGGACCCGCCGTAGACGGCCGAGGGATCGGCCCTGCCGGTCGGCGCCACCGGGATGTTGAAGGACCCCAGGCGGAAATCGTCCGGGATCTTACCCAGCATCTCGCTCTTGAGCCACGAACCGCAGAAGATCATGGCCGTGTGCCCCAGGAAGAACTCGAGCTGGGATTCGGTGTGGCTCATGCCCATGGCGCCCGGCTGGAAGTAATTCAGGGCGATACGCTGCGCGTTGGACAGGGCCTCGATGAATTCGGGGTTGTCGAAACTGCCGGGCACCAGGTTCTTCTGGTCATTGTAGCGGTCAGGTCCGGCGAGATGGTAGTAGCCGTGATCGATCACGGCCTGCACGTAGCCCGGGTACCGTCCCTGGAAGGCGAGGGGCCACATCCCGGCGGCCTTGATCTCCTCGCACAGGTCGAGGAACTCCTCCCAGGTCGTCGCCGGCTCCCAGCCGTTTTCCTCGAACATGTTCTTGTTGTACCACACGGCGTAGGCCGACGCCATCAGGGGGATGCCGTAGGTCTTTTCCTCGTGGGTGTACTGGGCCAGGGTCCCGGGCAGGAACGATTCGCGCCAGGTGCGGTCGCCCTCCCAGTTGGGCTGGTCGAGGAACTCGTCCAGGGGCAGCAGGTCGCCGTTGCGAATGAGTGCCCAGTAGTTGAGCCGGGCGTTGGTAACCTCGGGGAAGGACCGTTCCAGGATGCGCACCCGCACCTTGTCGTGGATGCGCGGATCGCCGTAGAGGTCGATCACCACGCCTTCGTGCTCCTGTTCGTAAGTCCGGGCGCACTCGAGGAAGAACTCCAGTCCCTGGCCGCCCTCGAAGAGGGGTATCTCGACGCGAATAGGGGGCTGTGCCTGGTTGGGGGGCTGTGCCTGAGTTTGGACGGGACGCTCGGTCTGTGCCCGATTCGCCGGCTGTTCCTGCGCTTCGGAAGCTGCAACGAACGACGTGAGTATGGTGAACAGCAGGAGGAATCGGAACGGGATCATGGTTGGAGAGCCGATGGGTGCGACCTACAGGGTCAGGTAGGATCAATGTAGGATGCGCGGTATATCCTGTCAACGCCACCCACCTTGTCCTGTAGTTCGCGCTCCGGCCCCGTCCCGGTGGCCGCCTCACTAAGCCCTCGCTGCGCACCGGATCCACGCAGAACCGGTTGACAGGCGCGGGACGGCCGTCCTACATTCCGTGATCGACTTGCCTGTGCATCGAATTAAGTAAAATCCGCCATCGGCGTAACCGACACCTTACAGGAGCAGGTCCATGCGTGAGATCAATTTCGGCGCGGGGAGGCCCGATCCGCTGTCCTTTCCTTCGGACGCACTGGCCGAGGCCGCCGCGAAAGTCATCAGGGTCCGAGGCCCGGAACTGGTGAATTATCCGGACGGCCGCGGCTACGAACCCTTGCGGGCCATCGCGTCGGAGCGCTTCGAGCACGGCGCGGGCCGGGCGGTGCCCCTGGAGGAAATCGTACTGACATCCGGTTCCATGCAGGCGCTCCAGTTGATCACGGAAGCCTTCGCGTCACGGGGCGATACGATCGTCACGGAATCCTTCACCTACGGTGGATCGCTGAGCGTGTTCCGAAGCCGGCAGGTGCGCATCGCGCCGGTGCCTATCGACGATCAGGGCCTGGTGCCGGATGAACTGGAGACCTTACTCAAAGGACTTGTCGACGCGGGCACGCCGCCGAAGTTCATCTATACCATCCCCACCCATCACAATCCCACGGGTTCCATCCTGTCCCTGGAGCGTCGCAAGCGCCTCCTCGAACTGGCCCGGGAGTTCGACACGCTGGTCGTGGAAGACCACTGTTACGCCGATCTCGTATTCCAGACCGATCCGGTGCCGCCGAACCTGTACCAATTGGGCGAAGACGGCCGGGTCGTGTACGTCGGCTCTTTTTCAAAGATCCTCGGGCCGGGCGTCCGGCAGGGCTACTTCATGGCGCCGGAGGCGCTGCAGCAGTGGATCATGGCGAACAAGATGGATGGTGGAACCAACACGCTGGCGAGCATGATCGTGGCCGAATACCTGGGCGATCATCTCTGGGACCACATCCGAGAAGTAAACGAGGTCATGAAGGCGCGCAAGGACGCCCTGGTCGAATCGCTGGCGACCCACTTCGGCGATCTGGGCGAGGAGGTGTGGTGGACGGATCCGCCCGGCGGCATGTTCGTCTGGGTACGCATTCCCTCGGCGACGGACACGCGGAAAGCGCTGCAACTGGCGGCAGGGCGCGGGGTTTACTACAGTCTCGGGCAGTCCTTCAGCGCCGCGAACGAGGACATCCCCTACCTGCGCATCGCATTCGGGTTCCCCACGATAGAGGATATCCGCGAAGGCGTCCCCATCCTCGCCGAATGCATTAAGGAAGCCCAGGACAAGGGTCTGGCGGCGTAGAAACGGGTGCGTTACTCTTCGCCGGATACCCTCAGATACCCCTCGACCCTTCCGAGTCGGGTGTTCATGTTGTCGAGCCGACTATTCATATCTCTCATCGTGTTACGGATTTCCGTAAAGTCGGTTTGCATTTCAGTTCGGATTGCGGTCAGTTCGGTCCGAATCTCATTCCTGAATCCCTGATCTTCCCGATCCAGGTAAGTAAGCGTCGCAATGAACAAGATGCCCAAGGTCACAATGAACATTCCAACGGCAGTTACGATCTGTGCGCCAAAGGTCAAGTTGTCGCGGGAGATCTCGGTCATTGTCTGACTCCTTGGACGAATAACGCCTTCAATACTATCCAGCCTTCCCTACAAGGTGGTCCATACTAGAATCGTCGGAATTGAAACCCACGATCTCGTTCTGGTTTTTAAAAAAAACACAAAAAACACAAAACCCTGTGGCTTCCCCCTACACCGTGGCTTCTCCCTACACCATCTTCCGCTCGCCGTTCTCGTACCTGACCTCGTAGTCCTCCTCTGGCACCGGCATGGCCCGCATGGCCAGTTCCCCGTCGGTCACCAGCGGATCGGTCTTGAGCAGCAGTTCGTCCAGGGTTTCCGCCGGTGACTTTTCGGTCGTATCCAGCGTGATCAGGTGGCCGTTTCGCGTAAGGAGCGATCGGTCGACCTCGTCCTCGAAGCGTTTCTTGAGATCAGGTATGTCCTGCTCGTCGATGATCTGGTACTCGTGGGGGTCCGTGCGGATGCGCTCGCGGATCGCGTCGTCGTCGGCGGTTAGGTGGATCAGCACGACGTCAGGCAGCCGGGCTTCCAGGACCAGCACCTCGTAGTGCCGCTGGTTGTGTTGGACGTAGTTGGGATAGTACGGATTTCCCTCCACGCTGCCGTACACGTCGCAGTAGACCTTCTCCTCGATGTGCCAGCCGGCGATCAGCGTGTGGGGGTAGTTGCGGATGACCTCCACGTGGTAGTGCAGCTGCATCCGCTGCATGCGTTCTTTCACGTCGTCGGGATAGTGGACGTACTGGGCCCGGGAAACGGGACTCAGGGAAGCGTCCGGGATGGTGAAATGATCGTCGAGATGGGTCCGGCGCCGCCGTTTCTGGTAGTAGGCGTCCAGGTGATCGATCAGGGTAGACTTGCCGGCGTACTCGATTCCGACGAAAATGGACCGCATGTGTAGCTCCTTTCTACGGTTAAACGCTTCGGTTTGAATTCAGCGCTGCAGTAGTTCGGCCCACGCATCGACGACCGCCCCGACCATGGCCTCCCCATGGGCCGCATTGGCCGTCCAGCTGTTCCGGTCTTCGTCCTGCCGGCAGTACCACGGCGCGTTTTCGTCGAGGCGGCCCTGGTCCACAAGTTCCGGGCGCGCGGCCAGCAGGAAGGAAGTCTCGTTGTACCCGGCGTGGTCGCCGCCGGCGGGCGGTGACGCGGCGGGAAGGATCATGGGGTGGACCTGGATCCTGCCGAACCGGCGTTTCTCCCTGGACATTTTGGCATCCGCCCACCATCCCCGCGGCTTGCCTTCGGCCAGGACCATTTCGAAGGACAGTTCCGCCGCGGCCTTCTTGAAAGCCAGTGCCAGCGGGGCTTCCATGCCCTGGTGCATGATGATCACGTAGATACGCCCGAAGCCCATCTCCAGGAAGTTGCGCAGGATCGACTTGACGTACGAACCGAAGGCATCGTAATCGGGGTCGATGGTGCCGTCCTCGGGTCCGCCCAGGGCGTAACCGGTGGGGCCGAAATCGAAGGGCGGCGAGACAACCACGTCCAGGCGCTTCGCCACGCGCGCGCAGATCTCCTCCACGATGATCGTGTCGTGACCGATAGCCATGTGGGGACCGTGGGTCTCAATGCAGCCGGCGGGCACGAGCAGCGGGTCGCCCCGTTCCACGGCCTCGCGCAGTTGATGGGGAAGCATGTGCTTCAGGTACATGGATTCCTGCCGGGCAACGGTTGGGTCAGGCTAGCGATCAAACTTCCACGGTATGGGTGTACTGCGCCACGTCGAGTCCGTGCCGATCGGCCCATTCCCGGATGGGCCAGTCGATGCCGTCGGGCGCCTCGCGTCCCTCCGAGTCCACGGTGGCGCCCAGCAGCTGGCGTCCGACGTCGTCGGTACCGGCGAGCAGGCCGGCGTCGGGCTGCTGAATGCCGCTGTAGAATCGCATGTAGTGGTCCGGCTTGATCCAGCGGTAGTGGTAGCCGTAGATGACGACCTTGGCGATCTGTTTGGCGAAGTTCAGCCCGGCCGCGTGGTAGGTGCGGTTTTCGAAGAGAAAGGCGTCGCCGGCCCGAAGGATCGGCTGCACGTATTCGTCGGGATGGATCTGGCCCTTTCGTATCGGCAGCGCGGATTTCATGTTGTTGCTGCCCCGGACGAACATGGTCGCCCCCGTGTCCGGATCGGGGAAATCCGTCAGGCAATAGCCGATCTTCAGGCCGACGAAGGGCAGCACCACGTGGCCCACGTCCAGCGAAACGCCCACGTCGCGGTGCCAGTTGACCTGGCCTGTATCGCCGGGCGCCTCCGGGTGCTTGAAGATGAGCGCGGTATTCGTGATGTGGATGTTGAAACCGAGAAGGGCCACGATCAGCGGGACCGTGCGCTCGTTCGTTACGAGGTCGAGGAAGGGCTGCTCCTGCACGAGACCGGGACGGCGGTGGGCATAGAAGTCGGGGTACTCGAACCCTTCCATGAGCCGGTCGCCCGTCTCCGTCAGCGCTTCGATCTGCGCAGGATCCAGCGCGCCCGGGACGACGAGGTAGCCGTCCTCCTCGAAGGAACGGCGCTGGGATGTGGTCAGGGGCGTGGGATGCATAGGGCAGTCCAGGGTGCCTGACGAAAAAGTGTATTGTACAATTGTACAACTGAATACTGGCAACCGACACGGGAAGCGACGCACCGGGCGTATCGTTACTTCGGGATGAAGCTCGCTGGATGGTTCGTTGCGCGCGAGACTTCCCGGCCTGCCGGATACTCCTCATTATAAGCCGACGAAACCCGGACGCAAGGCGGAAATGCCCGTCACAGCGGCATGCGCCAGATCAACTGAAGCTCGTCGGGGAACTCCTCGTAGGCGTTGGAAATGATCGCGCCCAGGCGGCACCCCTGGCGGGCGTAGAACCGGCACGCGGGAACATTGGTATTCTGGGTTTCGATCTTTATCTCGATGCAGCCGTGGTGCCGCCCCCAGTCCACCGCGGCCTCGAAGAGTTTTCGTCCCACGCCGGTCTTGCGATGGTCGGGGTGGACGCGCAGGTCCCACAGCACCAGGAGGTCGTCCCGGCCCTCCAGCATGTTCACGTTCGGCGTGCTGCGGGCCAGCAGCGCGCCGCCCACCCGCCTGGAACCGTCGAAGGCCGCGAGCAATCCCCACGCCGAAGTGTCCCACCGGCCGAGCCACCGCGCTGGCCACCGGGCGGGCCCTTCTTCGGACGTCTGATCGTAGTCCTTGACGTAGGGGGGATCCACCGGTTCTTCCACCAATGCGATACCCCCGAGGCCACCGTTTACCTGATCGGCCCGGAAAAGGGATCTCACCTCGTAGGCGATGGGTACATGGCCGTGTTCGGCCAGCCTGTTTACGGGTTCTTCTACGATTTTCAAGCCGTGATGCCCCGCGTTTGGCCTTTGCGGCAGCCGCAACGCGCCGCGCACTGCGCTACGCGCTACCCTTCGATCACATCGCGCCGCGCACTATGCCACACATGGTTCGAACGATCCGGATCCTGGACAACGTGCCCGATCACAGGGTGGCGTGACGGTCCCGGTGAAACACGCTGCGCAACGTTTCGTCGCTGGCCTGGGACAGCGCGAGCAGTTGGTCAGCCCGTACTCCGGGTACTTTCATACGACGCTATGTCGTCCTCGAATTGCAGGGTCCAGCCGATTTCGTCCAGACCCTCCAGGATAAAGTGCTTGAGGAAGGGGTCGACCTCGAACGGGTGGGACGCGCCGCCGGGCTCGGGAGCACCGTTGGGATCGGCCGGGCTACCGGGCTCGGTGACGACCTGCCGTTCGAGGTCCACCGAGACGGAATAGGGGTGCTGCTCCGCCGCGTTCCGGAGCATGCGGCGCACGGTATCGCCGGGCAGCACGACGGGAAGCAGCCCGTTCTTGAAGCAGTTGTTGTAGAAGATGTCCGCGAAGGACGGCGCGATGATTACGCGAATGCCGTAGTCCTGCAGGGCCCAGGGCGCGTGCTCGCGGGAACTCCCGCAGCCGAAGTTGTCCCCGGTTACCAGGATCGTGGCGTCCCGGTAGCGGTCTTCGTTGAGCACGAAACCGGGGTCGGTCGAGCCGTCGCCCGTGAACCGCCAGTCGTAGAACAGGAACTGGCCGAACCCGGTGCGCTCGATCCGTTTCAGGAACTGCTTGGGGATGATCTGGTCCGTGTCCACGTTGATCCGGTCGAGCGGGACGGTCAGGCCGGTGTGCGTGGTAAAGGGATCCGCCATGTTTGCTCCGTTTCCGGTTTGCTCCGTTACCGATATGCTCCGTTTCGGTTTGCCTTACCAGTCTCGCACGTCGACGAAATGGCCGGCGACGGCGGCCGCCGCGGCCATGGCCGGGCTGACCAGGTGCGTGCGTCCGTTCCGGCCCTGCCGCCCTTCGAAATTGCGGTTCGAGGTGCTGGCGCACCGCTCGCCGGGCTGCAGGATGTCCGGGTTCATGCCCAGGCACATGCTGCAACCGGCCTCGCGCCATTCGAAGCCGGCCTCCAGGAACACACGGTCCAGTCCCTCGGCCTCGGCCTGCTGCTTGACCGCGTGGGACCCGGGCACCACGAGGGCGGTCACCCGCGGCGATACGCGTCGGCCCTTGATGACGTCCGCGGCCGCCCGCAGGTCGCTCAACCGGGAATTGGTGCAGCTGCCGATGAAGACACGGTCGATCTCGATATCGGTGATCGACGTGTTGGGCTCCAGCGCCATGTAGGAGAGGGCCTTCTCGGCCGCGCGCCGGTCGTTCTCGCTGTCCATCTCTACAGGATCGGGCACGACGCCGGTCACGTCCGTCACCATGCCGGGATTGGTTCCCCACGACACCTGGGGTACGATCTCGTCCGCCTTCAGCGCGAGCCGCTCGTCGAATTCGGCCCCGTCGTCGGTGGCCAGCGTACGCCACTCCGCCACGGCCCGGTCGAACGCCGCGCCTTCCGGGGCGAACTCCCGCCCCGCCAGGTACTCGAAGGTCGTGTCGTCCGGCGCGATGAGGCCGGCCCGCGCGCCCAGTTCGATGGACATGTTGCAGATCGTCATCCTTTCGTCCATCGAAAGACCGCGGATCGTGCTGCCCGCGTACTCGATGACCGTGCCCGTGCCCCCGGCCGTACCGGTGCGGCGGATGATGTTCAGGATGATGTCCTTGGCCGTCACCCCCTCGCTCAACACGCCGTCCACGCGGATCTCGAAGGTCCGGGAGTGCTTCTGGAGCAAGCACTGCGTGGCCATGACGTGCTCGACTTCGCTCGTGCCGATGCCGAAGGCCAGCGCGCCGAAGGCGCCGTGGGTGGACGTGTGGCTGTCGCCGCAGACCATGGTCCTGCCCGGCTGCGTGATGCCCAGTTCCGGACCGATCACGTGAACGATCCCGTTGTGGGGCGAGTCGAGATCGTACAGGGGCACGCCGAACTCCTCGCAGTTCCGGGCCAGCATGTCCACCTGCAGGCGCGCGATCTCGTCGGTCATGGGCAGGGAGCGGTCGGTGGTGGGCACGTTGTGGTCCATCGTGGCGTAGGTCAGGTCGGGCCGCCTGAGCTTCCGGCCGGCGGTCCGCAGCCCTTCGAAAGCCTGCGGAGAGGTCACCTCGTGGATCAGGTGGGCGTCGATGTACAGGACGGTGAGCCCGTCCGGCATCTCCTTGACGACGTGCTGGTCCCAGACCTTCTCGTACATGGTTTTGGGAGGCATTGCTGTTTCCCCGGGATTCTTCCGATTCATAAACAGGCGCGGCACTGCACGGCGGCCTGTAAAGACCGTAAATTCATACGCTTACACCCGCGGTTCCGTCTTACGGGCCAACTGATCCAATATAGCCTGACAGCGGCCCCGCGGGCAAGCGAAAAGTCCGAGTCCCGGCGGCTTCGTTTTCCGGTTGTCGGCACCCGTCTCATGCAGGCTTCCCGGTGCGGCATCCACGGGTTTGCCGGTGCGGCATTCACGGGTTCCGGAACCCGCCAATCCCCTTGACAGAAAGGGTCCGATTCTCTATATTTCCAAGGGTCGCAATTTGTTAAATGTAGATACCTAAACGATTGCTTGTGATGACGCTATGTTGTCACTGATATTTCAAAGTGTTAGGTGATATGCGGATAGAACAGGTGCGTCCGGACAGCATCGCGGAACATGTCGGCCTGGTCCCGGGAGACCGGTTGATCCGGATCAACCAGGCCCGGGTCAGGGATTCCCTCGACTACAGGTTCTGGTCCAGCGAAGACGTGCTGGAACTCGACGTTCTACAGGCCAATGGAAACCGCGTGCTGATCGACGTGGAGAAGGATCCGGATGAGGACCTCGGCCTGTCTCTCCACGAGCCGCCCTACCAGGCCTGCGCGAACAAGTGCGTGTTCTGCTTCATCCACCAGAATCCGAAGGGCATGCGCAAGGCCGTGTACTTCCAGGACGAGGACGTGCGCCTCACGTTCCTCTACGGCAACTACGTGACGCTGGCCTTCGCTTCCGACGCGTACCTCGACCGGATCATCGTGCAGCGCCTGAGTCCGATCTACGTGTCGGTCCACGCCACGGACCCGGAACTGCGGCGGATGCTGCTGGGCGCGCCCAAGGCGAAAGACGTCATGCCCATCCTCCGGCGGCTGGCGGATGGCGGGATCCTGATCGAGACGCAGATCGTCCTCTGTCCCGGACTCAACGACGGCCCCGCGCTGCGAAAGACCGTAGACGACCTGGCCGAACTGTATCCGGCGGTGGAGTCGATCTCCATCGTGCCCGTCGGCCTCACCGCGCACCGTCAGGGACTGTATCACCTCGAGCCGGTCACCGTGGACTACGCCCGGCGCATGATCGATACGGTCGGCGACTGGCAGGAGGAACTCCGCGAGCGGCTTGGGCATCCGCTGGTGTATCTGTCCGACGAATGGTACCTGATGTCTTCCACGCCCTTTCCTCCGCCGTCCTTCTACGAGGACTGTCCAGTCGTGGAGAACGGCGTCGGCATGGTCACACATTTCGAAACCGAAATTGCCGAGCAGACGCGTTCGCTTCCCGAACGGGCGGCCGAACCGCTCTGGGCGACGCTGGTCACGGCCGAACTGGCACAAGACGTGGTCCGGACATCGCTCGTGGAACCCCTGAACCGGGTGGAGCACGTGGAAGCGAAGCTGGTCGTGGCGGAGAACACGTTCTTCGGCCCGGGGATCACGGTGTCGGGACTGCTGACCGGCCGGGACATCCTCCATGCGCTGAAGGACGAGGAAGTGGGCGACCGCGTGTACCTTCCTCCGAACGTGCTGAACGACGACGGCCTGCTGCTGGACGACATGAACCTGCCCGGCCTGAGCGAGCGGATCGGGGTGCCCGTGGAACTCTTCCCCGGCCACGTGCGGGATCTTCCGGGGCTGGCGGAAGCGAACGGTTAGACAAACATGTCCCCTGTAATCGCCATCATAGGACGCCCCAACGTGGGCAAGTCGGTGCTGTTCAACCGGATGATCGGCCGCCGCGACGCCATCGTGCACGACGCCCCGGGCATCACGAGGGACCGGCATTACGCCGACGCCGACTGGTTCGGGAAGAAGTTCACCGTGGTGGACACGGGGGGCCTGGTCCCGGAATCCGACGAGCCCATGGAGGCGGCCATCGAGCAGCAGGCCCGGCTGGCCGTCAGCGAAGCCGATGTGATCCTATTGGTCACGGACGTCCGCACGGGCATCACGCCCCTGGACCAGAAGGCGGCCGAAGTCGTCCGCCGGGCCGGCAAGCAGGTCATCGTCGTCGCCAACAAGGTGGACAGCGGCGCCCAGGAAAACCATGCCTACGAGTTCGGCGCCCTGGGATTGGGCGAGCCCGTGATGATCTCCGCCCTGAAGGGACGCAATACGGGCGACCTGATGGACCTGCTGGCGGAGCGGATTCCTGAACCCGAGCCTGTCGAAGAAGAGGACGACGGCGCGATCAAGGTGGCGATCGTGGGCAGGCCCAACGTGGGCAAATCGTCCCTGGTCAACGCCATCGTGGGCAGGGACACGGTAATCGTCTCCGACGTCCCCGGCACCACGCGGGACTCGGTAGACACGCAAATCACCCGGCAGGGCGTGACGTACAGTCTGATCGACACGGCCGGCCTCCGGCGCCGGTCCCGGATCAAGAGCGACATCGAGTTCTACAGTATCACGCGGACGATGCGGAGCATAGCGCGCTGCGACGTGGCGGTACTCCTGGTGGACGCCGTGGACGGCCTGGCCACGCAGGAGCAGCGGATCGTATCGCAGGTGGACGAGGCCGGTAAGGGGCTGGTCGTCGCCTTCAACAAGTGGGATCTGGTGGACCGGACCGAGCATCCGACGGAGGCCTACGCCCAGACGGCCAGGGAGTACCTCCGGTTCGCCGACTACGCGCCGATCCTGTTCGTGTCGGCCGAGACCCGCCGCGGGGTGACCCAGATCATGCAGAAGACGCGCCACGTCCACGAAATGCGTTCGCTCCGGGTATCCACCGGCGAGCTGAACCGCGTTGTGGAAAGCATCACGGCTTATTATCCGCCCCCGGCCGCGCCGGACGGGCGGGCGACCAGCATCCTCTACTGCACGCAGGTACAGAACGCGCCGCCCACCTTCGTGTTTTTCGTGAACCATCTGGACGCGATCCCGGATTCGTACAGGCGGTACCTGTCGAACCGGCTCCGGGAGACCTTCGTATTCGAGGGTTCGCCCATACGCGTGCTGATCCGCGGGCGGGAAGGGAAACGATGAGCAAGCTGTACTATTCCAGCAGCGAAGTCTCGACCATGCTCGAGCTGGAGCCGTCCGTACTCCGATTCTGGGAAGACCAGTTCGGCCAGCTTCGCATCAAGCGGAACCGCGCCGGCAAGCGGATGTACCGGGAGAAGGACATCGAGCTCATCCGCACGATCAAGCAGCTCACACGGGACGAAGGATACACGATCGCCGGCGCTAAAAAGAAGCTTCAGGAATTCGCGGCGAACCGGGGCGCGGAGAAGGCGGTCCGAACCGCGGAAAGGGCGGACCGCGCCGCGGAACAGGCAGCGCCCAGCCCGGTGAAAGCGGATCCTGGCGCGGCGCAGGCTGATCCTGGCGAGCAGGCGGCCCCTGGCGCGGAGTCGGCGGCCCCGGGCGAGCATGCGGACCCCGGCGAGCGGAAGACCCCCCCGACCGATACCTCCTCCCAATCCGAACTCATCCAGTGGTTGCGGTCCCGCCTGATCGAGATACGGGATTCGATGGACTAGGGCCATGCATTCCGCGTTCAGGAAACGGTCATGATCGCCTTCCCGCCCCGTCCGTCGTCCCGGCTGTTGCCCGCTCTCTTGTCGGGCCTGCTGTTCAACCTCTTTTCCCTCGCGTCCGATACCCCAGGCGCCCGCGCGGCAATACCCAATCCGCAGGCCATTTCCGGTCCAGCGACCGTCGACCGTCCCAACATCCCGGGCCCAGCCATCGAAGCGGCCCTGGCGGAGCTGTACCGGCAGCTGAATGGCCGGCGAATTGACGAAAACCCCCTCGAAGAGATCCTCGACGACGGCGATCCTTCCCTGGCCGAACGGTATGGCGACGCCAGGATCAGGCTGAGGGAGCGGCACGCGCTGGACAGCCTCCTCGCCCGTCCCGAAATACGGCTGAACGTTTTCTTCGAAGAGGAAGAGCGGCTTTCAGCCGAACTGTGGGACATTCATTTCACCCGGCATGGGGATGGCTGGAAAGCCGAACGGTTTAAGCCGCTGCTGACGGCCCACCTCGGTTTCCGATTCTCCCTGCGGGAGGATGAGTTCTACGCTTTCGACTACCTGACGATCGAGCGGCCCGCCGGAGTATTCGAGATCGAAGACGGCCTGCTGATGCCCGGGTTCTCGGGAGATCGGATCGGACGCGCGGTCCTCGTGGGCGCGGGACGATTCACCTTTACGCCTTCGGACCGCGTAGAGCGTCACCAGATGAACAAGTACGCCCGCACGGCCGACGATACCTACACGACGGACTTCGACCGGATGGTGCTGGTCCTGTCGCCCGGGGGATATGAGCACCTGGTGGAAGGCGTGGCGCTTTCGCGTGTCGAGGGCGGACGGGCATTCGACCGGGCGAAGGCCCTGCTGAACCGCGTCGACCGGGACTACCTGCTGGACATGAAACCCGCCCGTGAACGCTTCTCCCTCGCCCACACGCATCCTGGATTCCTGCAGGCGGAGATCGATCTCTCGGACTCGGACCGGTGGCTTGTCTATACGAACAGCCCCTATGAATCGGAATCGGTCAGCCTGGTTCAGAAGAGTGGGTTTCCCAGGAACCCGGACATCAGTCCGCCCGTGGTCTGGTGCCGTTTCTCGCCGGGTCCGGAGGGACCGTCCGGCCGCGCCGACCGCGCCGGCCGCGCCGCGAAGGACGAGACGGTCCGGGGTCCGCTGCTGTCCCTGGACCACTACGATCTCACGGGATCCCTGGAGCAGGACGGCCGCCGCATGCGCATGAAGACGACACTGGAAATCACGGCCCGGGCGGCCCCGCTCACCGCGGCGACTTTCACGCTGAACCCGGATCTGGATGTCTACCGCGTGGACTACGCCGGCGGCGACGGCGCGCTGTTCACGCGGCAGGGCACCTGGCTCACGGTCCCGTTCCGGCGGCCGGTGCCGGGGGACAGCACCTCCACGCTGACCCTCTGGTACGAGGGCGACGTCTTCCAGCACCGCGGTGGCAGCGTCTTCGGCCTGTTGACCAACCAGCAGTGGCTTCCCGTTCATTCCAACGAGGATCTGTACACTTTCGACCTGGAACTGCGCTATCCGGACGAGCTGACCGTGGCGACGGTCGGCGCACACGTGGCCAGTCATGAGGAGGAAGATGCGCGCGTCACACGCTGGCGGCGGACGCGGCCCGTGTCCTCGCTGGGCATGACGGTCTCCGAAAACCGTACCCGCACGGTCTCCGCAGGTGGCATCGACGTGATCCTCAGCGTGGATGAAGACCGGCGCCCGGCCGAATCGAACACAGCGCGGATCCTCACGCACATCGGCCCCGCGCTGGACTTCTTCGGCGGCGTCTTCGGTCCCTACCCCTACGAGAAGCTCGACGTCGTGCAAATGCCGGACGACTACGCCTTCGGACGGGCCCTTCCGTCGATGCTGATGCTGTGGGGACTGTACTTCCAGGATGCCTTCCGCCTGGACGCGAACCTGCACGCCCACATGTACACGGAAGTGCAGCACCTCTTCCGCGGGTTCCTGGCCCACGAACTCGCCCACCAGTGGTGGGGCGGCACCGTGGTCCCGAAGACCTATCGCGACGCCTGGCTTTCGGAGGCAGTGGCGACGTACGCGGCGGACCTTTACATCGAAAGTGAGACCGGTCCCGAAGCGTTCCGCGAGATGCTGAAACGGCACACGGACCAGGCGCTGTACGCCGACCGGCACGGTGCGATCGACCTGGGCATGCGGCTCGGGGAACATTACCAGGCGGTCGTCTACGAAAAGGGCGCCGTGGTACTCCACATGCTGCGGCGCACCATCGGCGACGAGCACTTCATGAACGTGCTCTCACGATTCAGCCGGCAATACGCGGGCAAGCTGGTTACGACGGCGGATTTCGAGGCGGCGGTGGAAACGGAAACGGGCCGGGAGATGGGCTGGTTCTTCGACCAGTGGATCCGGGACACGGGCTTTCCGGTCTACCGGGTGTATTTCACCAGCAGCGAAGGGGGCGTAGGTGCGGTGTCCGGCGGTGCGGCATCTAGCGGTCCGGGTCAGGGCGGATTAGATTCGGGCGGTGAGAGGACCGCCAGGGGGTTCACGGTGCGCGGACAGCTATTGCAGGAACAGGAAGGCCGCGTATTCCATGCGATCGTGCCCCTGGTCATCGAGTTGGAGAACGGCGACCGGATCGTCCGGGAGATCTGGAACGCCCAAAGGCGCCAGACCTTCGAGTATGCATTGCCGGACAGGGCGAAGCGCATCGACATCGCGCCGGATTTCTCGGTGTACTTCAAGGCGGCCCGGTAAGGCACGGGCGTGCCGCTGCTCTGGCATCGGTAATCCCCGCGCCGTAGCGCCGGGCACGACGTTACTCGAGCAGGGGTCTTTCCACCCGGGCGCGGTTCGCCTCCGGTGAGTCGGGATACCGCTTGATCAGCCGCTGGTACACGAAACCGGCCTCGACGGTGCGTCCCGCGGCTTCGAGGCATTGCCCCGCCTCCCACAAAACCGCCTCCAGGCCTTCCACACCTTGAAAGTCGATCTCGAACCTGAGGTACTGTCGGGCGGCTTCGATGAAATCCTCCTGCGCGCGGTAGCTTTCCGCTATGGCGAGACGCGCCGACTGCACGAGCGTCGTATCGGGCTCGGAAGCAAGCAGTTGCTGGAAGACCATGCGCGAGAGTTCCGGCCGCCTTCCGGCAAGGAGCGCCTGCCCCAGCAGGAAGCGCGCTTCATCCTCCAGTTCCGAGTCGGGATAGGCCGACAGGAACCGATTGCAGGCGTTCACCGCGTCGTCGTGTCGTTCCAGGGCGAACTGGATGCGGGCGACCTCCAGCAGCGCGTCGTCCGCGAGGACGTGTTCCGGGCCGTGCATCAGGACCTTCAGGAAATACTGCTCGGCCGCTTCCCGGTCCGGATCCAGGCGTCCCAGGTAGTACAGGACCACTGGGTCTTCGGGCCGGTCGTCCAGCATGAGCAGGAAGGCCTCGCGCGCCTGGTCGTGCCGGCCCGATTCGTAAAGGGCAACGGCTTTCTCAAGCGTAATGGAGGAAGTTTGGGGCGGTACTGCGGCGACGGTCGTGTCCTGAGGTGCGGCCTGGAGCGGACTCAGGCACAGCAGACATCGGAACAGATATGGGCGGGCGTATTTACAAACGGTCGACAGGATGGCGGGAGTGTTGCGGTCCGCCTTTTTTTCAGTCATCTAAGGGGACCCGCAGGGCTTCTTTCAATAGTTTTCCGGGTTTGAAACGGGTCTTTTTACCTGCCGGGACGTAAACGATATCGCTCGTGCGGGGATTGCGCGCGGAAGTGCGGGCTTTCGTGTCCTTGACCTCGAAAACCCCGAATCCCCTGATTTCGATCCGGTCTCCCTCGATCAGGGAGTCCCGCATGGCCACGAACGTCTGGTCGACCACGGGAAACACCTGCTCTTTCTTAAGCCCCAGACGCTTGCTGATCAGTTCCACCAATTCTTTCTTGGTGGTGGTCATGAAGGCCTCCTCCCGGCAATCGGCACACCGGTACGCAACGGACGCTATCCCTTTGCATTAATTCAACTTAACAACGCCGCACGTATTCTAAGGGGCGGTATTCGCCCTGTCAACGGATTTTGTCGCGAAGCTGGAAATGCAAGTTTGTTGCTGGATTCGACGGATGGTCGTTCAACACGTTGAAGATCCATCCAACTCAGCCACCATGATGCAATTGGCATAGGGGAACGGCCTGCCGTAGTTGCAGCGAAGCGCGTCTACTTTTTCACATTGAACCCACGCAAGCCGGCCGTTCCTGCGGATGAAGGTCTCCCGGTCGAAGCCCAGCCCATCGGATGCGACAAGCTCGTCCAGGACGGGGTTATATCCCAGGGGAACCGTGGCTAGGAACAACCCGCCGGGCGTCAACAGGCTTCGGCACTTTGCGATGGCCAGTGGAATCTTCTGGCGGCTGTCTCCGTCGTCGTCGAATCCAATGTGCTCGATGGTCGAAATTGAAATGACCAGATCAAATCGTCTTTCGGTTTCGAATTCTACCACATCCTCGTTGATCACCTCAATTGAACCGGTCCCCTTTTCGTACTTGTCGAGGATTGCATGCCGCACGTCGTAGTAATGTGAGGTGACGTTGCCTACTTCCAGGACAGTTTTTCCTTTATAGCGTTCTAGATAGTCCCGGGCGATCGCGATCTCGACGGCCCGTTCGTTGGACCAGGTAGCGCCATTAGGATGATAGGTAAGGGGGAGGGATTGGCCCTGGTACTGGAAGGTTGCTTCTTCAAGTCGAGGTATGACGATCGGCGCCAGGATCCGGCGCAAGGGTTTCATCACTATTTCTTTCGCGCCGAATCTGCGTATGAACCAAGCAGTTTTGCCAACCAAGCCGGTACGGTATAAATGCGGTGTCCTGGTCATGTTCGAATCGGCGAACGGCTTCCGTTGTAACACCGGTAATCGGCATTTTATGGACTTAATTCATCCCCGCCGGCGTCGTTTCGTGGAAGGGGAAGGACCCCTTGAAGGGACGGGGGCTGGAGACGTACCACACGCCCTCGTACATCGGGCAGGTCTGGTAGTGGCAGACCACGTTGCACCGTTCCATGTCGACATCTTCCTTGGCGCCCTGGTGGGGGATGTGGCTGAGGAAGACGACCGCGTCGCCGGCCATGGGGTGCAGCACGACGTGTTCCTGCGCGTAGCACCACTCTTCGAACGCGACGTGGTCGATCCGGGGGTAGAGGTGGGGCGGCTCGGAGAGATGGCCGTTCTTGACGAAGCGGAGATTGCCCTGGCCGGGGACGTTGTCCTGGAAGTAGAAGGTCGTGTTCACGCTGCTGGGCTGCACGGCCAGCCTGCGTTTTTCCGTCTCCCGCTTCTCGTTCCAATAACCATAGAAGTCCATGTGCCATTCCTGGGTGTAGGCGCCGGGGTTGATGTGCGCCCGGAAACTGCGGAGCTGGCACTGCTTGCCCATCATGGCGTAGAGCAGCGGCGCCACGCTCGGATGGCCCACGAGCGGGGCGAAGACGTCGGGCTCCCGGTCCAGCAGGGTGTCGAACCACATGTTCCCGACCGCGTTCAGTCCTTCCTCCCATCCCTGCTCCTTGGCGTGGAATATGCGGGACCGCACCTGCTCGGTTTCCTCCGGGGACAGGGCACCCTTGAGGAGCACGAAACCGTCCCGTTCCAGTTGATCCAGTTTTTCGTCGAGATCTTTCACCTGGTCTCTCCTTGTACGCCGTTGTCAAGTACGCCGTTGCTAAAGTACGCTGCTGCTAAAGTACACCGCTGCCTGATCCGGAAATCGGTGGTCCGACCGGTCGCGCACCGGTCCCGCAACGGCCGCGTAACGGTCGCGCACCGGCCGCTTAGGGTTCACCCCGCGGATTTCGACAAGACCATAAACACGGGAACATTTGCTGTCAAGGCATACGGGACGCCTCGCAGGACGACTCGTGGGCTGCGCGACGGCCTCCTCGACGGCCGGGCGAGGACCGGTTCGGCGAGGCCCCGCGGGATCATTCCTCGAACGGATAGAGCGGACGACGCCGGTACCGGAAGTCGAATCGCCGCATGTCCGCGGTCGTGGCGCCGGGCGTGTCCACCCGGATCAGCCGCTTGCTCACGGGCGCGTAGGCTGCTGTTGGCGCATGAACGCCCTTGGCGATGAGCACGTGGAAGTCGGCCGGGTCCAGGCCGATACTGGTCATCATACCCAGGCTGACCGGCACCGTCCGGAGCGACGTCAGGCTCACCGTCAGTCCGTTGTCCGTGGCCACGACAGCGGTCTGCCCCATATTGAACGATGTCTTGCCCCCGTGGCGAACAGCCGATTCGGTGAAGCGTCCTTCGTGGATCCCCTGCACCCGCACCTCGGTCCGGATGGGCGGGCCGTGCCGGTCGTCCGTCTTGCCGCCCATGACCAGCGTGAGCCTCGCACCCACGCCCGCTGCAACGGCCCGTTCGACGGATCCGGGATCGAACAGGCAGAGGAAGGTCTTCACGTCCCCGCGGCTCAAGATCTCGTGGGCAATGAGCGTGCCGTCTGCGGCCGATCCGCCGCCCACGTTGTCACCCATGTCGAGCAGGCACACGGGCCCCTCGCCGTCCAGGACGGCATCGACGGCCTCGGGGATGGAAATGAACTCGCCGACGAACTCGTCCCGGTGCGCGGCCAGGTAATCGGCGAGTTCATCCGCGATACGCCGGGCCAGACCGGCGTCACCGTCAGTCACGGCAATGAAGGCCGAACCCATCTCCGGCACGTCCGCGTACGGAAACCCGAGGACGACGCTGTTCGACAGGACGCCGGTTTTCTCCAGCCACGCGTCCGCTTTCTCATAAAGAGGCCGGCAGGGCGGAGAGGACGTGTCCTGGCGCTCGATGCCGATGGCCACCGGCGGAAAAGCCGCGGCCTGCACGGGCCGGACTTCTCCGCGCAGGGTCCGGGCCATGAGCGTAGCGGCCTCCAGGCCCCGCTGCTTCTGGTCCAGGTGCGGGTTGGTGCGGTAGGCGATGGTGGCGTCGCAGGCCTCGACCATGCGCCGGGAGAGATTGGCGTGGGGGTCGATGGTGCAGATGATCGGAAGATCCGGCCCGACCTCCCCCCGCAGCCGGGTCAGCCAGTACCCGTCCAGGTCGTGGTAATCCGCCCCCTCGCCGGCATTGGCGCCGTGGGGAGCGACCAGCAGGCCGTCGAGCGGCCCCGCACCCGCGAGCTGCGCGAACATCATCTCGATCAGCACGTTGCAGGTGTCCCGCGTGATCCGGCCGGACGGCGGGGTGGACGCGTAGAACAGCGGAACGGCGTCGATGCCGGCGTCGTCCAGTCCCTCCAGGAAGCCGCTGATCTCGTGGAATCCACCCCTGAAATGATCGGCGACGGCTTCACCTGTCAGGATCCCGTCCCGCCGGAACAGGTCGAGGGTCGTCGGCGTGTGGCTGAACGTATTGGATTCGTGGATCAGCGAGAGGATGCCCACGCGCACGGAATTGCGCTCCTTCGGCTGCGGACCCTGCTGCGGCCCGTACGACAGTGGATCACGACAGCATGTGCTGGAAGGATTTTCTGAACTTGTCCACCTTCGGGTCGATGACCATGAAACAGTAGGGTTGCCGTGGATTGTTGCGATAGTAGTCGTGATGGTACGCTTCGGCCTCGTAAAAAACCTCGAGGGGTTCGATCTCCGTAACGATCGCCGCGCTCCACAGGTCCGACGCGTCGGCCTCCGTCCTCGAATACTCGGCCGCGCGCTGCTGTTCTTCGTCGTGGTAGAGGATGATCGAACGGTACTGCGTCCCGACGTCCCCGCCCTGGCGGTTGAGCGTAGTCGGGTCGTGTATGCGCCAGAAGATGTGCAGGAGTTCCGCGTAGCTGATCACGGCCGGATCGAAGGTGATCCGCACGACCTCGGCATGGCCCGTAGCGCCGGTGCATACGGACTTGTAATCCGGGTTGTCTACGCTGCCGCCGGCATAGCCCGACACCACGCTCGTCACGCCCCTGACCTGCTGGTAGATCGCTTCCAGGCACCAGAAGCAACCACCGCCCAGCGTCGCCGTCTGCGTCTCTTGAGTCATGTAGCCGTCCTCCGTGGAGTGTGGGGCCGGTCTCGTTCGCCCCGGTTTAGCCCCGCGAGTTTCTCGTAACGCGCACATAGGCAATAACGAAAATGGGTAGGGCGAGGGCCAGGAAAATCCAGATCAGCGCCCGGTCGTCCTCGATGATCCCGGTCATCGACAGCAGCGTGCTTACGCCGGCCGCGGGAATAGCCGCGGTAGCGGCGGATACAATCAGGCAGAAAAGAAGACTCTTGATCATGGGTTTCATGAGGCCGGCCGATTCACATGTTTGCCGTCGACGTAGTCCAGCAGATCCCGTGTGACCGCGCCGTCGGGCTCCCGGTCGAAGGTCGCCTTGAAGACCCGCATCAGGTCGGGCGGCTCGAACCGCCTACCTTCGCGCACGGTGCATTGTACGTTTTCGATATCTTCGATCCTTTCGAGGGGGTTCCCCCGGACCGCCACCAGGTCGGCCCGCAGACCCGGCCGGATCGAACCGGTCCGGCCGTCGATGCCCAGGACCCGGGCGTTTATCGATGTGGCCGATCGCAGCGCGTCCACGGCCGGGATGCCGGCGTCCGTGTACATGACGAGTTCGTCATGCACGCTCATCCCGGGCACGAGGTGGGGGAAGGGCGTGTCCGTGCCCAGTGCGACGGTCACCCCCCGCTGATGGGCCCGGCGCAGGAACCGCTTCAGGTGCGACATGGCGCCCTGGTATCTCAACCGGTATTCCGGCGGACCGAAACGGCCTAGATACCGCTGCCATATATCCAGGTGGCGAGGGTGTACCCAGGCTCTCCGGGTGTCGTGGTGGAAGGGCCGGTCCAGGACGCGCCCTAGCCGGTCCCAGACCACCAGGGTCGGGTCGATGATCACGTCCCGTTCCAGGAGCAGGTCGATCATGAGATCGTCTTCCGCCTCGGAAGCCGCTCGCCAGGCCACGCCGCACCCGGCCAGATGCTCGAACTCATCCAGTCCGAGCCGCGCGGCATCATCCGCGGTGGTTGATTGGAGGTGGGCCACCACGAATTTGCCCGATGCGTGGGCGGCGTCGACCGCCGCCTTCAGCAGTGGGGGTTCCACGCCCGCGTACAGCTTGATCTGGTCCACCCCGGCTTCCACGTGCCGCCGGACCGAATCGGCGATCTCGCCGGGTGTGCCGTGGGCGCGGCCCAATTGGGGCCAGTAGACCCTGGGCCCGTCGAGCAGGTGTCCGCAGCACAGGATGGCGGGACCGGCGGAAAGGTCCATCGCGTGGCGCTCGCGCTCGCCCAGGATCCAGGCCAGGTCGTTGCCCACGTCGCGGATCGTGGTCACCCCGGCGGCCAGGAAAGCCGGTCCCATGACGGAACTGTAGTGGACGTGGGCGTCCATCAGGCCCGGCAGGAGCGTGCATTCCGGCAGGGCCGCGGTCTCCATGACGGCGGGGATTTCGGAGACGGGCAGGACCGCGTCGATCAAGTCGTCCTTCACCACGACGGCCACACCGCTTCGCGTCTCGCCGGAAACGCCGTCCCAGATACGGTCCGGGGCCAGTGCGTACATGACGTTCCTCCTGTCTGCCTTCATGAAGGTATCCCGCGTACAGGTTGCCGGCTGCCGGTCGCCGCCCGGCGTCCCGGACAGGTGCCTTTACCACCTCGTTCGACCCGGCATAAATCCCTTGCCCGCAGCGTGCCCCGTCCTTTATTTGAACCATCGGTAATATCTAACGTCACCGTGGATTCTGTCAAAGGGCTAATGTCCAATCCTCTGCACACCGGATGGCAACGAATCCTGGACGGCCAGGGTCTCGAAGTCGCCTTCACGGGCATGTTCATCGTGTTCCTGGCCCTTGCCGCCATCAGCTTCTGCATTGCCATGCTACCCAGGGTCGTGGCGGCGCTGGGGGGCATGCTCCCTGAACATCCGCACAACCCCACCGGTACGGATTCCCCGCAGGACGAAGAAGCCGTGGCCGCGGCCGTCGGGTTCGCGCTCGACGAGAAGAACAACCACCGGTAACCAGGCCATGCGGACGGACTAAATGACGATACTGTACGATTTTCTGTCGGCTTCCGGTCTGGCCGCGGCGACGTGGGGACATGCCGTGATGATCCTGATCGGCATGGTCATGATCGGCCTGGCGATCATCCGCCGTTACGAACCGCTGCTCCTGGTGCCCATCGGTTTCGGCATCATGCTGGGCAACATCCCCATGATGGAAGGGGACGGGCACGGCGTCTACGATGAAGGAAGCGTCCTCTACTACATCTACTTCGGCGTCAGGGAAGGCGTCTTCCCTCCCCTGATCTTCCTGGGCATCGGGGCCATGACCGATTTCTCGGCCATGCTGTCCAACCCGCGGCTCGTCCTCCTGGGCGCCGCCGCGCAGATCGGCATCTTCCTGACCCTTCTGGGCGCCATGGCCATCGGTTTTACGCCCGCCGAATCGGGCGCCATCGCCATCATCGGCGGCGCGGACGGTCCCACGGCCATTTTCCTGTCATCGAAACTGGCGCCCCACCTGCTTTCCATGATCGCCATCGCGTCCTATTCCTACATGGCCCTGGTACCCATCATCCAGCCGCCCATCATGCGGCTTTTCACGACACGGCAGGAACGGCTGATCCGCATGGCGCCGCCCCGGGCGGTCTCGCAGCGGGAGAAGATCCTCTTCCCCATCGTCGCCTTCATCATCGCCGCCATGATCGCGCCGGATTCGATCGTGCTCGTGGGCATGCTCTTCTTCGGCAACCTGCTCAAGGAATGCGGCGTCACCGAACGGCTGGCCAATACGGCGCGGACCTCGATGATCGACATCGTCACCATCCTCCTGGGGTTCTCGGTCGGCGCCAGCACGCAGGCGTCGGCGTTCCTTTCGCTGGAATCGCTCTTCATTTTCACCCTGGGCGTGGTCGCTTTCTGCATCGCGACGACCGGCGGCGTGCTCTTTGCCAAGTTCCTGAACCTTTTCGTCAAAGACAAGATCAACCCGCTGATCGGCGCGGCGGGCGTCTCCGCCGTGCCCATGGCGGCGCGGGTGGCCCAGGTGGAAGCCCATCGCGAAGACCCGCGGAATTTCCTGTTGTTTCACGCCATGGCGCCCAACGTGGCGGGCGTCCTCGGCTCCGCCATCGCCGCGGGCATACTCTGGTCCGTCCTGGTGGGCGGGTAATTAAGGTGAATACATTGAACCCTTAAAACGAGGGAACCAACGTGAAGAAAAAAGTTCATTTCATGTGCACCACGTTCCGCGACGGATTCCAGTCCGTTTACGGCGCGCGCGTCTTCACCCGGGACTTCATGCCCGCGGTGGAAGCGGCGCGGGACGCGGGGATCGACTACTTCGAAGCCGGCGGCGGGGCCCTGTTCCAGTCGCCCTATTTCTACTGCAACGAGGACGCCTTCGAGCGGATGGACGCCATCCGGGAGGCGGTGGGCCCGGACGCCAACCTGCAGACCCTGTCCAGGGGCGTGAACGTGGTCGGGCTGGATTCGCAGCCCAGCGACATCATCCGGCTGCACGCCGAGTTGTTCAAGAAGCACGGCATGACGACCATCCGGAACTTCGACGCCCTGAACGACGTGGAGAACCTCGTGCACAGCGGTCGGTGCATCACGGAAGCCGGTCTGAAGCACCAGGTGTGCGTCACCGTTATGGAACTGCCCCCGGGCTGCGCGGGCGCCCACGACGCGGCGTTCTACACGGACACGTTCAGGAAGATCCTCGACGCCGACATCCCCTTCGACTCGGTGTGTTTCAAGGACGCGTCGGGCACGGCCGTGCCCTCCAAGGTGTATGAATCCGTCAAGGCCGCCCGGAAACTGCTGCCCGAGGGAACCTGGATCCACTACCACACCCACGACACGGCCGGCATCGCCGTCGCGGCGTACCAGGCGGCGCTCGAAGCCGGCGCAGACGCCATCGACCTGGCCTTCGCGCCCGTGTCGGGCGGCACTTCCCAGCCCGACATCCTCGTCATGTGGCACGCGCTTCGCGGGACGGACTACGACCTGGACATCGACCCGGACGGCGTGCGCGAAGCAGCGGAGATCCTGAAGGAGTGCATGGAGGACTATTTCCTGCCGCCCGAGGCCGTGGCCGTGGAGCCTTTGCTTCCCTGGAGTCCCATGCCGGGCGGCGCCCTGACCGCCAACACGCAGATGCTCCGGGACAACGGGATCATGGACCGCTATCCCGCCATCATCAAGGCCATGAGCGAGGTCGTGGAGAAGGGCGGGTACGGCACGTCCGTCACGCCCGTTTCCCAGTTCTACTTCCAGCAGGCTTTCAACAACGTGATGATGGGCCCCTGGAAGAAGATCGCGGAGGACTACGGCCGGATGGTGCTGGGCTATTTCGGCCGGACGCCCGTGCCCCCGGACCCGGTGGTCGTGAACATCGCCTCGGAGCAGCTCGGTCTGCCGCCCAACCGGCGGCCGGTGCTGGAACTCAACGACAACGACCCGAAGAAAGGGGTCGAAGCGGCGCGTAGCGCGCTGAAAGAAGCCGGGATAGAGGATACGGACGAGAACATCTTCATCGTCGCGGCATGCGGCGAGCGAGGGCTGGCCTTCCTCAAGGGCGAAGGGTTCATCGGCGTCCGCAAGAAGTCACCGGCCGACCAGGAGGTGCTGGAGGAGGACGCGATGGCCTCGACGAACGGCCCCCGCGGATACCAGGTGACCGTCAACGGTCGGAGTTACGCGCTGCGGATCGAGGGGAAGACGGCGATCGTGAACGGCAAGGCCTATGACGTCGACCTGCAGCCCGATATGTCCGAGGCCGCGACGGAAGCGGCGGAACGCGCCGGGACCACGCCGGTCATCGCCCCGATCCCCGGGAAAGTTCTCAAGGTGGCGGTCACGCCCGGACAGGCCGTCGAGGAAGGGGACGTCATCGTGGTCCTGGAAGCCATGAAAATGGAGATGGAGGTCACTGCCGATGTCGCCGGAACCGTGACCCATGTCTCCATAAACCCCGGCGTCCAGGTGATCGCGGGCCAGACGCTGGCCTACCTGGGTTGAGTACCTGAGTACCCCCGATCCGGATCCCTAGGGCTGGAGCGTCGCATGGCCGGATTCCCCATACACCGCATTTGCCTTAAAACACACTTCATGAACGCGGCCCGCACGCCGAACGCCCGAATGCTGACCGCGGCCCGCACGCGGAATGCGGCCCGTATACTGAGCGCGGTCCGCATATTGCGCCGGGCCGTTTCCTGCGGCATGTTGATGCTCGTAATCCCCGCTTATCCCGCCTTTTCCCAGTCCCCGGCCACCGGTCCCTTCATGCAGCGCGACCAGTTCCCCGTCCGAATGTTGTTCCTCGGACTACGTCCCGAGACCGGGGACCTCCTTCTGCGGAGATCGATCCAGTGGGCGGTGCAGTTCGACTACGCCAATACCTATGCGAGCACCCTTCCCGTGGGCGATACCCTGATCGCCGACGACTACTACCGGGCCGCGCCGCCAGACGAGTACCGGCTTTTCGTGGACACGGAATCCCTGCGCCTGTCGGTGGATCTGGACTGGCGGATCGCGTCGAGGCTGCAGGTCGGCATGACGCTGCCGTTCCTGAAGCATGGCGGGGGCTTCCTGGACGGCGTGGTAGAGGGGTTCCACGGCGCGTTCAACCTGTCCAACGGGGGCCGGGAGTGGGCTCCGAGGAACGACTATGGCGTATTCGTCGTACGCGACCGCCGTTTCTGGATCAGGAGCGTCGAGTCCGCCGGCTTCAGGCCCGGGGACCTGGTAGTGCGGATGAAGACGCCATTGAACCGTGGCGGAGAGCAGGTCGTCATGGCCATTGCCGGCGCCCTGAAGCTGCCCACGGGCAGCCTGGAAACGCTGACCGGCAGCGGGGGATGGGATTTCCAGGCGGCGTTTTTCGCTACCTGGCGGCCGGACCGACCGAAGAAGGACATGATCTTCCATGCCAACCTCGCCCACAGCCGGCTGGGCAAACCGACCCACGGCGAGGGATTTCCCCTGCGGTCCATCACGACGCTCGTGCTGGCCTTCGAATACCGGACCACGGGCCGGCTCGCTGCGCTGCTCCAGACGCAGGTCAACATCGGTCCCTTTCCGAGCAGCAGGCTGGGCCCCTTGAATCGCACAGCCATCGAGGCGACCGCCGGCGTGCGGTACGCCCTGTCCGAGTCGTTGTCGCTCGATGCCGGTCTGACCGAAAACCTCAGCCAGTATCAGAACACCCCCGATGTGGGGCTGCACGTCGGACTCGTGTGGAGGACGCCCTAGCTGTTGTGGTGCCGGACGACGACGCCCGGACCGCGGAACAGAGATGCCCTGGCGGCCGTTACCTCGGGAATCAGCGGGAATCAGCATGAATAACACGCACAAGCGAATACTTTTCAACTCCCACGGGCGGTTGGGCGTGATCGAACTGGATGCCTCCAGAGCCAAGCCGGGCGTTGATGCCGCCCGGGACCCGACTGCCCTGGATGCCGCCGCGGCCACGACGGGGGTGCAGGTCTGGTATCCGAATCCCGACGCTCCGGGTATGGCCAGTTGGGGCTGGGGACCCCTGTTCGAGGACCGTCGCAGGGTGATCCTTTCCAGCTATGAACCCGGCAAGGCCTGGGAGGGCAACGTGCAGGTCCATCTATGGATTTACGACCTGGAGGAAGACCGTCTGCTGGAGGAAATCGCACTGAAGAACCGGCCCGCACCGTTCATGGGTTGCACCCATATCCTGCCCGGGGAAGAACGGCTCGTGACGAACCCAATCATCGACGGGAAGCAGCGCATCTGGACCATGGATCTGGACGGGTCCGATCCGAGAGAGATCACTGGCGCGGAGGACGGGTTCGTCTACTGCGTGCAGATCAGCCCGGATGGCCGCCGATTCGCCTACCATTCCACCATGCTGGAAGGCCGGGACAGTTATTGCATATTCGTCTCGGATCTGGATGCTGGAAACCGGGTGGAAGTAGCTGCGGCACAGGGACATTTGTACTTCGGTCCCATGTGGTCGCCGGACGGGCGGTGGCTGATTTACCAGGACTGCCACTATCCCGATGATCCGGGACACGACTGGGCCGATCTGTGCCTCGGCAGTCCGGACGGCCCCGATGGCGCGCGCCACCGAAAAGTCACGACGGGACAACGCCAGTGGTTCGCCACGTCCTATGGCAACCCGGACTCGCGGGGCAGCGGTTCCAACATTGCCCAGTGGACGCCAGACGGGAAGAGAGTCACCTACACCCGTGCGGAGCCCGGTTCCCGGACGGCCTGGCCATATCAGGCGCAACGGCCGGACACCGACCATTTCAACCGGGACTACTACCCTGCAGCAGCCCGCGGCGGCACCGCCATCTGCCTGCTCAGTCCTTTTTCGGGAGAGGAATCGGAGTTCATTCCTTACGAACCCCTGGTCTGGAACTTCCGGTCGGCCTGGTCACCGGACGGTTCCATGTTCGCTTTCTGCCGCGCCGAGGTGGGATCGCCCAGCGCCATCTGGCTGGTCGATGCCGACGGCGGCAATGCGCGGAAGCTTACAAACGGATACGAACACCTGGGCGCGGATCACCCGGTGTGGGTGGGGTGATTGGGTAAGGGGGTTGTTAAAGTTAGAAAACAGCTGGGTATTTTGATAGTCATCTATTTGTGTGTGGTTAGTTCTTGCCCTAATCGTTGTTGTGCTTAACTGTGCTTTCATCATCGCCATCTAACATTACATCTACATAGGGATAATGGTGATTCAAGATATTTCGCAATTTCAGTCCTACCTGAGTTGTAAGTCGTTTCAAATCAAAGCATCGAAGTACAGCCTTCAAATGATCATCTGATCCTCGCTCGAGTTCCTCATTTTCGTTTCTTAGCAACCATCTCCCGACAAACTGGAGTTCGCTCGGTGGGATTTCATCAAAGGAACGCGGACCTCGTTCGCGAACGATAACTGGAGATGTGTTCGCTGAGCGAGCAATCGAATACGTGAGACCACCTTTGCCCGATTCGTCCTCCAAAACGATGTAGTTGCTTCGAATTGCGTGCTGCAAGGCCTTATTCATTGCACGTTTGAGTGGGCCTCCCATCCTGCGGATCCCGCAACTACGTAGATAGATGTCGTAAGATCGTTTCGCAAGCATTGGTCCCTCTAAATTTATGATCTGTACAAGAACATCCGATACTTGCGCAGTACTAGCATGTCGTGGATCGGGTCCACTTTCGCCTTTAAAGTTAGCATAGGGTATTCGTGGCGGGCAGGCGTTTGAGTTCGACATACCAGAAATTCGTCGAGTCGTCTCTCGATCTAACTCTTCTGCTGGCGGTACAACAGAGAGTTCCGATGCTACTGCACCAATCGAAGATTCTGTCCTTTCGGGTGAGGTTGGTGGACCTGACCAAACGTCGTCCATATTCAGGTTTGCCGTTAGTGGAGGTTCAGTTGCAACTTTATCGATTCCACCGGGTTCGATACCGAACCGTTCCAATTCGCTCCAGACCGACTCCATAGTCCGCGTACGGTCTCGGTAGAAATCGCTTCCACGAATACGAACGAATTGCCACCCGGCTCGTTCGAGATCACGTTGTCTAGCCATGTCATGTTCATACCGCTCGGGCCCATGCCATTCATCACCGTCGCACTCAACCGCAAGTCGTCCTTGCATACCTTCCACAACAAGATCGATTCGATACCTGTGATTAGTTGGGTCACCTACGCAGACCTGGGTACGTACATGAAAACCTCGTTCGGTAAGGCAACGATATACATCTCGCTCAAATTGGGATTCGAAACGTTGTTCGTTTTCATCAGTAGACTGGCGTGATGGATTTAACATGTAGCTCAGTAGACGATGACGCATGCACAAATCACTTAGCACATCGAGATTAGCCGTATGAAAAAGCCAAAGTTGATCCTGTGCTCTGCTTGCAGCAACATTGAAACGCTGCCGTGCCGATTCGGCCGTTAACGCACCGATCCTAATCTCTCCAGGTGCAGCGACCATGCTTAAGAAGACAACGTTGCGCTCGTCTCCTTGGAAAGCATAGGCGTCTCCACAGATAAGACGACGTTCTTCAATGATCTCGGGGTCTAGTGTTTCCAAAAGTTTCTGTTCTATTAACTTGGACTGTCCTTCACCCTGAAGGCTAATGACCCCCATAGTCAACCCACTGTAACGGGGATCTTTGACGCATGCATGTATTTGGCTAACGACGGCGTCCGCTTCGGGCGGATTTTGTGCATGTTGCGTACGTCCGCGTCGATAGCCTTCTGGAACATGACGTAGTACGAGCGGCTGTAGACGATTCGCTGGATAGGTACGCAAAGGATCAAGAGGTGTTCCGTTGCTCGCATAACAAAGATCATTCGAGAACTGAATTATCTCAGGCATACAACGGAAGTGTTCGCGCAACACGATGTTCTGACTAAACCGGATTTTGGCATTAGCATACAAACTGCTCTGAGCTGAGAGCGCATGAAGATGTGGGATACCCGAGAGATAGTGCTGCTGCATCCCTGAGATCGCGGCATCGGGTACGCCTACGCCGTACGGACTGATTTGCTGATCGTCCCCGACCACCACCATTTTTTTCGCAATATAGAACAAAAAGAGGCTTTCTATTCCTAACTGGCTCGCCTCGTCCACGATTACAAGATCGTAGCGGTCAGGTGCGGGATCAACCATTTCAGCTACCAAATAGCGAGGCATGACCCAGACAGGAATCGCTTCACGGCATTCGGCCATATATCGTCGCGCTTCCTGTCGTAAACGTGCCATCTTGGCTGATTTACCCGTGCCCTTTCCCATGGCTCGAACGGCTTCCCGCCAGCTTTTAAGGGCTGCGGTCTCTTTGGGAGAGAGACGGTCGAAGAAATACGTCCACGCACGGAGAGCGGCCGCTTCCGCTAGAAGCTCACCGATTCCAGCTTCAATCTCACTTTGTCGCTCCCAAAGTTCTCGTTGGTATTCAAAATCCGAACGTTTAACGAGCCATGAGTCAGTTATAGCCCAATGCCATGCCGACTGCCATGTTCGAAAACGAGTCTCCCAGGCTTCATCATCGAGACTCGTTGAAACACAGTCCACAAGGCTGGGAACATAACTGGCGAGCAAGTTCTCTACACGCATCCGCCGCTGTTGATCCAATCGAGTTTGTTCAGTTGAAACAACACTTGTATGACCCTGGCTGTATGAACGAACATCTCGGTCTTCTATTGCGCGTAGAAGTACATTAACCACAGGATGGACATCATGTAATTCCTGTAGACTTCTAAGACTTCTTGCACATGAGTCGACTGCGCTCGTTGTTTCGTTGAGTTGTTCCTCGACGGATGTCGCTTTAATCAAGTCAAGGTATTCCTGCGTTTGGCCACTGATCCAATCCGGCACTGGTACGGGTGGTGACGCGTTGGTCATGAATTGCGAGAGGAGATCGCAGCCGTGCGTGTACTCGAAGCACCGCCTAAGAATTGAAGTTCGCTCCGTTAGTTCGGCAAACCTCAAGCGGCTAATACCTTCAGGGGACGACACGCCAACCCCGTTCCAAACCGAATGAAGATCTGCCAACTCTAATTCCAGTTCCAGTTTATCGCGGACAACCTCTAGATTATCGGTATTCGAAGCACGTTCTCCATCGACAAAAACACTGTCTTTCAAATAGGTGCGATCCTTTACTTCTTTTGGCGTAAAGACACGAAATCGCTTCCACTTACCACCGTTCTTGAAGTAGTCGATCACAGCAATCGCGTCGGCAAGCACCTTCCTGGCATCGCTGCCTTCAGGCAATTCCACCGTTCGGGCACTGACCTTCTGGATCAAGTTCTCGATTCTTGGTAGACATCCGCCACTTACTTCGAGAACAGTACTCCAGCGGGCTTGTTGACCCGAAATCAGATCTTGAATTGCGATCTGACTCCATCCCCCTCCTTGCCGTCTCAGTTCGTGATGTTGATTTTCAACCGCCTCCAATTCTGACCGCAGTTGCTCCCGCGAGTTGTCAGGTAGTGAGAGGATCGGGCCATACGCCTCGTGAGATCGCATGTGCTCGTGTTGCTCGTACAGCTTGAGTGCTTCTGCTTCTTGGTTGACTGAAGCGGCGAATTGAGTCGGGGATGGTACGTCATCTCTCGAAGGAATCTGTTTATTGGCTTCCAATATCTGTTGGTCAGTGTACCTTCGTCGGATTTCGAGCCATGAGATCATATCTTCATTTGAAACAGGCGGTCTTGTGTCTGCTTCTCGGGGTAACTGTAGCCACTTATACTTATCTTTTTCTCGAGCCACTTGTTCTGCGATAGCCGACGCCGTCCCGAGATAGATTCCGTCAGCAACCGAATGGACGGTTGTTTCGTCCTCGCGGAGACTGCGTAGTTCAGACTCAATTTCTGCCAGGCGACGACGAGAATTGTCGAGATCTTGGTCGATTTCATCGATTCTGTCTTTGTAATCGCCCGGCATATAGGTGGCTTGCCGTGTCGTAATCCCTTGCACCGACTTGCTCAGCTCCGCGAACGCGTCACCACCCTGCCCTAAAAGGCTGATGCATAACGGCTGGATCTCCACCGGGAGCTTTTCCTTGAGAACCCTTAGGGCTCGTCCGGTCTCGGCAGTGATCAACAATCGTTTGCCGTTTGCCAGCAGATGGCACATTAGGTTGACAATAGTATGACTTTTACCGGTCCCAGGCGGTCCCTGTACGAGTACACCGGATCGATCGTCAATCGCTTGTACGATGCGTCGTTGTTCCCTGTTCGCGGGCAAGGGAAAGTAGACTTCGGAAGAGTCTAAATGCTGATCGGCTCTTTCATACCGACCGTTTTCTTGACCAATGTCGTTTCCGCTGTCTTCAACGTCCTCGATCAATCCATGCCACAATTTTGGTACTGTAGCGTTATTATGAGAAAGCTGTTCAATTAACCTGTCGTAGATTCGTGCCATACCGATCTGGGTTCTTTTACGCATAATGAGCGCGGGAGCAAAACTCAGAACCGGGTCATTCGTTGTGCTCTCCCGAGCGATAAGGCTGTCCGTCCACTGGGAATTTGGATTCAGGGCCCCTACCCAGGCTTTGAGCATAGAATGCGTTTGCGGTTTGTCCCAAATATCATCTCCAATCTCATTCAGTTGGCTTTCGGCTATGTCGTAGAAGGTGCGATCAGGACGGAGTTCGGCTTCTAACATATCATCTTCGATTTGTAGTCGGGCACCGTCACCGGGAGGGCAAATTCTGATCACACCTTTATCCGGATTGAACTCTATGTCTACTTGTGCTACGACTACGTGACGACGGATGGGTATAGCTTTTTCATTTACTTTGCTACGCCAGTCCAAGAAACCAAGCCCCAAGACGACCTCGACTATCTCACCTTGCTTCAGCACCTGTGTATGCAACCGAAACAAATCGGCGTACACACGTTGTATCGCTTTCCGACGACGATGTTCCTTTGACCAAGCTTCCCAGCGTGGCCGGTACCTCTCATAGGCTTGTGAAACTTCAGGATGATCGATAAGTGATAGCGACTTCAGTGGTGGGGTTTCGTCCTTTTCAAGAACGGTTTCGTCGTCTGGTACAACTATGGTTGAGTGGAGCGGGGGAAATCTGTGTGATGCTTTTGAGAGTGCCTGTTTATCCACCCATGGCTGGGCGGACTCGGGAGGTGCCGGCACTTTTTCAAACTGCTGTTTTCTTACCTCTAGCCATGGATCGTCCTCGTCGAAATCGTCCGTCCAAGCAGCACTCTGGCAGTCATGATCCTGAGGCATGTCTCCGAACCAGAGGAATTCGTCGTATTGTTCAATGTCGCGAATCGTGGTCGTCCGGAGTCCAACAAATTCCTTTAGGTAGCGAGCTAGCCTGAGGGTTGGAGGCTCGTTTTGGGCTTTATAGGAGGTCATTTCGCACCCACGAGTTTGTATGGATGCCAACATCAATTGAAAAGGCTATCCTACGGGGCAGTCTGTCAAGCGAAAGACTTAGACTAATTCGACGGCCAGATGAGTCAATGACTCGCTTCACACGTAGGTCAGCCAGCCGTGGGCATCCTCTCCCTCGCCGGTGGTGACCGCGAAGAACCGGTCCTGGATCTCCTTCGTGACCGGACCGCGGTACCCGGCACCCACCGTGATGCGGTCGATGGACCGGACCGGCGTTACCTCCACGGCGCTGCCCACGAAGAACACCTCGTCGGCGATGTAGAGCATTTCCCGGGGGATGTCCTGTTCGACGACCTCGAACCCGGCGTCCTGGGCGAGCGTCATGACGGAGTTGCGGGTGATGCCGCCGAGGACCGAGGCCGTCAGGCTGTTCGTGATGACCCGGCCCTCCTTCACGACGAAGATGTTCTCGCCGCTACCTTCGCTGATCAGGCCATCGGTGTTCAGCGCAATGCCTTCGCTGTACCCGTTCTCAATGGCTTCCATGCGGATGAGCTGGGAATTGAGGTAGTTACCTCCGGCCTTGGACAGGGCGGGGTGGGTATTTGGCGCGGGACGGGTCCAGGACGAGATGCACACGTCGACGCCGTTTTCCAGTACGTCGTCGCCTAGATAGGTGCCCCAGTCCCATGTCCCGATGGCGACTTCCACGGGGCATCCCAGGGGGTCGACGCTCAGCAGGCCGTACCCGCGGTATACGACGGGGCGGACGTAACAGGAAGCGTGCTTGTTGGATCGGATGGTCTCCAGGACGGCATCGCTGATTTCCGCTGGGGAGTAGGGGATTTCCACCCGGTAGATCTTGCAGGAGTCGAAGAGCCTGTCCACGTGCTCCTGGAGCCGGAACACCGCGGAGCCCTGATTCGTCTTATAGCAGCGCATGCCTTCGAAGAAACTCGAACCGTAGTGCACCACGTGGGAAAGCACGTGGAGCTTCGCGTCTTTCCAGGGTACCAGTTTCCCATTGAACCAGATGTATTCGGCCTCCGGCAGGGTGGCCATCAAGGTCTCCTTTCTGCGGTTCGATCTGCGCCGACAATCTGGCGCAAACTAGGGGGCTAACCCCCCGTTGTCAAGGGCAAAAGGCTTGACACCCTCTTCGCGAATCCCCTAGCTTACGCCATGACGAAATCGGACCATGACGCGGTATTCATGCGCCAGGCGCTGGACCTCGCGGCGCAGGGAATAGGGCGTACCAGTCCCAATCCCATGGTGGGTTCCGTGGTCGTCCGCGACGGCGTCGTCCTGGGCGAGGGCTACTACCGGGAGTACGGCGGGCGGCACGCCGAACCGCAGTCGCTCGAGGAGGCGGGAGCGCGTGCGCGGGGGGGCACGTTGTACGTTACCCTGGAGCCCTGCTGCCACCAGGGCAGTACGCCGCCGTGCACGGAAGCGATCATCGCATCGGGCATCGCCCGCGTCCACGTCGCTATGGCCGATCCGGACCGGCGCGTCTCCGGCAAGGGGATCGAGCGGCTGCGCGCCGCCGGCATGACCGTGGAGACGGGCCTGCTGGAAGCGGAAGCGCGGGAACTGAACGCGGCCTACGTGCGCCACCGGGAATCCGGCCAGCCCTACGTGCTGCTCAAGCTTGCCCAGACGCTGGACGGACGCATTGCCACGAGGAACGGCCATTCGAAGTGGATTACCGGGGAGGCCGCGCGGAAACGGGTTCACCTGATGCGCAGCCAGGCGGATGCTGTGCTCGTGGGCATCGACACCGTGCTGGCGGACGACCCGCGGCTCACGGTCCGGCACGTGGACGGCCGCCAGCCTCGCCGCATCGTGCTCGACAGCCGGGCCCGCACCCCGCTGGACGCTCGGGTATTGAACGGCGAAGCACCGGCGACGGTGTGCGTTGCGGAGGCCGCGCCCGCGGATCGGGTTGAGGGACTGAAAGGAACGGGTGCCGAGGTGCTGGTATTGCCTGGCGGGGAGGGGTCCATTCCTATAACACCGCTTAAATCGGCACTTGGAAAGGCAGGGATCGTGACCCTGATGGTAGAAGGCGGTAGCCGCGTGGCCGCTTCCTTCCTGCGGGAACGCGCCGTCGACCGGATCGCCTGCTTCGTTGCGCCGCGCATTCTGGGCGCGGGGATCCCATCGATCGCCGACCTGGCACTGGACGACCTTTCGAAGGCGATCCAGTTGAACGATACGCGGGTGGAACAACTGGACGGCGATCTACTTGTCACCGGCACGCCGGGGTACGCCTGAAGTGGTCGCGGGCAGTCGGAAGCCGCGCCTTAGGAGATCATCGGCGCCGGTCGGCACGTAACATGAACCTGGCAATGGCACGTCATTCGGACTTGGCACGTAGCAGGAACCTGGCACGGAGTATGAACCATGTTCACGGGTATCGTTGAAACCACGGGCGTCGTCCGGTCGCTGGACCGGGTCGCGGGCGAAAACTCCTCGGACGACGACGCATGCAAGAATGCATCGGGCGACAACACGAGCGACGACGCTGGCGAGGCCGCGGGCACAAGCGAAAACTTACCGGGCGACGATGCAGGCGAGAATGCATCGGGCGGCCTCAGGCTGACCGTGGAGGCGCCGTCCATGGCGCCGGACTTCGAGCAGGGCGCCAGCGTCGCCGTCAACGGCGTCTGCCTGACCGTCGTGGAAACTGCCGGCGAGGCGTTTTCCGTGGAAATCGTCCCCGAAACGGTCTCCCGGACGACCTTCGGAAGCCTGAAGCCCGGGCACCAGGTCAACCTGGAGCGGCCGCTGCGTCTTTCGGACCGGATAGACGGCCACCTGGTCCAGGGGCACGTGGACGGCGTGGGACGCATCGCGGCGCGGGAAGAACGGGACAACAGCCTGTGGTACGAGGTGGAAATCCCGGACGATCTGACGCCCTTCGTCATCGAGAAAGGGTCCATCGCACTGGATGGAATAAGCTTGACAATCGCCGGTCTGACGGGTAGTTTGGCCGCCGTATCGATCATACCGCATACCGCGTCGATTACGACGTTCGGCGGCAGGCAGATCGGTGACAAAGTGAACATAGAAGTGGACATGATCGGCCGGTACGTCGCGTCTCTTTTGCATGCCGGCGGCGATACAAGCCAGGGAGCGCACCCGGGTCCGTCACCCATCACCGAATCCTGGTTGAAAGAACGCATGTAGCGTCGGCAAGACCCGGCGGCGGTTCGAATAAAGACCAAGGTCCGCCGAGACCGGTCGACCGAACTAAACGGTTATAAAGCATGTCGTCCCCCTTTTGTTCCATCCCGGAAGCGGTCGAGGAGATCAAGTCCGGGCACATACTGATTGTCATAGACGACGAAGACCGCGAAAACGAAGGCGATTTCATCATGGCCGCCGAAAGAACGACTCCGGCGGCCATCAATTTCATGGCCCGGTACGGCCGTGGACTGATCTGCCTTCCGACCACGCGCGAACGCCTGGAAGAGCTGAAAGTGCCCGCTATGGTCGGCGAAGAGGTCAACACGGCGTTGCACAGCACGCGCTTCACCGTATCCGTCGATGCCGTGAATGGAACGACGTCGGGCATTTCGGCGGCGGACCGCTCCGAGACGGTCCAGGTGTTCGTCCGCCAGGGAAGCAGACCCGAGGACCTGGCGCGTCCGGGCCATATCTTTCCGCTGCAGGCCTTCGACGGCGGCGTGTTGCGCCGTGCCGGACACACCGAAGCCACGGTCGACCTGGTGAAACTGGCCGGCCTCTACCCCGCCGGCGTGCTCTGCGAGATCATGGACGACGACGGGTCCATGGCCCGCCTGCCCCGGCTGGTCGAGATCGCGAACGAGCACGACCTGAAGATCATTACGATCAAGGACCTGATCGAGTATCGCCGGCGCAGCGAGAAACTCGTCAAGCGGGTGGTCACGACGACTATCCCCAGCAGGCACGGGGAGTTCGAGTCCCACCTGTACGAGGACCAGTTGACCGGCGACCACCACGTCGCCCTGGTCAAGGGCCACGTGGACGGCGAGCAGAACGTGCTCGTCCGCGTGCACTCCCAGTGTCTCACGGGGGACGTTTTCGGATCCATGCGATGCGATTGCGGTGAACAGCTGCAGCAGGCGCTCAAGCGAATCAGCGACGAAGGCAGCGGCGTGCTCCTTTACATGCGCCAGGAGGGACGGGGCATCGGACTGGCCAACAAGCTCAGGGCCTACGCTCTTCAGGACCAGGGTCATGACACGGTGGAAGCGAACCTGGCGCTGGGCCTGCCCGTGGACGCGCGCGACTACGGGATCGGTTCCCAGATCCTGGCGGACCTTGGACTGACCACGATCCGGATCATGACCAACAACCCGTCGAAACGGTTCGGGATCGAGGGGTACGGACTCGAAGTGACCGAACGCGTCCCGCTGCAGACTTTTCCGAATTGTTACAACGTGGGATATCTCAAGACCAAGCGCGGAAAGCTGGGTCACCTGCTCGACCTTGAAGAGCCGCCGGACGACGTCGGATTCGACAGCCTGCTGTGATGCACGTGCCGCGCCGGCCGTGCATGCCGTGCCGGCCGATACACCGCCGTGCCGGCCGATACACCGCCGTGCCCTCGCGGCCGCGCGGCCCGGAAGCAATCTGCAAGGAGTGCCTGCGTGACGAGAACCATTGAAGGCAGCGTGGAGAGCGGAGGAGACGACCGGTACGCCATCGTAGCCGGCCGTTTCAACGGGTTCATCACCGAGTCCCTGCTGAAAGGCGCGCTGGACGGGCTTCACCGCCACGGAGTGGATGAAAACCGGATCGACGTGGCCTGGGTGCCGGGCGCTTTCGAGATTCCCCTGGTAGCCCGGAACATGGCGGCAAGCGGGCGTTATGGCGCCGTGATCTGCCTGGGATGCGTCATCCGCGGCGCCACTCCCCACTTCGACTACGTGGCCGGGGAAGCGGCCAGCGGGATCGCCGCCGCGGCCCGGGACACCGGCGTGCCGGTGATCTTCGGCGTGCTGACCACGGAAAACCTCGAACAGGCCATCGAACGGGCGGGTACGAAGGCGGGCAACCGGGGTTGGGACGCCGCGCTGGCCGCCCTGGAAATGGTGGACGTGATGCGCAAGCTAGGCGGGCCGGACGGGCCAGGCGGACCAGGCGGACCAGGGGATCCGGAGTGAACGTACGCGCGGGGGAACGTCGCCTGGGCCGTGAACTGGCGTTGCAGTCGCTTTATCTTTCCGAACAGACCGGGGGGGATCCCGGCAAGGCCCTTCCCGGGTTGCCCGGGTGGCCCTTGGCGTCCGAGCAAGCCCGGCGTTTCGCCGAGGCGCTGATCGATCGGCTGCTGCAGCACGAAGAGATTGTGAACGGCCACATCACCGCGGTGGTGCGGCACTGGGACCGGGACCGCGTGGCCCGCATCGACGACTGCATCCTCCGGCTGGGCGCCTGCGAACTCATCGCCTTTCTCGATATCCCGACGGCGGTATCCATCAACGAAGCGATCGAACTGGCCAAGAAGTACAGCACGGAACAGTCCGGCGGGTTCGTCAATGGCGTCCTGGACGCCGTGGCCGCGAGACATTTCACGGCGGCGGACCAGGCCTGATCCCGCCCGATCGGCTTGCCGGCGCATACACAGGAAATGAAACCTCGACGTGCGATACGGCATATTGTCCGACATACATGGGAACCTGGAAGCACTGGATGCCGTACTCGAAGCGATGGCCGGTGAGCGTATCGGCTGTTACCTTTGCCTGGGCGACATCGTTGGATACGGTGCCAGTCCCAATGCGTGCCTCGACCGCGTTACCGGACTGACGGCGGACGTGATCGCGGGAAATCACGATCATGCCGCGATCGGGAAGCTGGATATCTCCACGTTCAACCCCTATGCGGCGGAAGCGGCGCTGTGGACGCGGCGGCAGCTTACACCCGACGGCCGGCGCTACCTGGGAGGGTTGCCCTATGTCTGGCGGAACGAGGATCTTTTTCTCGTCCACGCGAGCCCGGTCCGTCCGGAGGAGTGGATCTACCTGACTTCGCCCTGGCAGGCGGACGAAGCCTTCGAGGCGATGCCCGCCGGTGTGGCGCTTTGCGCGCTGGGCCACACGCACGCGCCGATGATCTTCGAGAAGCGGAACGCGGAGGACCGCAGCATACAGATTCCGCCGTCCGCGCTTGAACTGGTATCAGAGCGTAGATACATCGTGAATGTGGGCAGCGTGGGCCAGCCGCGGGACGGAGATCCCCGGGCGGCGTACTGTGTATACGATACGGAGATGAAGCAGATCGAGATCAAGCGGGTGCCCTACGACCTGGACTCCGCACAGCGGAAGATTCGCAAGGCCGGCCTGCCGGACCTGCTCGCCGAGCGGCTTGAATTCGGCCGGTGACGCTTGAATTCGGTCGGTGACTGAGGATTACGAGCACATGGTTGCTTATCGCGTTGTTTCCATGACCGGCATGGCGGTGGCGTTCATCGTGTCGCTGGCCGTGTACACCAAGACCATCGCGCCTACGGTGCCCTTCTGGGACGGCGGCGAATTCATCGCGGCATCCTATATCCTGGGCATACCCCATCCGCCGGGATCCCCGCTTTACATCCTGATCGGCCGGCTCTTCACCGTATTGCCCGACCTGGGCCTGGGCATCGCCTGGCTGGTGAATTTCTCCTCGTGTCTCTTCAGCGCGCTGACGGTAACGGGCGTTTACCTGGTCATCGTGAAGGCGGTTACGCTCAACCGGGACCGGGATGGGCTGTCCCTCTACGAAAGCCTGGCCGTCTGCTGCAGCGCGTTGACGGGCGGGCTGTTGCTGGCCTTCTCCGATACGTTCTGGTTCAACGCGGTGGAAGCTGAGGTCTACGCGCTCTCCATGCTGTGCATGATGGCCTGTACCTGGCTGATGCTGCACTGGATCGAACGGCACGAGCAAAACGGCAGCGAGCGTTATCTCTTCCTGGTCGGCTACCTGGCCTTTCTCGGCATCGCTGTGCACATGTTCACCATGCTGATTCTGCCGGCCGCGTTCCTCTGCGTGGTCTTCACGGACCGGGTCATCCGTTCGAACCGGAAGCTGGTGCTGCTATGCGCGGCCATGGGCCTGATCCTGTTCAGCGTCGTGGCTTCCATCGACGTGTTTTTCGTCACGGTACCCCTCGCCATCGCCGGGCTGGTTCTCACCCGGGGGCGGCTGCCATGGGGTTACCTGGCGCTGCTGTGCATCTTCGCCGTCGCCGTGGTATTCTTCGGCATGGACGGCGTGGGCGCATACAACGGACTTCCACTGATCGTGATCGGCGGATTCGAGGCCACCTTCGGCACCGTGATGTTCAGCCTGGCGCTGGTAAGCGCGGTCCTGGCCCTGGTCTCGGCCACGGCCGACGATCCCGGACGCTACAAGTGGCCGTTCTGGACGGTGGTGCTCTTTCTCGCCGTAATGGGCTATTCCGTGAACTTCTACGTGCCGATCCGGGCGGCCCAGCAGCCCGTCATCAACGAGAACGATCCGTCGACCTGGCAGAACTTCGAGGGATTTCTGGAACGCAAGCAGTACGGCCAGGAAAGCATGTTCGAATCGATGTTCAACAGAAAGGGCAGTTGGTCCTCCCAGTTCGGAAACGGAGAAAACATGGGGTTCTGGCGGTTCTTTTCCCGTCAGTTCAGCGCCCCGTCCTTTCCCTTCTGGCTCTTTCCCGTCCTGCTGGTCGCCCTGGGTATCGTCTCCCAGGCGGAGCGGGACCGCCGCAGCATCGTCTTCCTGGGCGCCATGCTGTTGATCTGCAGCGTCGGGATGATCCTGTATCTGAACTTCTCGGACGGTTCGCGCGGTATACAACGGGAGGTCCGCATCCGGGACTACTTCTACACCCCGGCCTTCGTATTCGCCGCGGTGCTGATGGGCATCGGCGTCCGGTCTCTGCTGAACCAGGTCGGCGTCTGGCTGGGCCGGCTTAAGCTGCCCGTGGACAAGGGAACGGCCGGTATCGCCGTGCTGATGACCGCACTGCCCCTGGTCCCCTTTGCCTATCATTACGAGTCACATTCCCGGGAAGGCAATTACATACCCTACGACTACGCCTACAACATGCTGCAGTCCTGCGACGAGAACAGTCTCATCTTCACGAACGGCGACAACGACACCTTCACGCTCTGGTTTCTCCAGGAGGTGGAAGGCATTCGCAAGGACGTGCGGGTGATCAATCTCAGCCTACTCAACACGAACTGGTACATCAAGCAACTGAAGCACCTGGAACCCAGGGTGCCCATCACCCTGGCCGACGAGACCATCGACATGCTGAACATCCAGGGCTGGGAGGAACGGGAGGTGAATCACGCGGGCATTACGTGGACCGTGCCCCCGGCCGGCATGCTGGGAGAGGACATCGGATATCTCAGGGTACAGGACCTGATGATCCTGCACATCCTGGAGCAGAACAACTGGGCAAAACCCGTATTCTTCGCCGTGACCGTCTCGCCGGAGAACGACGTAGGCCTGGACGATTACATGCAGCTGGAAGGCATGGTCTGGCGGGTCCTCCCGGATCCCGATCCGGACCTGATGGACGTGGAGCGGACCCGGCACAACCTCTGGAACGTCTATCAGTACCGCGGCATAGCGGATCCCGAAGTCTACAAGGACCCGCAGATCCGCACCCTCCTGCGGAACTACACCGTGTCCTTCCATCAACTGGCGCTGAACCAGTGGCGACGCGGCCGGCCGGACCAGGCCATCGAGACCATGGAGAAGTACCTGGAGTACGACATCACGAACGGCGCGCTTGAACGGCTGATGCTCATCCAGTTCAACGCCGACCAGGGCGAGTTTGCCGCCGTCGAGGGCCTTGCGTCAGAACTGGCCGGGGAATTCAGTACCTTCGACGGGTATACCATCCTGAGCCAGTCCCTGCGGAGACTGGGCCGCGAGGCGGAGGCCGCTGAACTGCTGGAACGGGGCGTTTCGTCCCATCCCGAATACGCTACGGGATACGATCAACTGGTGAATCTCTATTTCCAGATGGATGATTCGGACCGCATGCTTGAAACGCTCGAAAGGTGGCAGCGGATCGCTCCGGGGGATACGGTCGTACAGGACATGATCGAGGATCTGAAGGAAGCCGCCGATGCGAGCGGACCCTAGGCGCGGCGATGCGAGCGATCCCTGAGGCCGGGCCGCGTCCCGGGTCCTGATTTCACTGAGGCCGGGCCGCCAGCCGGTTCAGTCCAATGCGCATTCTGGTCATAAACTGGAGGGATATCCGCAACCCGGAAGCGGGCGGCGCCGAAGTACACCTGCACGAGACCTTCTCGCGGATCGCCACATGGGGAAACGAGGTCACCTTGCTCTGCAGCCGGTTTCCCGCCGCGGCGGAATCCGAGCGGATCGACGGGATCGACGTCATCCGTCACGGCGGGAAATGGACGTTCAACCTCACCGCGCCCTGGTATTATAGAAGGCATCTGGCTCACCGGTCCTTCGACGTCGTCATCGAAGACATCAACAAGATCCCGGCCCTGATGCCCTGGTTTCTGGACGGCCCCCCGCTGATGGTCCTGCTGCACCATCTTTTCGGGACCACGTTCTACCGGGAAATCAACCCGGTGCTCGCGACCTACCTGTACTTCATGGAACGGCTGATTCCCCGGGTGTACCGCCGTTGCCTCTTCGAAGCGGTTTCCGAAAGCACCCGGGACGAACTCGTCAGGATGGGGGTCGCGGCGGACCGGATCAGCGTCGTGCACAACGGGTTGGACAGCCGGTTCCTGGACGCCGGTAACACGGGTGCGCCGGCCACACCGGACCTGAAGGACGCACCCGCCGCGCCGGACCGGAAGGATGCGCCGGCCACACCGGACCGGAAAGAACCCGGCCTGGTCATTTACCTCGGCCGCCTCAAGAAGTACAAGAACGTGGACCACCTGATCCAGGCCATGGCGATCGTCCGCGAGGAGGTGCCCGGTGCGTGCCTGGTGATCGTGGGCACGGGCGACCGGCGGCGCGCGCTCGAGGCATTGACGCGTTCCAAGGGCCTGGACGACACGGTGCGTTTCACGGGTTTCGTTTCCGAGGATGAAAAACTGCGCCTGCTGACCCGCGCCGAGGTGGCGGCCTATCCCTCAAGCAAGGAAGGATGGGGCATCACCGTGATCGAGGCCAATGCCTGCGGCGTGCCCGTCGTGGCGGCCCGGGTGCCCGGACTTCGGGACGCCGTGGTCGACGGGGAAACGGGCGTGCTGGTCCCGCTCGGGGACCGGGAGGCCATGGCGCGCGCGTTGATCGACCTGCTGCGCGACCGGGTAAAGCGCGAACGGCTTGCCGGGAATGCCGTGGCGAGGAGCAGGCTTTATACCTGGGAGAACACGGCCCGGCAGACGCTGCAGGTAATCCGGCGTTCCATGGGGGAAAGCACCGATGCCGCGTGACGATCCGGCGATAGCGGATGACAGGGAGGAGAAGATGGACATCACCGTGGTGATTCCCCTGTTCAACGAGGCGGAGAGCCTGCGGGAACTCCACGCGCGCATCGTGACGGCCCTCGAAGCGTCGGGGAAGTCCTTCGACGTGCTCTTTATCGACGACGGAAGCCGGGATGGGTCCTTCGACGAATTGCGCCGGCTCCGGGAGGAGGACGACCGGGTGAGGGCCATCCGGTTCCGCCGCAACTACGGGAAGTCCGCGGCGCTGGCCGTCGGCTTCGAAGCGAGCCGCGGCGAGGTCGTCGTGACCATGGACGGAGATCTGCAGGACGATCCCGCGGAAGTGCCCGGCATGGTCGACCTGCTGGACGAGGGCTTCGACCTGGTGTCCGGCTGGAAGAAAACGCGGAAGGACCCGCTGTCCAAGCGCATTCCGTCAAAGCTGTTCAACCGGGTCACGGGGATCGTCAGCGGCCTGCGGCTGCACGATTTCAACTGCGGGCTGAAAGCCTATCGCCGGGCCGTCGTGGAGACCATTCCCGTCTACGGCGAACTCCACCGCTATCTGCCGGTGCTGGCGCACTGGGCCGGTTTCCACGTGACGGAAACGCCGGTGCTGCATCATCCCAGGAAGCACGGCCACAGCAAGTTCGGCCTGGGACGGTTCACCCACGGGTTCTTCGACCTGCTCACCGTGTATTTCGTGTCGAACTACACCCGGCGGCCACTCCACCTTTTCGGCTCCTTCGGCCTGTTGTCCTTCGTCGTCGGCGTGGGGATCGCGCTCTACCTGACCTGGCTCTGGCTGACCGGTATCGGGATCGGGACCCGACCCCTGTTGCTGTTCTCCGTCTTCCTCATGGTCCTCGGCATCCAGCTGGTCTCCATGGGGCTGATCGCCGAAATGATCGCCCACCAGGCCCGGCGCACGGAAGACTACGCCGTCCGGGAACGGCTGGGATGAGGTCATGACACCCACCCCGCGCGGCCGAGTCTGCTTCTTCGGTACCTACGAACGCGACTATCCGCGGAACCGGACGCTCGCCGAAGGCCTGAAACGGGCCGGCTGGCAGGTGCTGGAGTGCCACGTGCCGCTCTGGGAGAAGGAACGCGACAAGACCGGCCGGTACCTGGGACCGATCTCGCTTGTCCTGCGCGCGGTCGAGCTGAAGCTGGCCTGCCTCCGGCTGTTATTCAAGTTTGTCTTCACGGTCGGCCGCTACGACGTCATGCTGGTCGGGTATATCGGTCATTTCGATATGCCGCTGGCCTGGCTGCTCACCCGGTTTCCGCGCCGGCCCCTCGTTTTCAGTCCGCTGATCTCTCTCTACGATACCCTCGTCGATGACCGCCGGTCCATTGCGGAAGGCACGCTCATGAGCCGCTTTCTGCGCTGGCTGGACCGGCAGGCCTGCGCGAAGGCGGACCTTGTGCTGCTCGACACGGAAGCCCACATAGACTATTTCGTGCAGGCATTCAACCTGCCGCCGAAGCGGTTTGCCCGGGTATTCGTCGGCGCCGTGGAATTGGATGCGCGCGTGGAGGACAGGGCCGCCATTGACCCGCCGGCCATTGACCCGCCCGCTGAAGGCCCGCCCTCGGAGGACACGAATTCCAGGGACGCCCCCTTCAGGGTCATGTTCATCGGCAAGTTCATTCCGCTACACGGATTGCCGTTCATGCTGGAAGCGGCGAACCGCCTGAAGGACGTACCGGATATCGAATTTCACTTCGTCGGATCGGGTCAACTGACGGACGAAATACACGAAACTGCGCGGAGACTGAACCTGGCGAACGTACGCTTCACGGACTGGATACCCTACGAGCAGTTGCACCGGTTCCTGCAGGGATGGGGCGCATGTCTCGGGATTTTCGGCACGTCGGACAAAGCGGTCCGCGTGATCCCGGGCAAGGTGTTCGTGGCCCTCTCGGCGGGCAAGGCGGTCATCACGGCGGACTCACCGGCCATCAGGGAGCTGCTTGCCGACGGGGAAAGCGCCATACTGTGCAGGCGCGGAGATCCGGAAGCGCTCGCCGGCGCCGTCCGCCGGTTGCACGGGGACCGCGAACTGCTGCGCAGGATCGCCGAGGGCGGCAGCCGCGTCTTCCGCGACCACGCTTCCACGGAACAGATCGGACGATCCGCGTCTGCAGTGCTGGAGAAACTGGTGACGGGTGGCGTTGATGCTTTTCGATAGCGCCACAGCCCAGTCTTATGTTTCGAGGTCCTTCACCATGACCACGGCGTCTTCGGCAGGACTCGAATAGTAGGACTTCCTTAGGGCTGCCGCGTGGTATCCCAACCGGCTGTACATCGACCGGGCCGCCAGGTTCGACTCGCGCACTTCCAGGCTGGAGGAAACGCACCCCCGTCGGACCGCCTCCTCGAGAAGCCGCAGCATCATCCCGGTTCCGACACCCCGACGCCGATACCCGGCTGCCACGGCAATGTTGGCGACGTGCACCTGGTCGGCAGCGATCCACCCCACCAGGAAACCCGCGACAGACTCCCCGTCCACCGCGACCAGGGCAACGGAAGTTCCCGACGTCATTTCATGGTTAAAGGCGGATTCGGACCAGGGCGCCGGATAGCACGCCCGTTCGATATCCAGGACCGGGGGCACGTGTGAACGGTCCATTTTCCGTATGACGAAGGGGTTCGCCTCGGTCATGGGTTATTCAGACGAGGTTTCGGCCCGGCCAGGCGAGCCAGGCGCGGCAGGGGAAGCACTGGCCGATGGCGTCCGTTCGAGCCGGGATGGCGGTTGCCTGGCGAAGTCGGTTTTTCGCAGGTACAGGGGTTCGAGCGTGTTCAGGTCTGACTGCTCGCCCCGCTTGAGTCGGTCCAGGCCAAGAAACGCGGTCGAGGAGGCCATCAGCCGCCCGGCGCCCTCGTGCGGGAAGCAGGCCCGTTCACCGAGAACGGCGACGATGTTCGGACGATACGCGTCGACACCGCTGCCGACGAGCAATACCTCGTCCTCGATGGATGCCAACACGTCTTCGAGCTGCCCCACCCGGAATTCGGACTGCCGCTCGGGCCAGCCGCCGGACGTATCGTAGCGGGCTTCGTAGACCTGGCCCCTGCGGGCATCGGTCAGCACGTGGACGGGATACCTGCAGCAGGGCACCTGGAAGGCGATGGCATCGAGCGTGGGCACGGCGGCGACCGGCCGCTTCGTCACGTAGGCAAGGCCCTTGACCAGGCTCAATCCCACCCGCAGCCCGGTATACGATCCGGGTCCGATTGAGATCGCGAATGCTTCCACTTCCGACCACTGCACGTCCAGGTCGCCCATGATACGTTCCAGCATTCCGGGCAGCTTTTCGGCGTGCACGCCGCCCAACTCCTGCGACGCTTCAGCCATCACCTGGCGGTCCCGGATCACGGCGATCCCGGCGATTGTGGATGAAGTCTCGAGTCCCACGACGATCATGGTCGAGTTGTCTCCGTCATGGTCAGTAACGCAGCTTGGTCAACAGCCAGCCGCCGATCAATAGCACGAAGACCGGGGCCAGGTCGATCCGAACGTTCGTCTTCGGCACGGGAATGGGTGGTATGATCCGTCTGAAGGGCAACAGGACCGGCTCCGTGAGCCACGTCAGCAGACGTACCAGCGGAGAGGCCGGATCCGGATTGAACCAGGACATGACCGCGCGGCCGATGATGAGGACCAGGTATATCCGTAGTATCTGGATCAGGATCATGATAGTGGCGTATCAGACGAATTTCGCTGCGCTCCGAGTGCATGGGAACTTTACCGACCAACGTGGGCTTTGTCAACGACGAAGATAGGGCCAGAACGCCCCGGTTGCCCGCGTCTCGATTCGACGCCGCTGCGGATTCCGACCAACCGGATCTCGAGCCGGAAAGTAACCACTGGCGTGGAGCGATTTGCCCATCTATCTTACGCCAGTCTGATGATACCCAGGTGGTTGCGGCGACACCGTTCGGAAAGGAGTCTCATGGCGGACATCCGCGTGGATGGGGAGAAACTGCGGGCATTCACGGCGGCGGTCTTCGAAAAGGTCGGCCTGACGCCTGCAGACGCGGCCATCGAGGCCGAAGTGCTGGTATGGGCGAACCTGCGCGGAGTGGACTCCCACGGTGTCCAGCGGGTCAACGGATATGTCCATGCGGTGGAAGCCGGACACTACAATACCCGGCCGGACATCCGGATCGAACGGGAGACGCCCGCCACGATGCTCATCGAGGCCGACAGCGCCTTCGGACCGGTGGTCACGACCTACGCCATGAAGCAGGCCGTCGAGAAGGCCCGCGGGGCGGGCATCGGATGGGTGCTGATCCGCAACACGACCCACCAGGGCGCCATGGCATACTACGCCCAGATGGCCGCCCGGGAGAACATGGCCGGCATCGCTTCCGTCTGCAACCCCCCGAACATGGCCCCTCCGGGCGCGAGGGCGCCGGGGGTCCACAACAGTCCGATCGCCATCGCCGTACCGGGCAGCGGTGGCCGTACCATATCCCTGGATATGGCCACGAGCGTGGCCGCCTTCGGCAAGCTGGACGTGGCCGTGGACCGGGGCGAGTCCATCCCCGACACGTGGGCGCTGGACGGCGACGGACATCCGACGACGGATCCCCGCAGGGCCCGGTTCCTGCAGCCCGCGGCCGGCTACAAGGGTTATGGACTGGCCCTCATCTTCGAGTGCCTGTCGAGCCTGATGGTCGGCAATCCCCTGTTGACGGCCGCCATCTCGGGACGCGGCGCAAGGCCCGGCGCGCAGAACAGCTTCATCGGCGCCATCGATATCGCGACGTTCACCGATCCGGACACCTACCGCACGCAGATCGATGAGCTCGTTTCGGCCATGAAGGGCCTGCCCCGTGTCGAAGGGGTCGACGAACTCTTCGTACCGGGCGAACCGGAAGAGCTCGTCCACAACGAGCGCATCGAGCACGGGATCCCCCTGCCCGCCGGCACCCGGGACAAGCTCATTGAGGTCGCGACAAAATTCGGGCTGAAGGTACCCTGGGAAGCGTAGGCGGACGTAAATGTCCGAGGAGTGTCAAGGGATTAGAACATTTTGGAGATCAAACGCATGACCAGTGATTGGGGTTATTCGGAAGAAGGGCTGAAGCACTACACCGCGTGCCGGACCATCGGTCCCATCGTGGTGGACGGTCGCCTCGACGAGCCTTCGTGGCAGTACGCGGTCCGTTCGCCGCGCTTCGAGGACCTGGAGGAGCCGGGCCGGCCGGCGCTGTTCGACACGCGGGCCGCGGTACTCTGGGACGACGACTACCTGTACGTGGGCTTCTGGGTGGAGGACCCCGATGTGCGGGCGACGTACACGGAGCGTGATTCCATGATCTGCGAGGAAAACGACGTGGAAGTCTTCATCGCCGGGGAAGACAGTTACTATGAATTCGAACTGAACCCCCTGGGAACCATCATGGAACGGTTCTACGTGTGGCAGAACGCCTACGTGGAGGCCGGATTCGGCGCGCATCCCGAATTCGACCTGCAGGGCACCGACCTGGTGGATACGCTCGGGGGTATCAAGACCGGCCACGCCCATCCGCGCGGACGCCGTTGGGCGTTCCGCCAATGGGACATGCCTGGCTTGAAGTGGGCGGTGCACGTGGACGGCACCATCAACGACCCGTCCGACCGGGACCGGGGATGGACGGCCGAGATCGCTTTCCCCTGGCAGGACCTGAAGCATCTTGCGGACGGGCGTTCGCTGCCGGCGCGGGAAGGGGATACCTGGCGCATGGATTTCTCGCGGTTCCAGTGGATCGACGAAGGCGGCTTCAGGACGTGTCCGGGATGGGCCTGGAACAGCCACGGGATCTACGATTCGCACATCCCCGATCGATTCAGCGTGATCCATTTCTCCGAGAAAGCGGTGGGTGAGGACGGATCGCGATCGACGAGCGGTGAACCACAGGCGACAAGTGATGAACCGGTTAATCGCGTGGAGCAGGTGGGTGTGATCGGCAGCGCGCGTCCCGCGACGGCAACCCGGACCGGGCGGGCCGAACAGGTCGCGCAGGCCGCACGATACCGGTGCCGGAGGTCGCGGGGCGACCTGGTTGTTGACGGCGACCTGGGCAAGGAAACGTGGGCGCTGGCGGAGCGATCTGCGCTGTTCAGCGATCACACGGGCGCCCGTGCCCTGTTCGATACCACGGCGGCCGTGGCCTGGGACGACAAGAGCCTCTACATCGGGTTCTGGCTGGAGGATCGCGATATTCAGGCCACCCAGGAAGAATCTGCTCACGAGGTACGGGAGGACAGCCACGTGGGCGTGCTCATCACCGGTCCCGGCACGTACTACGACCTGGCCGTGAATCCGCTGGGCGCCACCTCGGAAATGTGCTACATCTGGAAAGAAGCCCACCGGGACGACGATCGGTTCCACGTGCCGGAATTCGACCTGGTGGTCCACCAGCCCGAGGTACTGGGCGGCCACACGCGGACCGACATCCGTGCCATGCGTTGGGCCTTTTCGGATTGGCGCTTACCGGGATTGCAGGCCGGGGTGAAAGTGGATGGCGAACCGGGCAGAAGGGACCGGGTCGATCGGGGCTGGACCGTGGAGTTGGCCCTGCCGTGGGAAGGCTTGAAATGGCTGGCCGATGGGCAGGCCACCGCCCCCGTTCCGGGAGACGTATGGCGGATCGGCCTGCTACGCCGGCAGGTAATCGACCAGCGCGGACATCGCTGGCAGGCCACGTGGTCATGGCAACCGCTGGTCCTGGTGGACGGCCGGATGCCCGAAACCCACCTGGAACTGGAACTGGCCGAATAAACCCCTGAGATCAGGGTGACGCGGCGGCTGGCCGCACCGAAGCGCCGACCGCACCGGAGCGTGCCGCGGCCGTCTGGAGGACGCACCGGAGATCAGTTCCGGCGCATGAACCCCGAGAAGAAGTCGTTGCCCTTGTCGTCCACCACGATGAAGGCCGGGAATTTCTCCACCTGGATGCGCCAGATGGCCTCCATGCCCAGTTCGGGGTACTCCACCAGCGAGACCTCCCGGATGGAGTCCTTCGCCAGCCGCGCGGCCGGTCCCCCGATGGACCCGAGATAGAATCCGCCGTGCTTCTTGCAGGCGTTGGTGACCTGGACGGACCGGTTGCCCTTGGCGAGCATGACCATGCTGCCGCCGGCCGCCTGGAACTGGTCCACGTAGGTGTCCATGCGGCCCGCCGTCGTCGGCCCGAAGGACCCCGAAGCGTACCCTTCCGGCGTCTTGGCCGGCCCCGCGTAGTAGACGCAAAGGTCCTTGAAGTACTGCGGCAGTTCCTCGCCGCCGTCGAGCCGCTCTTTGAGCCGGGCGTGGGCGATGTCCCGGGCGACGATCATGGGACCCGTCAGGGAAAGGCGCGTGGCGACCGAGTAGCTGCTGAGGGTGGCGCGGACCTCGGACATGGGCCGGTTCAGGTCGATTTCCACCACATCGCCGTCCAGGGTCTCGTCGGCGATCTCAGGCAGGTATTTGGATGGCTCGGTCTCCAACTGTTCCAGGAAGATGCCGTCCCGCGTGATCTTCGACAGGATCTGCCGGTCGGCGGCGCAGGAAACGGCAATGCCCACCGGACACGAGGCGCCGTGCCGCGGCATGCGGACCACCCGCACGTCGTGGCAGAAGTACTTCCCGCCGAACTGAGCGCCGATGCCAATTTCCTGGCTCATCTTCAGCACCCTCGCTTCCATGTCGAGGTCGCGGAAGGCCTGTCCGTACTCGTTGCCCTCGGTCGGCAGGGTGTCCAGGAAGCGCGCGCTCGCCAGCTTGGCCGTTTTCAGCGTGTATTCCGCGGAGGTACCGCCCACCACGATGGCCAGGTGGTACGGCGGACAGGCCGCCGTGCCGAGCATGCGCAGCTTCTCGTCGACGAAATCAAGGAACCGTTCCTCGTTCAGCAGCGCCCGGGTCTCCTGGAAGAGGAAGCTCTTGTTCGCCGACCCACCGCCCTTGGTCATGAACATCAGCTTGTACTCGTCGCCCCGGTCCGCGTAGATCTCGATCTGGGCAGGCAGGTTGGTCCGCGTGTTCGTCTCCGTGAACATGTCGAGGGGCGCCTGCTGGCTGTACCGCAGGTTGGTGCTGAGGAAGGCGTTCATGGTGCCCTGCGAGAGGGCGGACTCATCGTCGCCCTCCGTCCAGACTCGATTGCCCTTCTTGCCCGTGACGATGATCGTTCCCGTGTCCTGGCACATGGGCAGGATGCCGCCGGCGGAGATGTTGGCGTTCTTCAGCATCTCCATGGCGACGAAACGGTCGTTGTCGGACGCTTCCGGGTCGTCGAGGATCTTGCGCAGCTGGGCGAGGTGTTCCGGACGCAGCAGGTGGGAACTGTCGCGGATGGCCTGGTCCGCGAGCAGGATCAGGCCATCCGTGTCGACCTTGAGGATGTCCCTGCCTTCGAAGGTGCCCGATGAGACGTGATCGCTGGTGAGCAGACGGTACGGCGTCGCGTCCTTCCCCAGGGGCAGGAGCTCGCGATGGACATAGTCGTTCAAGCCGGACGTCTCCTTACACGAAACGTACGTCGACGGTTTCGAAGCAGGTGCGGTGGGCGTCGCATTCCGTGGGACCCACGACCTTGTCATCGGGACCGATGCCCGACACGGAGCGGACGCACCAGAATGAACGGCCGGGTTTTTCTTCGGTAAGGGTCGTGTCGCTCTTTTCCGCCGTGTAGAACGATTTCGTCCTCAGGTACCGGCATACGGGTTGTGCCATGATAGACTCCTTGCTTGCGACGTTGAACTGCCTACGCCGCCAGGGCCTGAACGGCCTGTTTCACGAGGTTCTTCGCGATCTCCACCTTGTAACCGTTGTGCGGCATGGGCGCGGCGTCTTCCACCGCGGCCTCCGCGGCGCTTTCCGCCCGGGCTTCCGTTATCCTGCGGCCTCTGAGGTAGTCTTCCGCCTCGACGGCACGCCACGGAATAGGCGCCACGCCGCCCAGCACGAGGCTGGCCCGTTCGCAGGTCCCGTTCACCACGGTCATCTGCGCGGCCAGGCTGACGAGGGCGAAATCGATGGATTCCCGCTCCCGCACCTTGAGGAACATGCCCCTGCTGTTCGCCTCCGGTTTCGGAATCGTAATTTCCGTCACGATCTCGTTGGGACGAAGGATGTTCTCCCGCCGGATGTTCATTTCGGGCATGGTGAAGAAATCGTCCAGGACGACTTCGTTCGCGCCACGGGGACCGTGTATGTTCACCGTGGCACCCAGGGCCATGAGCGCCGGGGCCGCGTCGGAGGGATGGACGATGTAGCTCGGTCCGGACCCGAAGATCGCGTGGTAGGTATTGACTCCGCCCACCGCGTAGCACCTTGCGCCGCCCTTCTTGAGGCACGGAAAGTCCTCGCTGCGGTAATACCAGCACCGCGGCCGTTGCAGGATGTTCCCGGCCAGTGTGGCCATGTTGCGGATCTGCGGCGAGGCGATGACGGATACCGCCTGGTGCAGCACCGGCAAATCCTGCGACACGGCGCTGTTTTCCAACACGTCCGTCAGCGTGGTCAGCGCGCCGATACGCATCCCGGCGTCATCCTGCCGGATGTAGTCGAGCCCTTCGATGGACTTGAGGTTGACCACGCGTTTCGGAACGGCGGCGTAGTCCTTCATCTCGCCGACCAGGTCCGTTCCGCCTGCCATGACCACCGCGTCGTCCCAGCTACGTCCCAGAAGGGAAGGCACCTGCTCTATCGACGTCGCATTGACGTAGGAAAAGTTCTGCATGGGTCAGCCCTCCTTCACTGCGGCCAGCGCGCTGAGCACTTTGTCGGGGGTGAACGGCATCTCCCGTATCCGGGCGCCGCAGGCGTTGTAGATGGCGTTGGCGATGGAGGCGGGGGTCGGGATCGTCGCGGGTTCGCCGATGCCGATGACGCCCCGTTCCGGTTCGTCGTACCTGAGGATTTCGATTTCAGGGATGTCCGTGGAGCCCATGACCTTGTAGTCTTCCAGGTTGGCGTTGACCATGTAGCCCGTCGCGGGGTCCATGATGCGGTTCTCGTACATGCCGTATCCGATACCCATCAGGACGCCGCCGTTCACCTGGCTCGCCCAGGTGAGCGGGTTCAGGATCATGCCGCTGTTGTGGACGGCCACGACCCGGTCGACCTTCACCAGGCCGGTCTCGGTGTCGACGCTGACCTCGACGAAGTGCACGCCGGGCACGCCGCTGTCCGAGTAGCCGGGCAGCCACTGGCCGTGGAAGAATATGGGTTCGTCCCCGAGCTGTGCCGTCGCCTGTTGCCAGGTCATGCTCTTGGAAGGATCGCTGCCCACGAACACGTTGCCGTCCGAGGCTACGAGTTCACCCGGTTCCACGCCGAACCTGGGCGCGATCTTCTTGAACAGTTCGAGTTTCGCCAGCATCGTCGTACCCTTGATGGCGGGCGATACCGACGCGGCCGTTGTGCTACCGCCGCTTCCGCCCGAATAAGGGTAGTTCGTGTCGCCGATGCCGACGGTAATGTCCTCCATCTTCAACCCGAACTCTTCCGCAGCGACCATGTGCACCAGGGTGAGCGTCCCGGTACCGATGTCCTGCGTGCCGCACTTCACCTGCACGCTCCCATCGGGATTGATGGTACACTCGGCCTGCGTCCTTCCGCCGCCGCCGCCCCACCGGCACGATCCCACACCCATGCCGGTCTTGATCCGGCCGGTCTGGGAATTGGGCGTGGCGCTCCGGCGGGTCTTCCATCCGATGTGCTCCGCCCCCATGGCCACCATGTTGCGCCGCGCTTCATCCGGATCGTTCATCTGGCGGATGTCGATGGGGTCCATGCCCAGCGCCTCGGCCATCTCGTCCATCATGGATTCCATGGCGAAGGCCGCCTGGGGATGTCCCGGCGCGCGCTGGGCGGCCATCGGCCCGGCGTTGGTGAACACGCTCGTCTGTTCGATGCGGTAGTTGGGGATCTCGTAGAGGTACGGCGCCCCGGGAATGTTGGCGCTGCCGGCGACGCCGGGCGTACCGTAGTTGGACCGCTCGTAGGCGACCAGCTTGCCGTCGCTCGTCGCGCCCAGCTTCACATGCTGCACGGCGGAGGGCCGGTTCCCGGTGGCCAGGTGCTCTTCCTTGCGCGTCAGCATCAGCTTCACGGGGGCTCCGGCCTTCCGGGCGAGCAGTGCGCAGATCACGCCTTCCTTGCGGGCGCCGAACTTGGCGCCGAACCCGCCGCCCATGAACTCCGTGATCACGCGGACGTTCGTTTCGGGAATTCCGAAATGCCCGGCCAGTTCGCCGCGCACGCTGAATACGCCCTGGGTGGAGGCCCAGACCGTCAGCTTGTCGCCTTCCCACTGGCACACGTTGCCGTGGGTCTCCAGCGCGATGTGGGACTGCACCTGGCACCGGTAGGAGGCCTCGAGGGTCACGTCGGCCTGGGCGAATCCCGCGGCGATGTCGCCCTGCTCGCCGACCCTGGGCTCACCTACGTTACCGCGGTCGCTGTGCACCTGGGCCGCGTCCGGGTCCCGCGCCGCGTCTTCGTCCACGACAAAGGGCAGCACCTCGTAATCCACGTCGATGGCATGGAGCGCGTCTTCGGCGACCTCCGGCGTCGTTGCCGCCACGGCCGCTATTTCCTGTCCGGCGAACCGGCACTCCCGCGAGAAGACCTCGGGGTCGTCGTTGGGGAGCACCACCACGCTCACGCCGGGCAGCGCCATCGCCCGGGTGGCATCGATGCGATTGATCCGGGCGCGGGGGTGGGCCGACCGCAGGATGCGACCGTAGAGCAGGCCGGGCAACTTGATGTCGGCGGTGTACTTGGCGCGGCCGGTGACCTTGTCGACCGCGTCCACGCGGGTGTGGGGCTTGTTGATATAGGTGTTCTTCGAGAGGTCTCCCCAGCCGCCTTCGCCGGTATCGGGGACCTGTATCTCTATTTCTCTGGGTTCACCGTCTTCCTGGATGGTGATCGTGACGGTCTTCATCTTCTGCTGCATCGGCTCACCCTCCCTTCCGCATCTTTTCGGCGGCGCTCATCACGGCCTCGAACACGTGGGGATAGGTGCCGCAGCGACAGATGTTGCCGGACAGACCCTCCCGGACCTCTTCCGGCGTCGGGTTGTCGTTGGCGTCCAGCAACGACTTGGAGGACATCAGGAACCCCGGCGTGCAGAATCCGCACATCAGGGCGTCTTTCTCGACAAAGGCTTCCTGGATGGGATGCAGACTGTCGCCGTCCGCCATGCCTTCCACAGTCTCGATCTTTCGGCCCTGGGCGTCCATGGCCAGCGTCATGCAGCTGAAGACGAGCTTTCCGTCCATCTCCACGGTGCAGGCCCCGCACTCGCCCTTGTCGCAGACCACTTTGGGACCGGTGATCTCCAGCCTGTCCCGCAGCGCGTCGGCCAGGGTCGTGCGCGCTTCCACCTCGACGTTGTGGGACTGGCCGTTCACGTCGAGCGTTATGGTCGCCGACATGACGCCCTCGGCTTCCTGGGCGGCCGCCGTCCCGGCTTCTGAAACCAGGATGGCCGGCGCTACGGCAGCCGTTACCGCACCCGCGCCCGCGCCCTTGAGAAAACCACGGCGCGTGAACCGGGTCCCCGATTTCGTTTCGGAATGGGACGATTCATCGGGCCTGGCTTCATCGTGTCGATCAGCCATAGGACCTCCTCTTCACGTATTATGCCATCAAATCAAAGCCATCCGAACTGACGGAGTGCTAACGACAGAACCAGGCTGGCGAGTAATCACGAGAACCGGAACCGGCAAGACCGGTGTTCTGTGGTAAACGGGTTGGGAACCACCCTGTGAATATGGAAGTCGGTCCGGTCATCGTCAAGACCTTTCACTATTGGTTATACAGGGAACGAAGGCGTTGTCGTCAAACAAAACCGGGTACGCGTTTTCACTTGCGATTTCGGCCTGTGTGCCCTTAGATTCAGGGGGAGTGCGACGGTAACGTGAATGGGGACGGTGCAGTTCAATTTCACAGCCGGAGAACGGGTATGAAGCGTTACGCATTTGCCGCCATGGCCGGCGCCGCGGTGGGCGCCCTCGTGGGTGCGGAGTTCTACCTCCGCCGGCAGGATCACGCGTACAACAGGGACCGCTGGTTCCACGAGGAATACGACGGCGCCCATCCCTACATCGTGTTTCACAACCGCAGCGGCTGGGAACTGATGCCGGGATACAGCGTGGCCGGCATCCGGATCAACGACTACGGGTTCCGGGGGACGGACTTCCCGATACGGAAGGATCCCGAAGCCGTCCGGATCATGTGTCTCGGCGACTCCTGCACCTTCGGCGCGCCCGGGGATGATTCACCCTATCCCTACCAGCTGGAACGGCAATTGGCCCACATGGACCTGGAACGCGATCATCATGTAATCAATGCCGGCGTCGAAGACCACGCGTCCATCAACGCCCAGTTGCGCCTTCCCAGGCTCCTGGCGTTCGAACCGGATATCCTGATCGTCTACATCGGCTGGAACGACATGTGGCTGGGAAACCCGAAGCACTATCCCGACATGCGCAGGAAGACCCAGTCTTACTGGCACTACGGCAACGGTGGCAACACGGGCCTGAGACTGCTGGACGAAGCCAAGGAGATCCTGGAACTGAACACGCCGCCGCCCATTGGCTCCTTCGACCTCGAGGACTTCCTGCCCGAGAATTACGAGTACAATATGCGCCGCCTCATTCAGACGGCGAAGCACGACCGGATCCGCGTCGTCCTGACGACCCTGCCGACGCTCATATCCGGTAACGGCGCAGAGATGTCCATGCAAAGCCTCGACAAGATGCGGTATCCGTCCTTTATGGCCCGGGGCGACCTCGACCGCCTCAGGCAACTCTACGATATCTACGATGGCTCGATCCGCCGGCTGGCCATGGAAGAGGATACGGACCTCATCGATCTCAACGCCGCTTTTACCGGGATGGACGGTGAACGCGAACGGTACTTCGCCGATACCTGGCATCCCACCATCGAAGGCAGCGAGGTCATCGCGCAGGCGCTGGCCCAGGGCCTGCGGGACCGCGACATCGTAGGATAGTCCAGACCCTATTGAAGCAGGTATTGAAATACACGGTCTTCCCCACGCCGCTCGGCCCCATGTACGCGGCGGCCAGTGAAGCGGGCGTATGCCGGGTTACCTCCGGCGTCACGGACGAGGCATTCGCGACGGACATGCTGAACCGCTTCGACGCGGAACTCGCCTTCGTCCCGGACGACGGATTGCTTACCACGGTCGTAGACCAGATCACGCGGTATTTCGAAGGAAAACTGAAGGATTTCGACCTCCCGGTGAATTTCCTGCGGGGCACGTCCTTTACCCGGCAGGTCTGGACCGCGCAGCAGGCCATTCCATACGGGCAGTGGCGTTCTTACAAGTGGGTGGCCGAGCAGGTTCGAAGGCCCCGGGCCGCCCGGGCGGTGGGTCAGGCCAACAGCAGCAACGACATCGGCATCCTGGTTCCCTGCCACCGCGTGATCACCAGCGACGGACGCCTGGGAGGCTACGGCGGCCGGCCGGAGGTCAAGGCGTTTCTGCTCGATCTTGAGGGTACGGACTACAACCGCTGAACGCCTATGCCGCTGGATATTCCCAACCGAGTCTACTTCGCCTACGCCTTCCAGTGCAGATACCGCGAGCAGGCGCCCCGGATCAATGGCGTCCTCGACGACTGGGATACCGAATACCTGGTACCCGACCTGGGTTTCCTGGAGAACCGGCCGAAAGCCGCGGACGTCTACATGGCCTGGAACGACGAGGGGCTGTACTTCGCGGTGGACGTGCGCAAGCGAAAGCCGGTCCAGTCCCACTACGGACGGCATTGGACCGGAGACAGCTTTCAGGTCTGGCTCGACACGCGCGACGTGAAGACGGCCAGGCGGGCGGGAAGATACTGCCACCAGTTCAACTGCCTCCCCACCGGGGGCGGCGACCGCGGGGACCGGCCCGTGGTCAAGCCCTCGCAGGTCGACCGCGCCCGCGAGAAGTGGAACATGCCGGAATCGGAAGCGCTACCCATCGCGTCCCTGATCACGGACCGCGGTTACACCCTGGAGGTGTGCCTCCCGACCGAAACCCTCAGCGGATACGACCCGGAAGAGTTCCCCCGGCTGGGCTTCACCTATTTCCTCAACAATTCGGAGTATCCCGCCCAGTGGTGGAGCGCCGGGCGGGACCTGCGCGTCCACGTGGACCCCAGCACGTGGGGCACGGCGGTGTTAAGCAGGTAGTTGGCGAGAAGAGAAGAGGTCGACCAGACCATCATCGAAAGGACGTAGCGTGCAAAGAGTTCAGGGATTCGGCGGGTTCTTCTTTCGGGCAAAGGACGCAGAAGGACTTGCGAAATGGTATCTGGATCATCTTGGCATCAATCCCGCTCCGACAGACATGGAGACGGCGCCCTGGGTAACCGAGTCCGGTGTGACGGTTTTCTCACCCTTCGATGCCGATACGGACTATTTCGCGCCGGATAAGTCATTCATGCTGAATTTCCGCGTGGCTGATTTGGACGCGATGATCACGCAACTGAAGTCCGCGGATATCGTGGTCAGCCACGAAATCGAGATGGAGGGCATCGGCCGCTTCGCCCGCATACATGACCCCGAAGGAAACGCGATCGAACTATGGGAACCCACGTCGTGAGCTATGGGGCCGGAATCGCGGCGGCACCATCCGCCGGCTCGTAATCCAGGTTGGGCGCGAGCCACCGTTCGATGGATTCCACCGTCATCCGCTTGCGCCGGGCGTAGTCCTCCACCTGGTCCCGTCCAATTTTTCCCACGTTGAAGTACCGGGCCTCGGGATGGCCGAAATATAGGCCGGCCACGGACGGCGGCGGATCCATGGCGTAGCTTTCGGTCAGCGTGACGCCGATCATTTCCTCGGCCTGCAGCAGGTCGAAGAGCCGGCGTTTTTCGGTGTGGTCGGGGCAGGCCGGATATCCCGGCGCCGGCCGGATCCCGCGGTATTTCTCCCGGATCAGGTCTTCTCCCGTAAGGTCCTCGTTCCGCCCGTAACCCCAGGCGCGGCGGGCCCGCTGATGGGTGTGCTCCGCCAATGCTTCGGCCAGCCGATCGGCGAGCGCCTTGACCATGATGGCGCGGTAGTCGTCGTGATCGGTCTCGTACCGCCTGACCAATGCGTCGAGACCGATGCCGGCGGTGACCGCGAAGGCGCCGATGTAGTCCTCCGTGCCCTTGGGACTCACGAAATCGGAAAGCGCGAGGCAGGGTCCGTCCGCCGACCGGGGCCGCTGCTGGCGCAGCATGGGGAAGGTCGCGAGCGCCTCCGACCGCGCGGCATCGTCGAAAAGCACGATGTCGTTTCCGGTGGAATGGGCGGGGAAGAATCCCCACGCGGACCGGGCCCGCAACAATCCTCCCTCCACGATCTCATCCAGCAGGTTCCTTGCGTCTTCAAAGAGCTTCCGCGCCTCCTCGCCGACCTTCTCGTCCTCCAGGAGGGCGGGATAACGCCCCCTTAACTCCCACGCACCGAAGAAGGGCGTCCAGTCGATAAAGGGTACGAGTTCCTCCAGCGGATAGTCGTCGTCGACGCGGACCCCGGTGAATTCGGGTACCGCGATGGTCGCTGCAGACCACTCGAGGACCGGCCGCCGCGCGCTCGCCTCGGCGAAGGGTACGAGGGGTGCGCGTGGCGTGCGACTTTCGTAGGTTTCTCGGATATGCTGATAGTCTTCCCGGACGCCCCGGACGTAGCCTGTCCTCAAATCGTCGCTGAGGAGGCTGCCGACGACTTCCACGGCCCGCGACGCGTCCGTCACGTGCACGGTTGGCCCGTGATAGGCCGGCTCGATCTTGATGGCCGTGTGCCTGCGGCTCGTCGTGGCGCCGCCGATGAGCAGGGGCAGTTCGAAGCCGTTGCGCTCAACCTCGCGGGCCACGTGGATCATCTCGTGGAGGGACGGGGTGATCAGCCCGCTCAATCCGATGAGGTCGACGCCTTCGTCTACGGCCGTACCGATGATCTTCTCCGCCGGTACCATGACGCCCAGGTCGATGATGCGGTAGTTGTTGCATCCCAGGACCACGCCCACGATGTTCTTGCCGATGTCGTGCACGTCCCCCTTCACCGTGGCCAGGAGGATGGTCCCCTGGTACTGTCTCTCCCCGCCGTCACCGTGCTCGGCTTCCATGTGCGGCACCAGGTGGGCCACGGCCTTTTTCATGACCCGCGCGCTCTTGACCACCTGGGGCAGGAACATCTTTCCCTCCTGGAAGAGATCGCCGACGATGGACATCCCGGCCATCAGGGGCCCCTCGATAATGTGAAGTGGACGGTCGTAGCGCTGCAGCGCCTCGTCCATGTCCGCCTCGACGTGGTCGGCGATACCGCTGACCAGGGCGTGGGAGATGCGTTCTTCCAGGCTGTCGTTGCGCCAGTCTTCGTCCCTGCGCACCCGTTCGGCCGCGTCACCTCTACGTGATGCCGCGAATTCCAGCAACCGTTCGGTGGCATCGGGCCGGCGGTTCAGCAGGACGTCTTCCACCATGGCCAGCGTATCGTGTTCGATGTCCTCGTAGATCGCCAGTTGTCCCGCGTTGACGATGCCCATGTCCAGGCCGGCCTGGATGGCGTGGTACAGGAAGGCGGCGTGCATCGCCTCCCGGATATGGTCGTTGCCGCGAAAGGAGAAGGAGATGTTGCTCACGCCGCCGCTGACCCGGGCGAGGGGGTGCCGCTCCTTCAGCCGGCGGACGGCCTCGATGAAGTTGACGGCGTAGTCGTCGTGTTCCTCGATGCCCGTGGCGACGGTGAGGATGTTGGGGTCGAAGATGACATCCGTGGGGTCCATGCCGATCTCTTCGGTGAGGATCCGGTAGGAACGGCTCAGGATCTCCACCTTGCGGTCCGTATCCGTGGCCTGCCCGTCCTCGTCGAAGGCCATCACCACCACGGCGGCTCCGTACCGTTTCGCCACGCGGGCCTGGGTCTTGAAGACCTCCTTGCCCTCCTTCAGGCTGATGGAATTGGCGATGCTCTTGCCCTGAACGCATTTCAGGCCCGCTTCGATCACCGGCCAGCTCGAGCTGTCGATCATGACGGGCGTTGCGGCGATGTCGGGTTCGGACGCGATCAGGTTCAGGAAGGTGGTCATGGCCCGTTCGCTGTCGAGCAGGCCCTCGTCCATGTTCACGTCGATGATGTTCGCCCCGCCCTCGATCTGCTGCCGGGCCACCCCCAGGGCTTCCTCGTATTTCTCCTGACGGACCAGCCGGGCGAATTTCCGCGAACCCGTCACGTTCGTCCGTTCGCCGATCATGGTGAAGTTGCCGTCAGGCCGGACGGTGAAGGTTTCGAGTCCGCTGTACCGGGACAGGGGCTCGACGGGGTGGGGAACCCGCAGTTTCCCCCGCTGCTTTACGGCCTCCGAGATCGCGGCGATGTGCGCGGGGGTCGTGCCGCAGCATCCGCCGACCATGTTGAGCCAGCCTTCTTCGGCGAAGCCTCCCAGCAACTCGGCCATGTGGTCCGGGGTGTCGTCGTAACCGCCCAGTTCGTTCGGGAGCCCCGCGTTCGGATAGCAGGTAACCGGGAGGTTCGCGATGGCCGACAGTTCTTCGATGTAGGGCCGCAGTTCGGTGGCGCCCAGAGCGCAGTTGATCCCCACGCTGTACAGGTCCCCGTGGCGTATGGACGTCCAGCAGGCCTCCACCGTCTGGCCCGACAGCGTACGGCCGCTGGCGTCGACGATGCAGAACGAGGCCATGAGGGGTACGCGGCGCGTCCCTTCGTCGAACAGGGTGTTGATGGCGAACAGCGCGGCCTTCAGGTTGAGGGTATCGATCTGGGTCTCGACCAGAAGCAGGTCCACGCCACCGTCGAGGAGTGCCCGGGCCTGCTCTCGGTAGGCGGCGGCCAGTTCGTCGAAGGTAACGGACCGGAAAGCCGGGTCGCTCACGTCGGAGGCGACGGAAGCCGACCGGGTGGTGGGCCCCAGGGCGCCGGCCACGAAGCGCGGCCTCTCCGGATCGGCGGCCATGGCGGCCACGGCGGTCCGTTTCGCGATTTTCGCTGCCGCCACGTTGATGTCGTAAACCCGGTCCTGCAGGCCATAGTCGGCCTGCGAGATCGCCGTGGCATTGAAGGTGTTGGTCTCGATGATGTCGGCGCCGGCGTCCAGGTACTGTCGGTGGACCTCTTCGATGAGGTCCGGCTGCGTGATCGACAGCAGATCGAGGTCGCCCCGCAACGAAACGGGGTGGTCTTTGAACGTGGTTCCGCGGAAATCGGCCTCGTCGAGCGCATGGCCCTGGAGGACCGACCCCATGGCGCCGTCGAAAATGAGGATGCGTTCGGAGAGCAACCGGTCCAGCAGGAGGTGGGTTTCAGTTGATACGGGGTGGAACTGGCTGAAGATCGCGGTCTCCTTCTAGGGGGATGGACTACGCGTGTGGCGTGCCATAAATCTACGGGAGGTCCGGGAGATCGTCAAGGTCGGAGCGCACGTTAAGGTCGGTGAGAGCGCCAACGTCGGCGTGCGTCAAGGTCCTGGGGCGTCAGGGTCGACGCAATTGATCTTCCCATCCGTTTTGCGACGTTGTATCATGACGGTATAACATGTAATCAATCGGTGTATACGGCGAATCGAAATTCCGAAAACTCGACAATCGGAGAAGGAGTGTTCCAATGTCCGACAGAAAAGAAGCAAGTACCACGGCCAGGCCGGGGCTTTCGTCACCCAGGCCGGGGCAATCACGGTCCAGACCAGGGTTTTCGCGCCGGGGATTCCTGAAAGGGGCTCTTGCGGGTGCCGGTGCGATTTCGTTTGGCAGTTACGAGGCCGCGGCCCAGATGGTGGGCGGTCCTTCCGTACGTGGCTGGGGGGTGCCCCCGGGCCTGGTGCGCATCGACGCCAACGAGAACGCCCTGGGGCCGTCTCCCCGTGCCGTCGAGGCGGTGCTGTCCCTGGTGACCAGCATCAACCGGTACGGCCAGAACCCGGACCTGCTGGGCAAGCTCGCCCGCCGGCACGGCGTACCCGTGGTGGAGTGGACGGACAGTCCCTTCGCCCCGGTACCAGACGCGTGGATCGCGGTGGGCGCCGGGTCGTCGGATCTGCTGTTCGCCATCGGTCACGCTTACGTTCGCGAGGGCACGGAGGTCGTGGAAAGCCTGCCAGGCTTCGGTTTCATCACCCGATTCGCCGGCGTGGCCAACGCGGAACCGGTCCGGGTTCCCTTGCTGGAAGGGATGAAACCCGATCTGGACGGTCTCAGCGCGGCCGTGACTGACCGGACCGCCATGGTCGTTGTGACCACTCCCGGCAATCCCACGGGCCAGTTGACCCCCATGTCGCAGTTAAGGCCCTTCGTCGAATCGATCCCCGCGCGCGCGCTGGTCCTCGTCGATGAAGCCTATATCGAATTCGCGGAGAACGAGGCAGACCGCGAAGGCGCGGCGTCGCTGGTCGCGGATCACCCGAACGTCATCGTGACGCGCACCTTTTCCAAGGTCTTCGGCATGGCTGGCATGCGGGTGGGATACGCAGTCGCCCAACCGGAGGTGATCGAGCGGATCGGCCGCCACCGGGCTAACACGCTCACTCTGCTGTCCACGCACGCTGCATCGGCGGCCCTCGACGATACGAATCACCTGCGTCGGTCACAGGAACTGGTGAGCCGGGGGAAACGCTATTTCTACGAGCAGCTGGACGCCATGGGCATCGAATACGCGCCGAGCGAGTCGAGTTTCGTAATGATGAACATGAAGACGGACGTGGATGAACTCGTCCGCCGGCTGCGCGAGGAACACAACGTCCTGGTGGGCAACGCGAGGGCGCGCTGGAATATCGAAGGCTGGATCCGCGTCACCGCCGGCCTGCCCGAGGAGAACGAGGCCTTCATCGCGGCGCTGAAGAAGGTGCTGGTGAGCAGTTAGAGGCAATCCCCCTCACTCCCCATGCACCGCGTCCGCCGGGTTGGCCGTGGCCGCCTTGAACGCCTGGTATCCCACCGTCAGCCAGGAAATGATCAGCGCGACCAGACCGGCCAGTACGAAAACGCCGAAACCCAGTTCGACGCGGTAAGGGAAGTCCTCGAGCCAAGCACCCATGGCCAGGTATCCCACGGGGGCGCCGATCACGAAGGCCAGCAGGACCAGTTTCGTAAAGTCCCCGGACAATAGCACGATCACGTTCGATATCGTTGCGCCGAGTACCTTGCGGATCCCGATCTCCCGGGTCCGCTGTTCGGCCATGTAGGACGAAAGGCCCAGGAGACCCAGGCAGGCGATCAGCATGGAAAGCGCGGCGCCGGCGATGAAGACGCTGCCCAGCCGTTCTTCGGCGGAGTACAGTTGCTCGAGGTTCGCGTCGAGAAACGAGATCTCCATGGCCGGGTGGTTCGGATAGGTCTGCCGCCACTGGTCCTGCAGGATCTCCATGCCCCGCCGTGGGTCCTCTCCCCGCATCCGGATGACCAAGTACGGACCGGGCGCGTTGAACAGGATCATGAGGGGTTCAATGGGTTGGCGCAGCGAGTGCTGGTGGAAGTCCCTCATGACGCCGATCACCCGGTGCGACGGGGCGGTTTCCGGTGAACCCGCGAACCGGAAGGTCTTGTCGATCGGCTCTTCCCAACCCAGGGCTCGAACCGCGGTCTCGTTGATCAGACAGGCCGATGAATCGGTGGCGAAGGCGGTGTCAAACGTACGTCCCGCGGCCAGCTCGAACGCCATGGTTTCCGCGAAGTCGAAATCTCCCCAGATCGTCTGGAATACCGGGCTCTGGTCGGGCGGCATCCCCTCGGGCGTCAACAGGTTCAGGCTGGTCTGCGCGCCCGGTACGCTGCTCGAAGTGCTCACCTTCAGGATCTCGGGATACTGCAGCACCGCGTTCTTGTAGGCCCCATATCCTCTGAGGGCCGCTTCATCCGGCATGCGGACGACCGCCAGGTGCTCGCTTTCGAATCCCAGCCGCTTGTTCTGCATGAACTCCAGCTGGCTGAGGACCACTCCCGTGCCCACCATCATGAGGATCGATACGCTGAACTGGAAGGTGATCAGCACCTTCCTGAGGATCGAATGGGAGGCGCCGCTTTTCAGCGCGCCGGTCAGCACGGCCACCGGCCTGAAGGAAGAGAGCAGGAACGCGGGATATCCGCCGGCGGCGAAACCCACGAAAAGCGTGATGGCCGCCAGGGCCGGAACCAGCCAGGTCGACCCGTAGTCCATGACCAGGTCCTTGCCGGACAGCAGGTTGAATTGCGGAAGCAGCAGGTGCACCAGCGCGAGGGCGATGACCAGCGCGAGCAGCGCGAGCAGTACCGATTCGCCGATGAACTGCCGGATCAGCTGGATACGCTGGGCGCCCAGGACCTTCCGGATCCCGACCTCCTGCGCCCTGCGGGCGGACCGGGCGGTGGACAGGTTCATGAAATTTACGCAGGCGATGACGAGAATGAAGACGGCCAGGGACGTGAAGATATAGACATAGCGGATATCGCTGTTGGGCCGCAGCTCGGCTTCGATGTTGGAATGGAGGTAGATCTCCGTGAGCGGCTGCAGGTAGGGGTTGGCTTCAATGCCTGCGGATTGGAGCACTTCACCGAGGTACTTGTCCAGGAACGGGCGGAACCTGGATTCCATTTCCTCGCGCGTGGCGCCTTCCCGAAGCAGCAGATAGGTGTACAGGTCGTGGTTGAACCCGCCATTCTGAATGTCGTCCGGATCGCTGTAGTAAAGTTGGTTCGGCGCCAGCGTGGCGAAGGAAGCCAGGAAATCGAAATGGAAGTGGGAAGTCCGCGGCATGTCCCCCATGATGCCCGTCACGGTGAATTCGTAGAGGTCGTCCCCCGTGATCACATTCCCGATCGGGTTCTCGTCTCCGAAGTACTTGTCGGCCATGGACTCGGACAGCACCACGGTATGCGGTTCGACCAGGGCGGTCGCGGGGTTGCCCTGTACGAGGGGGATGGTGAAGATGTCGAAGACCGACGAGTCCGCGAAAATGAAGTACCGCTCGTAGAATCGATTCTCCTCGTACCGGATGAGCCAGCGGGATCCCGGTGGCTTGATCCGGGTGTAGGACTCGATTTCCGGATAGTCCCGCGCGAGGACCGGCGCCCAAGGCGGGGGCGTGACGGCCGCTTCGATCGCCCGGCCCGTGATCGTGGCGGATTCCGCGATGCGGTAGATCCGGTCTTTTTTCTCATGATGCTGGTCGAAGGCGAGTTCGTCCTGCACGTAGAGCAGGATCAGCACGCAGCTTGCCATGCCGATGGCCAGCCCGAGGACGTTGATGGCCGAATAACCCTTGTGCCTGAGCAGGTTTCGTAAGGCGACGGTCAGGTAGTTTCGGATCATGGGGCTTATTGTATCACCAAACCACCCCAAAAGCAACGCCGAAGCTACGACCGTATTGCCCCGGGATCGTTACGCCGGAAACGAGTCATCGGGTTACATCTCACTCTGCGTGAACCGCGTCCGCCGGGTTAGCGGTCGCGGCTTTAAAAGCCTGGTATCCAACGGTCAGCCAGGCAATCAACAACGCGGCGAGGCCCGCTAAGAAGAACACCTCCGGTCCCGGCTCGATACGGTAGGGGAAACCCTCGAGCCAGGCCTGTATGACATAGTAACTCGTCGGCGCGCCGACTACGAATGCCAGCAGGACCAGCTTCGTAAAGTCCCTGGACAACAGCAGGATCACGTTGGTAATCGTGGCGCCGAGGACCTTGCGAACCCCGATCTCCCGGGTCCGCTGTTCGGCCATGAAGGACGAGAGGCCCAACAGTCCCAGGCAGGCGATGAGTATGGAAAGGACGGCGCCGGCAACGAACACGGAACTCAATCGTTGTTCGGCCTGGTAGAGCTGCTCCAGGTCTTCTTCGAGAAAGGTATACTCCATGGCGGGATGGCCGGGATAGATCCGTCGCCACTGTTCCTGAATCACCTCCAGTCCGCGTGAACCGTTGCTTCCCTGTATCCGTATTACCATGAACGCGGATGGTTCCTGGATCACCTGTATCATCAGCGGTTCGATGGGCTGGTGCAACGACTGGTTGTGGAAATCCTCCATGACGCCGATGACGCTCAGCATAGGCTCGTCGTCGGAAGCGCCCGTAATCCTGTAGGTCTTGCCGATAGGGTTCTCCCAACCCAGGGCGCGCACGGCTGCTTCGTTGATCAGGCAGGCGGTGGAGTCCGAGCCGAATTCACGGGAAAACGACCGGCCCGACACCAAATTGATATCCATGGTTTCCACAAAGTCGTAGTCCGTCCAGATCATCTGGTAAAGCGGACTCTCATCCTCCTGCACGCCTTCCGGCGTAACCAGATTGAGACTGGGCGGACTGCCGGGCACGCTGGTCGCAGAACTCACGTTCACGATTTCAGGATACTGCAGGGCTTCGTTTTTGTAGGCCGGATACCCCTTGATGGCATCTTCATCCGGCAAACGAACGACCACCAGGTGATCTTTGTCGAAGCCCAGTTTCTTGTTCTGCATATACGCTAACTGATCGTGGATCACGACCGTTCCGACGATCATGACGATGGAGACGATAAACTGGAAAGAGATCAGTACCTTTCGCAGCAGTGAACCGGAAGCGCCCGCTTTCAGCGCGCCCGTCAGCACGGCCACCGGCCTGAAGGAAGAGAGGACGAAGGCGGGATAGCCTCCCGCGACGATGCCCGTAAACAGGGCGATGCCCACCAGCACAGGCGCCAGCCACGTGGAATGGTAGTCCATCACCAGCGACTTGCCGGAAAGCGCGTTGAACTGCGGCAGAAGCAGGTGAACCAGTCCCAGCGCAAAGACGAGCGCGATCACGGCATACAGTACGGATTCTCCCACGAACTGCTTGATCAGTTGTTGCCGCTGGGCGCCGAGAACTTTTCGAATGCCCACTTCCTGTGCCCTGCGGGCGGAACGGGCCGTGGACAGGTTCATGAAATTGACGCATGCGATCAGGAGGAGAAACACGGCCAGCGAAGAGAAGATGTACACGTAACGGATATCGCTGTTTGGCGCGATTTCACCTTCCAGGCGGGAATGCAGATGGATATCCGTGATTGGCTGCAGGTAGGGTGTGGCCACAATGCCGATGGATTGCAACAATTCACCCAGGTATCTGTCCAGAAAACCGGGGAGTTCTCTTTCAAGGGTTTCGGGCCCGTAACCGTCTTCCAGCAGAAAATAGGTGTACAGCGTATGGTTGAATGCGTTCCCCTGCATCGAGGAAGGCTCACCGTAAAGCCTGTGTGGCGCCAGCGAGGCGTAGGAAGCCAGGAAGTCGGCGTGGAAGTGCGAGTTCGCCGGCATGTCCTTCATGATGCCTGTGATCGTAAACTCATAGCGGCCATCCCCGGTAATCACCTTGCCGATCGGATTTTCATTCCCGAAGTACTTGTCCGCCATGGATTGCGACAGTACCACGGTATGAGGTTCGGCCAAGGCCGTTTCGGCTTTGCCCTGGACGAGAGGGAGCGTGAAAACATCGAAAACCGATGAATCCGCGAAAATGAAGTACCGCTCGTAGAACCGCTTGTCATCATACCGGATCAGCCAGCGGGAATTCGGCGGCTTGATCCGGGTGTACGCTTCGATCCCAGGATAGTCCGTCGCGAGTGCCGGAGCCCAGGGCGGGGGCGTGACCGCGGCCTCGACAGGCCTGCCCGCCACCGTCGCCGATTCCACCAGACGGTATATCCGGTCGCTCTTTTCATGAAACCCGTCGTAGCTGAGTTCGTCCTGCACGTAGAGCATGATCAGCACACAGCTGGCCATACCGATGGCCAGCCCCAGGACGTTGATCGCCGAATAGCCCTTGTATTTCAGCAGATGTCTTAATACGACAGTCATGTAGTTTTTAAGCAAGAATCACTCCCGTTGTTAAAGAAGGGTTGTACGGTTTCAGGATACAGTTCCCGGATTCAGGGCCCCGAGGATCTGGTATTAAGACTCAATGTAACCGGTTTAAGTTGCGGGACACAGTTCAAACAGAAGGTAGGCTGTAGCTCAATTATCAAGTTTATCTGGATGTGTACAACTACGGCAGGAGTACTACCAAAGCACCCCGAACAGCAAGCCCGACGCAATCGCCAGGTAGCCCAGGGCCAATACACCGGGTCTGCGGAACAGCGGCAATCCTCCGGGCGGCAGCTTAAAGGGATAGGCCCCCCGAACAGGCATCTCGGCCAGGGTCTTCTGCAGCCAGGTGCCTTCAAGGGCTTTCAGCCGGTGGGCCATGCGGTTGCGCACCGAGGGGATGTCGTTTTCCCGTGCGTAGACGAGTCCTTCCAGGTCCTCGTCGGACATAGGACCGCGCCGGAGCGTGATCAGCGCCGACGCGACCAGCATGCCGCCGGCGGGCAGCACGATGTTCCACAGGTAAGTCCACCACGTGTTGGTATACCAGACCGGCAGGCCCCATTCCAGGCTTTCGCCCAAAATGGCCGTCACGCCGTAGGCCAGTCCGACGAGCAGGCCCACGATGCCGGCCGAGCGGTGCACGCGGGTGAACACCCCCATCAGGATGACTGTCATGAGAGGTACCGCGATGGCGCCGGCCAGCCGAAGATAGAAGGCCAGCATGCCCTCCTGGATGAAGGGCACGTAGGCGAATCCCAGGGCCATGATGAAAGGAGCCGTGATGCGGCCCACGCGGGTATAGTGGGCGTCCGACGCGCGCTTCACGATGAACCGGGCGTAGATGTCGCGGACGAAGAGGCTAGATATGCCGATGCCGATGGAGTCGAAGGTGGAATACCCGCCCGCGATGAGCCCCGCCACGACGATCCCGATGAGCCCGTGGGGCAGGTAGGCCTGGATCATCAGGGGATAGGCCTGGTCGATGGTTTCCAGTGCGGGGAAATCCGCCCGGGCCATGGGGCCCATGGTGATGTTGAACCAGAGACACACGGCCGTGGCCGTGCTGGCCACTACGGCGGCCATCTTGAAATCCCACTCCGACCGGGCGCCCAGGAACCGGATCGCCTCGTACTGGTTGATGACGGCGTACATGGTCAGCACAACGATGAAGCTGAGGATGACCACGACCGCGGGGACACCGGGCGGCGCGTAACCGCCCACGTGGAGCATGACGTCGGGCAGTCCGGGGTCCACGGCGGCAAGGCGCTCGTTCAACCCCGACCATCCGCCGCCCCGGACCCAGACCACGATCCAGAGCACGAAGGATCCGATGATCATGGCCACGCCCTGGACGGCGTCGGTAAACACCCCCGCCTGCAGGCCGCCGCGCACCACATAGAGGGTCGCGGACGCGGCCACCGCCACCACGACGAACCAGCTGGCGGTCGTGGAGAACCCGGCGAGGACGCTCAGTACCAGGTACATGGAGAAGAAGATGTTGGCGAGGACGTTGGTGCGGGACTGGATGTTGATGAGGACCGCCATGATGCGGACGGACGGCCCGAAGCGGTACTCCAGCCACTCGGCGTTGGTGAAGACGCCCGACCGGTACATGGGCAGGATGACGAAGAAGGCAAGCACGAACCAGCCGATGGCGATCCCGAGCCACCACTGGGATAGCTGGGAGAGGCCGAACTGGTACGAGCCGCCGGCGATGGCCACGTAGTCGCCGCTGTCCACGGCGGTGCCGAAGGCGGACAGACCAATGGCCCACCAGGGCATGGACTTGGCCGCCAGGTACCAGTCGAAGCTCTCGCCTTTCTCGCGGAAGGCCAGCAGGCCGTACAGGACGATGCCGCCGTTGACGAGAAAGACGATGGTCCAGTCTAGAAAGGACATGGGTCCGGGACGCGTGGGGCAAGGTGCCGGACCGGCCTGGTGATGGTTCGGATGGTCAACAAGCCGGTCCGACGAGGTCGTGGATCGTTGGGTAGCCGCGCCGATTCCCGCATTTGCTACCGTGGAAGATGGTAGCCGTCCTTCATCACGGGGATCCGGTAGAGCCCGGTACCCGCGGTGATGTACAGGATCTTGCTGTTCTCGCCGCGGCCGAAGCCCACGTTGGTAGGCAGCACGCCGGTGGGGATGAAGGCCTTTTCGGTCCCGTCCGGCGCGCGTATGGCGATGCCCGGCCGGGTCATGTCGCGCTCGGACACGTACAGGTTGCCTTCGACGTCGACGACCAGGCCGTCGGGCCCGTCGTCGGGCAGGTAGTCCACGAGAACGCTCCGGAACGTGGCGGACCCGTCCTCGTGCAGGTCGTAGGCCAGCAGGGCCATGCGTCCCTTGTGCACGGGGATGTCGAGGGTGATCTTGCCCAGGTCGATGGAACCGTTGTCGTTGCTGACCACGTAGAGAGTCTGCTGGTCGGGAGAGACCACCACGCCGTTCGGCTTGCCCGCGTCGGTGATGATCCGGTGGATCGACCCGTCCGTATCGATGCGGTACACGGCCATTACGGGTTGTTCCACCGATTCGTTGCCGATGTACTTGGGATCGCTGAAGTAGACCCGTCCCTGCTCGTCGATGGCTACGTCATTCGGGGCGTTGAAGGGCCGCCCTTCATACTCGTGGGCGATGATGTAGGCCTTGCCCGTCTCCATGTCCGTCCGCGTTACCCGCCGTCCGCCTTGGTCGGCGCCCTCCGCGGCGATGAGCCGGTCCTGGGCGTCAAATTTGAGGCCGTTGGACATCCCGCTGGGCGACCGGAATATGGTGGTCTCGCCCGTATCGGGGTCGTACCGCCAGATGTGGCCGGCCTCGATGCCGTCCGCACCCGCCGACGTGGTGAAGGTGATGTCGCTGAAGTAGATCATCCCGTCCGGGCCCTCGGCGGGACTTTCGGTCAGGGCGAGACCCTCGTTGAACACCATCTCCAGGCGTGCGTCGGGCGAGATGAACTCCGGATCGCCGAAGGGCGGATCGGCTTCCTGGGCTTGGAGGGGTGCTGCGAGCAACGGTACGGCGAGCAACAGGCCAATTATTGGAATAGCGAGGCGAAAGGACATGCTTCGGTCTCCTATGACAGCATCCGTTAAAAACGGTCACGAGACAAGGGTTCCGACTTGAACCCTGTATGATCAGAACTGGCTTTATAGCAGGAAGAATCGAGGTAATTGGAATTCCTGCCAGACTATGCCATATGGCGCGTACCGTCAAGGGATTTCGACCGGCGCCGGCCGGTGAACTTTCCTTGACGCCGGGCACCGGATCCTGTACCGTCCTCGTACGCCATTCCCAGCACAAAATCATCAATCAACATGGAAATACAACAAGGAGCAACTCATGTCCGTATCGAGACGGGAGTTCATGGGCGTCGTGTCCACGGCCGCCCTCGCCGGCGCCGCCGGACTCGCATGCAGCGACGAATCGAACCAGGCCCCGGCGGATGTCAGCGCCGCGCCTCCCACCGGCGACGATCCGCTGGGCGTTCGCGCGGATTTTCCGGTCGCCGGCGATAACCTGTACCTGAATACACCGTACATCGGTCCGTCGCCCCAGCCTGCGGTGGACAAGACTATCGAGTTCCTCGCGGCCAAGTCCCGCGATCCGGTCCATTTGCGCGCCATGCTCGATGAAGAGGAAGCCGTGCGGGAGAAGTTTTCGCGCCTCATACGGGCCCGGATCGGGGAGATCGGCCTGGTGTCGTCCACCAGCGAAGGCGAGAACATCGTGGTCAACTCCCTGGACCTGAAGGCCGGGGACAACGTGGTGATCGACGATCTACACTACATGACTTCGCTCGTGATGTACAGTCAACTTGCCGAGACCCTGGGCATCGAAACGCGTATCGTCCGGAACGTGGACGGCGTGGCTTCGCCCGATTCCTTCGCCGAGATGGTGGACGAGAACACGAAGCTGGTCTCCGTGGCCTGGATATCCAACCGGAACGGCTATCGCCACGATCTGAAAGCCCTGGCGGACGTGGCTCACGCCCAGGGCGCCTACCTGTATGCGGACGCCGTACAGGGCGTGGGCATGGTCGATCTCGACGTCGGACCGACCGGGGTCGATTTCCTCACTACGGGATCCTACAAGTGGCTCCTCGGCGGTTTCGGCGTGGCGCCGTTTTACGTGCGGGAATCGGTAATGGACGTGGTGAAACCCGACCGCCTGGGATGGAGAATGGTGGACGAAAGGCTGCCCGACTACCAGTACACGCTATATACCGACGCCAGGAAGTTCGGATACGCCACGCCGGCCTTCGCGGCGATCTACCAGCTTTCCGGGTCGCTGGATTACCTGCTTAACGTGGGAACCGACCGAATCGAACAGCACACGGTCGCCCTGGCGCACCGCCTGCACGCCGGATTGACCGAGCAGGGGTTCGAGGTCTTCACGCCGCCCGGCAACCAGTCCGCCATCGTGTCCTTCAACCACGGCGCCGATCAGGAGGTGATCGAAAAGCAGCTCAACGACGCGAGCGTCTGGTTGTCCTTCCGGGAGAACAACACCCAGATCCGCGTGGGTCCCGCCATGTTCAACAACGAGCAGGACATCGACGCCTTTCTGGACATCACGAAGGGCTGGAGGGAGACCGCCAGCTAGCCGCGGCTTCTGCCCATGCGCCACCGCACCACGATCGTTTCCGTGACGAAACCACTGTAGAGGGCCGCCACGCCGCGGATCGCCCCGTGCAGGTCGAAGAGCGCGAGTACGTTCACGACGATGACGATCGCGCCGGCCCGGGCGGGGCCGCTCGGTGCGATGGCGCCCGTCCGGAGGTCCCGCAGCGCGATCCCGTGGAGATAGGACCGGATCGTGACGGCGAGGGGAAAGAAGGAGAAGATGATCAGCGGCACGGTGCAGCGCACGGCGAAATCGTGATCCACGCCGATCAGCGTCTCAAGCAGGAAAAACCTCATCGGGGTCCAGAACATCAGGACCATCGTCCCAAAGGAAATCAGACCACAGATGGCCGTGAACCGGCGGATGATCCGGCCTTCCGGATCCTGCCGCTGAAAGGCGGGCGGCAGGTTCTTGAGTTCGTTCAGCCACCCGTAGGGCAGATGCGCGAGGGCGTACACGATGGTGAGCACGGCCAGGGATTCCGTGCCGTCCGCGCCCCGGGCGACGAACAGGTTGATGATGGGCCGGCTCAAGGCCTGAATGCCGATCGTTACGGCCAGGGGCCAGTAGAACCGCAACACATAGGCCGCGGTCAGCGGATGTTGTCTCCTGGAGACCGGTTCGCCCACTGCATCCTGCCCGGCCGCATCCTGTCCAGCCGCTCGCTCCACTTCCGTGCTCCCGCCCCTCCGCAGTGATCTCCGAACGAATCGCCGGTAGCCGTAGATGATCACGGCCAGTTCCGTCAGGACGCCGAAGTAGGTCGCGGCCACCGGCAGCAGAATGGGATCGGCCTGAACGGTCGGCGTCGGAAGGAACAGGAACACGGACACCACACTCATGCTGATGCCCGCCATCATGGCATAACTGATGATGTCGGTCCGCCGCACCCGCAACAGGAGTCCCGACAGGAACCTCGTGATGCCCACAATCAGCGGTATGGGCAGCAGGAGTCCGAGCGCGCTGCGCACCGTGCCGCCGAGGATCGGGTCCACAGCGTGAAGTTCGTCGATCACCCACAGCCCCACCGGCGTGAACGCCAGACACGCCAGTACGAGGAAGTGCACGCCGCCGAAACCGGCGACGCATCGAAACACGGTGTGGAAGGTCGCCCGGTCCCGGACGAGGACCATGGACATCTGCCGGGTCTGGGAGACGGTGCCGGTCAGGAAGGACGTCAGCCCCCAGGCAATACCGTACGCGGCCAGGGTTTCGGTGGGTCGGGGCACACGGGCGATGCCGCCGTTGATGACCTGGATGCCCAGTTCGTAGATCAGTTCGGTGATGACGAGGGGGAGGAGGAACCAGAATAGGGTCCGGTACATGGTAGGAGAGTATAGCCGGGCGGGTTACTAGGGTCAAGGATGGGGAAATCGAAGGGATCCGACGCGACCCGATCAAGGCTCGAATCGCGTAAACTCCACCGGGGGAAACTGTCCGGCATAGGCGTGGACCGCCGGGGTGCCGCCCAGGTGCATGAGCAGTATCCGGGCGTCCGGTTCGAACCGTCCTTCAGCAGCCAGCTTGAGCAGGCCGTGTATTGCCTTCCCCTCGTAGACGGGATCGGCCATGATTCCCTCGCTGCGCGCGAGAAGCTGGATCCCCTTGAACACCTCTTCGTTCGCGATACCATAGGGATCGGCCGTGGCGGTGACAATCTCGATGTCGTCGGGACGGACGCGCTGCGGCAGGGCCAGGGTTTCCAGCGTAGTATTTGCAAGCCGGAGTACCCTCGTCTTTTTGATCTCGGCCTCGTTATCGTCCGACACGCCGATCACGCGCGTACCGGCTGCCATCGCCGCGAAACCGGCGACCAGTCCCGACTGCGTGCTGCTGCTGCCCGTGCAATGCACCACGTAGTCGAATTTAAAGCCCTGGTCGCGTGACTGCCGCGTGATCTCGGCGGCGCAGGCGACATAGCCCATGCTGCCCAGTGTGTGATCGGAAGCGCCGCCCGGGATGAGATACGGATTGCGTCCCTGCCGGCGCAGGTGTTCGGCCAGATCTTCAAGCGGACCTTTGTCCTCGATGGATCGTTCGCGGTCATCCAGGTAGAGTTCGGCGCCCAGGATATTGCTGAGCAGGATGTTACCCACGTGACGGTATCCGGGTCCCGCATCTCTGGTCCAGGCGCAATGCAGCAGCGCGCACCGCAACCCGCACCGGGCTGCCGCGGCCGCCGTCTGCCGGGTGTGGTTCGACTGTATGGCACCGACCGTGACCAGGGTATCGTCGCCCATCCGCAGGGCGTCGCCCACCAGGAACTCCAGCTTGCGCGACTTGTTGCCGCCACCCGCCAGCCCGGTCAGATCGTCGCGCTTGATCCAAAGCTCCGGCCCTCCCAGGTGCGCGCCGAGATTCGGGAGTTGATGAATCGGCGTGGGTAGTTGAACCAACGGCGCGCGAGGCAGGTCGGGCAACTGATACAGCCAGTCGGCGAGTTCCCGGGTATCCGTCAAATCGACTTCCTTCGTTGGGGGCAACGGGCCATGGGGGTGTTTCTGGAATCTGGAACCACTGCGCGTTGTCGCGCAACCCTAAACTTTCCGGCTACCGGGAAACTTCCTTGTTTGCCTCATGGCCAGTGTTTATTTTGGGGCGGTGTTTCCGCGAGGTGGACGTTGAAATTGTCCTATTCACGCGGGACGACCATCGTTGGGAAGTTGAATTGAAGATGTTGCACCGCAGCCGATAAAAACAACAATTTCAATCAGTTAAATTTGGAGTGTTCATTGGGAACTGTCCCCCGTGATCACTGGCTTATCGGATCCAAGGGCGTATACCACGGCACCATTGGTGGATCCTGGACGCGCATCGGCGCCCAGGAGTACGGCATCTCCAGCCTGATCCGTGAACCGAGCCGCCTGGTGGCTGGCGCGAGCTGGGGCAGCGGACTCTGGGAGTGGCCGAACGACGCGGACCAGGCCGGCCGCTGGAAGCAACTGCACGACGAGACGCTAACCGAGATCATGGCCATCGCAGCGATCGCAGGATCGCCGGGTGTGATTGCTGGATCCCCCTACGGCATCGCCACGGGTCGCTACGACGACCTCGGGGCGGTCCGCTGGACGCATCACTCGGACGCGCTCCGCGTCAACGAACGTTTCACCAACGCCATCCTCGTGCATCCCGACGAGCCCAAGACGTGGTTGATCGGCACCGAAGGCGGCGTCCTGATCGCGGACGACTCGGGAGCGGCGTGGCGGCGGACCAGTATCTCGGGTACGGCCGTTCGCGCGCTGGCACATATGGGCGGTCAGTTCTGGGCGGGCACCGACGACCGGGGGATCTGGCGCAGCGAGGACGGTGAACGCTGGGATTCGGCGGGCCATACGGCGGACGGCGGCGCGGTCTTCGAATTGATGCGGGCCGGCGACGATATCGTTGCCGCCACGGAACACGGCGTGGCCATCGGCGATGGTTCGGGCCACTGGGTTCGTAGGGGACCCCGCCACCTGTGCGCGGCCGTGCGATGCCATCCCGGTTCGACGTCGACCTGGCTGGCCGGCGCCACACCGGGCGGGCTGTGGTACACGGACGACTGCGGTCATGGGTGGCAACAGATACCGGGTTTCGTAAACGTTCGCGCGATCATTGCACCTGAAGCTTAGTCAAACCCCCAAAAACCAACACATGGACCAGGCAACTTACAACAGGCAGGTAGACGAGCGGGCCGACCGGGTCGTCCGGCAATGGTCGACGCGGGACGGTGGCGGTCTCTGGGACCTGAACGCGCACCTTGCGATGGGCATGGACGACGCGAAGGTCGTCGACATCGTGCGGAACGCGCTTTCGGACCAGACGGACGGATGGGGAGGCCGCCCCGCCGGCGGTCCGTTCCACGTATATCCCTGCGGCGCGCTCATCGCCCGGTGGCCCGACCGGCTGCCGGAGGAAGCTTTGGGGATCATCCGGGATTTCATGATGGACGGCGTCCTCGAGCGCGGCAACACGGAGAACCACTGGCTGATGTTCTACGTGGGTAACCTGCTGGCGGCGGAACGGTGGCCGGACGCGACATGCATGTGGAACGGCCTGTCCGCGGAAGCCAACCGGGCCGAGGCCATGCGCTGGATCCTGGGGATGATCGAACGCACCGCAGTCAACGGCCACCACGAATACGACTCTCCCCAGTACCACGTGGAGCACATGGTGCCGATGATCACGCTCGCGGACCATGCGGCCGACCCCCACCTGCGCCGGCAGGTCGAACAGGTGCTGTCCTTGTATGTGGCGGACATGGCGCTGGAGTATTACTACGGATCCTGGGCGGGCGGCCACAGCCGCGAAGGCTACCGGGAGAACACCTGGAGGAAATCCGGCGCGATCTCCGCACTGCAGTATCTGTACTTCGGCGACGAGGAGTTCGAACCGAAGCATCACGTCCATGGCTTCTGCATCCCGCCGGCCACGGCCGCCTACCGGCCCCCGGCCCTCTTCGCGGAGATGGCGGTGGACCGGTCCACGGCCCACGTCGTCAAGAAGACCAAGGCGCCCAGGACGATCTACCGACGCGTGGAGCACGAGGCGCGTCCGGTCCGGAAGTACACGTATATGAGCCCGTCCTTCGCCCTCGGGTCGTCGCAGCTGGGCCTGCCGGGCCCCGGGGCCGGCCCCATCGACCTGATTTCATGGGACCTAACGTGGCGGGGAGAGAATCAGCAGGCCAAGATCTGCTGCAACCACCCCTATCGCAGCCCGGAACGGTTCAGCGCCTTTCTCGTGGGCTATCCGCAGCAGATCAGACGGCAGATCGGATCCGACAAGCCCTATCTCCAATGGCCCGACCGGCTTTTCGGCGCATCACCCTATGAAAGGATGATGCAGCACAAGGGCACCGTCATCGTCCTGTACAAGATTCCAACGGACGACGAGGCCCCCTTCATCAACCTGTTTCTGCCCCGGTCTATCGGCTGGGTGGAGCGCGAAGGCTGGATCATGGGAGATACCGGCGCCGGCGCCTATATCGCCCTCTATCCGATCGGTCCCTACGGGTGGTCGGAAATCCGGGAGGAAGGGTCCATGCGCCACCTGGCGGCCAATCCCGACCAGATCGACGGCTGGCTACTCAGGATCCCGGACCTGCATGGCGGACTGGTGCTTGAAGCCAGGGAGGCGGACAGCGAGCAATCGTTTGAAGCGTTCTGCGCGCGCCGGGCCGCTTTATCACCCGACCTGTCCGGATGGCCGGGGAGCGACCGCGTCACCGTCGAGACGCTGGACGGAAACCAGATGGAGATGTACTTCGATGGCCAGCATGGTCAGCATAGCCAGCACAGGGTGGACGGCGAGGCCATCGACTACGACGCCTACCCGCTGTACGAGGCGCCCGGGGTGGACGCGCCTGCCGGAACAGGCAAGATGACGTTTCGCAAGGGGGACCAGGAAGTCAGGCTGGACTTCGGAGTCGACGCCTCGAAACCCCTTCTGCCCATACGGGTGATCGGCTAGTAAAGCGCGACGGCTATATTCGCCACCCACACCGCCACCCCCGCCTTCCCTTCAATCCTCTTCCAACCCTTCCCACGACACTTCCGCACCCAGGGCGCGCAGGTTCTCCACGAAATTCGGATGGGCCCGGTTGATGGACTCCGCGCCGTTGATGACGCTGGTGCCCGGGATGCTCGCGGCGGTCATGTACAGGGCCACGGCCGCCCGGATGATGTAGGGCGCCTCCACGGTGGCCGGCTGAAGGGGACGGTTACCGAAGACGATGATGCGGTGGGGGTCGTTGATGACCGCGTGGGCACCGAATTTGACCAGTTCCGAGATCCAGAAGAAGGCGCCTTCGTATACCTTGTTCCAGAACATGATCGATCCTTCGGCCCGGATGGCCAGGGGGATCATCAGGGGCAGGAGGTCGGCGGGCAGGTAGGGCCAGGGCGCGGCCTCGATCTTGGCCAGGATATTGGACGTGAAGGGGTTCTCGATCCGGTGTGGCTGGCCGTTCCGCACCAGCGCGGTATCGCCTTCGTATTCGATGGTTACGCCCAGTTTCCTGAAGCAGCGGTTGATCAGGTCGAAATGGTGGGGTATGGCCTGCTCGACCCGCACTTCGCCGCCCGTCATGGCGCCCACGGCCAGAAACGTCGTGATCTCGTGATGATCGGGCGTGATCTCCACCGTGCCGCCGCCGAGACGTTCCACGCCCTGGATGTGCAGGACATTCGCACCGATGCCCTCGATCCTCGCCCCGAGGGTGTTGAGGAAATGGCACAGGTCTTGCACGTTGGGTTCGCACGCCGCGTTGACCAGCGTCGATTTGCCCTCGCCCAGGACCGCGGCCATGATGAAGTTCTCGGTCCCGGTCACCGATACGTAATCCTGCCAGATCCGGTCGCCCCTGAACCGGCCGTTCAGCTCGAATTCAATGGGATCTTCCGATACGATACGCCCCCCCAGTGCGCGCAGTACGTCCACGTGCGGGTCGATCTCCCGCACCCCAAGGGCGCATCCCTTGACGTTCGCGAAGCGGATGGACCGGGTCCGATGCAACAGGCCGGGCAGGAGGAGCAGGGCGGAACGCATGCCTTCCGGCAGGGCCACCTCGCCCGTGTCGTCATGGAATCCTGCGTTGTTGACCTGAAGCGAACCGGCGTCCCGGTCCCAGTCGATCCGGGAGCCCAGGGCTTCGAGGAACGTGACGATTTTCTGCACGTCGGTGATGTCCGGCACGTTCCGGATCGTCACCGTCTCGTCGGTCAGCAGGGTAGCGCAGAGAATGGGCAGCACGGCGTTCTTGTTGCCGGACGGAACGACCGTGCCGGAGAGGGGTTTACCGCCTTCGACGATCAGACTGGCCATGGGGATCCTTACAGATTCGATGTGCTAACGGGGTTTTCGGCAACCATGTTTGCGGCTCATAGTAATGCTAACCTAATGCACAGGTAAACAGTTCCTTCACGGGACGGAATTCCACCAGTCCGATCTCACGGTACCGTCCCGAAATCGGTTGGAAGGCCTCACGACCGTACGCCACGGCCTCGATCACTTCGGCCGCCCACAGGTCGATGGCGATCGTGCAGTGCGGCACCCAGTTGCCGGGCAGGTAGTAGCCCATGCCCGCGTTCTCGTGTTTCGAAAACACCTCGTGAAATTGCGCGTGGACTTCCAGCAACCGGCGAGTTACCACGGGCGCCAGGAATACCACCCCTTCCTGGCCGGGGAAAGTCCCCAGGCTGCTCAATGTAAAGTCGAACGGATCAATGGATCGCGCGAATTCGAGCAGCCGCTCCGGGAAACCGGTCGTATCGAGGGCGTCGCCGTAGACCGCGAGGGAAACGTGCGGCCGGGCGCCGAGTTCCGACAGCGAAGGTTGACCCAGGACCCTGCCCAGTCCGTCCCAGATATGGCGAACGGCCTGTTCGCTCGCATCATCGTAAAACAGTTCAATCGCGTAACCCATCAAATCAAGATATGCATTGGGCAGGGCAAGTCAACCACACCGAAAAACAGCGTCTGCTGGTGCCCTGACTCACCTTCTACCGCTCGCTTCCGGCTCGTCTGCCCTTCCTTGACAGCCCGAATCCACCCGTCTATCTTGCTCAAGACTCACCCGCCCCCTGTTCGTCACTTGAATCTTTCTGGATGCTGCCACGGTTGCGGAGTTCAGCACCCCATTCGTCCGGAGTCTCGTTCATGAAAATCACCGCCATCAAAACACTTGCCGGATACTTCAAAAACCGTTCGCGCGGACTGGTCAAGGTGGAGACGGACGAGGGGCTGTACGGCTGGGGGGAAGCCTACTCGATCGGTCCCGACAAGTCCGTGGAACCAATTGCCGACTATATCTTCGAAATGATCAAGGGGGAAGATCCCAGGCGCGTCGAATACATCATGCTGAAGCTGTTCCAGCAGTTTCGCTTTCCACCGGGCGGTACGGGTCTGGCGGTCATGTCCGCCGTCGATCACGCTCTTTGGGATATCAGTGGAAAAGCCGCCGGGCTTCCGGTCTACATGCTTCTTGGCGGCACCGTCAGGGACCGCGTTCGGGTGTATCACAGCGTCGGCGGAAACGCAGGCGAAGCATCTGACCAGGCGCACGAACTGCATGACCGATGGGGATTTACGGCCTTTAAGACGAGTCCCTACCAGGTAGATATCGAGGCCGTACGGTGGGGCCGGGTCTGCAGCGCCGCCGCGCGGTTTTTTGAGGATGTAAGGGACCGCACGCCCGACGAATGGGAATTCGCCTTCGATCCCCACGCCCGGATTTTCGAGCCGGTCAGGGCGCTGCAACTCGCCAACGCCCTGGCGCCATACGATCCGTATTTCTACGAAGAGCCCCTGCGTCCCGAACACATTCCCGCGTGGGCACGGTTGCGGTCGCAAATGCAGGTACCGCTTGCTACCGGTGAATCGCTCTACACACGGTTCGAGTTCCTGGACCTCATGGCAGCCCACGGCGCCGATATCATACAGCCGGACATCTGCGTATGCGGAGGATTGCTGGAGATGCGCAAGATCGCTGCTATCGCCGAAGCGCACTACGTATCCATCGCCCCACACAATCCCATGGGTCCGCTGGCCACGGCCGTCAACGTGCACTTCGCGGCGGCCACACCCAATTTCAAGATACTCGAATATGGCCTTCCTGTGGGTACTGAATGGGAACAGTGTATCGCCGATCCATATCTTCCCGAGGATGGCTACCTGTTGTTGCGCGATCGTCCCGGGCTGGGTATCGAAATCGACGAGGAGGCGCTGAAAGACAATAAGATCGTGCACTGGCAGCGGACATGTACCATTCGTCCTGACGGGTCGACGTCCTACATCTGATGGAACGTAGGCGCGATGTTACACATAGAGGTCATATGAGTTGTACAATTGTACAATACTGAACCACGCAAGGTATACGTGACGGTGATGAAACACTTGAAACATAATAGACATCGCAGGTATTCGACTTAATCCTGTTTTCCAGGAGATTTCAACATGCAAAGCTTGCGTTCATTGACCGCGTTGACGCTCTCGGTCCTGTGGCTCGCCGTGATGTCGTCCTGCACCGGTGACGCCGGTCCAGCGGGTGACGCCTCCCAGAAGGAATGGCGCGCGTACGCCGGAGACCACGCGAGCACCAAGTACGCGCCCCTGGCCGTGATCGACCGGCATAACGTGACGGACCTCGAGGTCGCGTGGCGCTGGGATTCCATCGACAACGCCATCCTGGAGGCGGATTCGACCCTGCGTGTATTCGTGAACGAGGCGACGCCGCTCAAGGTCGGCGGCGTGCTGTACACGAGTACAGCTCTGAGCCAGGTGGCGGCCATCGACGCGGCTACGGGGGAGACGATCTGGTCATACGATCCCGGTACGTGGAAGGATGGGACGCCCGCAAACGTGGGTTTCGTCCATCGCGGCGTGGCCTACTGGGAGGAGGGCGAGGACCGGCGCATCCTCTATGCCACGGGTGACGCCTGGCTCATTGCGCTGGACGCGGGAACGGGCGAACCGATCCCGGCCTTCGGCGACAACGGCCGCGTGGACCTGACGAAGGGCCTGCGCCGTCCGGTCGACCGGAGCCTCTACGCCGTTTCGAGTCCGCCTGCGATCGTCCGCGGGACAGTCGTGGTGGGGGCGACGGTGCTGGATTCATTCGCCGTCGACCGGATGCCCGACGCAGCCATGCCGCCGGGCGACGTGCGCGGGTTCGACGTGCGGACAGGCGAACAGAAATGGGTGTTTCAGACCATACCGCAGGAGGGTGAGTACGGCAACGATACCTGGCTGGACGAGTCCTGGAAGACCGCGGGCAGTACGAACGTGTGGACGTGGATGAGCGCGGACGAGGAACTCGGCTACGTCTATCTACCGGTCAGCACGCCTACCAACGACTTCTACGGCGGCCACCGGCTGGGCGACAATCTCTTCGCCGAGAGCCTGGTCTGCGTCAATGCAGAAACCGGCGAACGGGTCTGGCACTTCCAAACCGTGCATCACGGCATATGGGACTACGATCTGCCCGCCGCGCCGATCCTGCTGGACATCACGGTGGACGGCCGTGAGATCAAGGCGGCGGTCCAGGTCACCAAGCAGGGATTCACCTTCGTCTTCGACCGGGTAACCGGAGAGCCGGTCTGGCCGATCGAGGAACGGGAGACGCCGCCGTCCACCGTACCCGGAGAAACGGCCTCGCCCACGCAGCCCTTCCCCACGAAACCGACGGCCTTCGAGCGCCAGGGGCTGACGGAAGCCGATCTCATCGATTTCACGCCCGAACTGCGCCAGGCGGCCCTGGACGCGATCGCGGAATACGACCATGGTCCGCTTTTCAGCCCGCCGACCACGAGAGGCGTCATCGCGGTGCCCGGACTGGTGGGCGGCGCGAGCTGGTCGGGGGCGGCCGTAAACCCGGAGACGGGCATGCTGTACGTGCCCTCCTACAGCCTGCCGGCCATCATGATCGTAAACGCGTCGGAGGAGGCGGACGCGCCCTACGCGTACACCGGCCGGTTCGCCTACGGTCCCACCGTCATGGACGGCCTGCCGGTGATCAAGCCGCCCTATGGCCGCATCACCGCCATCGATCTGAACACGGGCGAGCATGTGTGGATGAGTCCGGTGGGCAGCGGACCCCGGAATCACCCGGCCCTGGAAGGCCTGGACCTGCCGCCTCTGGGGTGGGACCGCCGCACCTTCCCGCTACTGACACCGTCTTTGCTGTTCGCCGCCCAAATGGGGATCGTGCTGGACCGGCAGGTGTCGGACCGCGGCAACGCCATGACCTACGATTCCGAGAGCAACGAGGCGTTCCTGCGGGCCTTCGATCCGGATAACGGCTATCTGATCGCGGAAATCCCCCTTCCCGGCAATGCGACGGGCAATCCCATGACCTATATGGAGGGTGGCAAGCAGTACGTCGCCGTACCGATAGGCGGGGCGTCGGAAAGGGCGGAACTGGTGGTGCTGAGCTTGCCGTGACAGGCGATGTCCGGGGCGTCCCAGAGAAGCGCGAAGATTCCGGCAGCCGGCATGGAAGGCGCCGGTGGACATGACGCCCGTTACAACCGGTTCAGCAGCCGCAGCATGATGGCCTTCTGGGCGTCCAGGCGGTTCTCGGCCTGGTCGTAGATGATCGACTGCTCGTGCTCGATCATGTCCTCGGCGATTTCGTAGCCGGGATGGATGGGCATGTCGTGCATGATCTTCGCACGGCTGCCGGCGAGCAGGGACGCGGTGATCTGGTAGGGCATCATGATCCCGCTACGCTTTTCCTTCTCGGCCGCGTAGTCGGGATCGTTGAAGAGTTCCATGTCGAGCCAGGTGTCCGTGTAGACGTAGTCGGCCTCCGCAACCGCCTCCCCGGCATCCAGCGTCTCCGTGAGCAGCCCCCTGTCAAGCAACTTCTTCCGGCTTTCCTCGTCGACACTTGCCGGCTCCCTGATCGGACAGACCAGCGTCAGGTGCACGCCCAGCGGCGCGGCGATGGAAACCAGCGAATTTACCACGTTGTTGTACACGCCGATGTAGGTCAGCCTCGCGCCTTCCACGCCCTCCGGACGGTCTTCCGCGATGGTCAGCACGTCCGCCAGGGCCTGGCAGGGGTGGTAGAGGTTGCAGCACCCGTTGATGACCGGCACCGTGGAGGCCTTCTCCATCTCCAGCAGGTCCCGGTTGTCCTTCAGCCGCGCCATGATGATCGCCGCGTTGCGTCCCAGGTACCGCGTCTCGAAGCGGACCTTGCTCAGGGTGAAGTTGGTCGCCATCCAGTCCAGGTTGATGGCGTGGCCGCCCATTTCGGTCATGCCCGCCTCGAAGGAAACCCGGGTGCGCGTGGAAGTCTTCTGGAAGATCATGACCAGCGTGTTGCCCTGCATCCTGCCCTGGTACTCCCAGCGGTAGTGCTTGACACGCCGGGCCAGGTCCAGGATCTCAACAATCTCGCCGTCGTCCCAGTACTTCCAGTCGATCAGGTGCTTGATAGCTGCGGACATACTCGCTTCCTTTTATTCAGGCGCCGAAAACGCGTCGGCCGGTAACTCCGGGTTGATCTCGATAGTCTGGGTCACGGACTCACCGCTGGGATTTCCGTTTTGTTTCATCGACTCCTTGAAGGGCAGTTTGATTCCCCCGACTTCGCGGTAATCGCTCATGGTCGATTCGGCTTCCACGGGGCCCTGCTGGGACATGGACTGGCCGGCCTTCCTGACCGGCAACATGGTCTCCGCGTCCAGGTACAGCCTGAAGGGGTTCAGACCCGGAGGCGTGATCAGAAGCGCTTCCGCCGTCCGTCCTTCGATCTCTTCCTGCCCGATATGTTGCACCATCAACCCCTCCGCGTCCATCCGGCTGTACAAAAAGACCAGGTTCCGCCAGAGTTCCTCTCGCATCGAATCCCGCTGCTGGTCCGGAAGGGGCTGCGTATTGCCCATGGGATCAACTACCAGGGCCTGGTCGCCGGTTAATATCATATCGATGTTTCCCATCGGCGTCTGCATCGTCGTCTTCATTCTGTCCGGAAACGCGACCAGGCTTTCCACGCCGATGGCCATCTCACCCATGGGCTGGATCACTGTGACTTCCGCGGTTACCCTGACCGCCTGAACCGCTGCCAGGGCATCGAGCCCTCCCAGGGCCTCGGCCGAGCGCATCAGTAAATCCCTGCCCATGGCCACGTCGTCCTCGGTGGCTACCGGGGCTTCCACGGCGGGAAGCGCGATGGTCACGTCGATCTCGTTGACCTCGCCGAACGCCGACATCGCCTCGTCGAAATCCTGGTCGTTCCCGACCACGATGAGGCGCATCTTGTCCGGCTGCAGGTATTCGCGAGCCACGCGCTTGACGTCTTCCACGGTCACCTTTTCGATCCCGGTCTTGGTCTTCTCGAGGAAATCCTGGGGATAACCGTAGTACTCGTAGGTCATCTGCCGGTCGATGATCTCACGGCGACTGTCGAAATTGAAGACGAAGGAATTCAGGAAACTTTCCTTGGCCAGGTTCAGTTCCTCTTCCGTGATTTCATCGGTCGTCATCCGACCCACCTCGTGCCGGAGAGACCTGATCGCCTGCGCCGTGGTTTCCGAACTGGTCATGCAGGCCACGTAGAAAATCCCGGGGAAATTGTAGTTGGCGCTGTAGATGCCGAAGACGGCGTAGGCCAGGCCCTGCTCCGACCGGACAATTCGAAAGAGCCGGCCGGAAAACCCGCCGCTGAGGATATCGTTCATGACCCGCAGGGCGAAGTAGTCGGGATTGTCCCTGACGCCGCCGATGTGGCCGAGGACGACCGTGCTCTGGTTGATATCGTCCTTCCGGACCAGGTTCACCGAACTGTCGTAGGTATAGTCGACATCGGGCAGATCGGGCCGCACGAACCCGGCCTTCTCCCATCCCCCGAAAACATCGGAGATCTTCTTTACCATCTCGTCCGTGTCGAAATCCCCCCACACGCCGAACATGGTGTTGTCCGGATGCATCCAGTCCCGATGAAAGGCCACGAGGTCGTCCCGGGTAATGGCGTCGATCGTGGCGTATTCGGCGTGGCGCGCGTACACGCTCTCCGCGCCGTAGATCAGCTTGCGGTATTCCCGGAAGGCCATGTCGGTCGGGTCGTCGTTCCGACGGGAGATCGTGGATCGCGCGGTGACTTTCTCCAGTTCGATCTTGTCTTCGGGGAAGGCGGGATGCATGAGCACGTCCGCGAGTATGGGTAGCACGGTATCCACGTTGTCCTTCAGGACCGACATGAACGCGGAGCCGGAAACCAGGCCGATACTCGTTTCCACGGCCGCCCCGAGCCCCTCAAGCGTCTCGTCGATCTCGTCGCCCGACATGCTCGTGGACCCACCCGTGCGCATTACCGCGCCGGTGATTCCGGCCAGGCCGATCTTGTCCGCCGGTTCATTGACGGAGCCCACGCCGAAGCGGGCGCTCAGGTTGATCATCGGCAGCCGGCGGTCTTCCACAAGGTACAGGATGATCCCGTTATCCAGGACTACCCTGGTCGGCGTCGGGGTGACTATGTCGTTGAGCGGCGGGAATTGCAGCGCTCTGTAGTCCTTCTGTGCCGCGACCGGCAAGGCCGAAAAGACCAGCCCTGCCAGCATCAGGCCAAGTGTAATGACTTTCAGACGGGTACTGCGCATGGGTTCGACTCCTGTGTTCGACTCCTGTGTTCAGGGCAGCGGATGTTCGCGTCGTTCCGTGAACATTAGGTCCGTGATCACTCGGTTCCGCCATCATCCATGGTAACGATCGAAGCCACCGTCCGGTTCTTGGAAACCAGGTACTGGTTGGCTACGCGCTTGATATCTTCGGCGGTCACCTCATTGATCGCGTCAATACTGTGGAAGAGGTTCCGCCAGTCTCCGGTAAGTACATGAAAATAAGCCAGTTGAGTCGCAAGTCCCATGTTGGACTCGAGTCCCCGGATCAGGTTGACCCGGGCCCGCACTTTCGCCCTGGACAGTTCCTCTTCGGTGACTTCCTCGTTACGGATCCGTTCGATTTCCTCCTCGATGGCTTGCTCCGTGTCCGCCGCGGTGTAGTCCTTACTCGGAAAGGCGAAGAACACGATCATGTTGGGGTACTTGCTGCCAGGGAAGTCCGTGAAGGAGGAGGCGTTCACCGCGATTTTCTGATCCTTGACGAGTTTTGTATACAATCGGCTGGTGCGGCCGCTTCCCAGGATATCGGACAGTACGTTGAACACCACGTCGTCTTCGTGGTTGATGTCGACCTTATGGTAACCCATCAGGATCACCGGCTGGGACCGGTCTTCCATGGTTACGCGACGCTCCGCTATTTGCGGGGGTTCGGTCGTCTCAACCGGTTCGACCGGAGGTCCGGCTGGAAGGCGGTCGAAATACTCGTGGGCCAGTTCCTTGACGTGCGCGGGGTCCGCGTCGCCCGAGATGATGATCGTCAGGTTGCCGGCGCCATAGTATCGCCTGAAGAAATCCATCGCCTCCGCGCGGGTCATGGAATCAATGTCCGACATGTGGCCCACGATCGGCTCACCGTAGGGATGGGCCTTGTACGCAGCGCTCAGCATCTCCTCCACCAGGCGTCCGACCGGACTGCTTTCGCTCATCCGGCGTTCTTCCTTGACCACGTCCCGTTCTATGAAGAACTCCCGGAGCACCGGTTCGAGGAAGCGGTTGGACTCCAGCGCGAAGAATAGCTCGAGCTTGTTCGAGGGAAGACTATAGTAGTACCGCGTGGCGTCCCGGCTGGTCGAGGCATTCAACCCCGTTCCGCCGGCGCGATCGATGGCCTCGTCCATGGCATTGGACCGGCCGAGTTCCCGGGCCGCCGTCTTGGCGTTTTCGAAGGCCTGCTCCAGGCTGGCCAGGCGCTCGGGGTCGGCCAGGTGGCCCTTGTGCCGTTCGTTCCGGAGATCGTCGAAAATCTCGTCCACCTTCTCCATGGCAGCATACTCGGCTTCCAGGTCCATGGCGCCGATGGTCGTGGTACCCTTGAATGCCATGTGCTCGAAGAGGTGGGCTATGCCGGTGATGCCCTTGACCTCGTCCGCGGAGCCGACGTCCGCGTAGGTAAGGACGCTTAGGACCGGGGCGTCATGGTTCTCCACCACGATGAAGGTGAGTCCGTTGTCGAGGGTGAATTCCGTGACGTTCTGCTCGAAGGCGGCCAGGTCCTGGGACATCGCCGGACCGGACGGGCCGGACAAGGCAAGAACCAGGACGGCCAGTGGGATGTAGCGCGTTAATCGAGTCTTCATGTAATAACCTCCAGGGAAACCTGATTTACAGGGGAATCCTGATTTATGGTTTGGAAGGGTTCGCTGCGGAAATCACTTCCGCTTTTTCGAGTTCGCCCAGGTACGCGCCCACCGCGGTCTTCAGTCCCATTTCGAGCGCGTCGGCGACCAGCGCATGGCCGATCGAGACCTCGAGTACGTTAGGTACGGTGCCGCAGAACAACGCCAGGTTGTCCAGGTTGAGATCGTGGCCGGCATTGACCCCCAGGCCGATCTCGTGGGCGCGTTCCGCCGCCCTGGCGAAGGCCGAAAGCACGGGCTGCATCTCTTCGGGACCTGCCGCGAAGGCCACGGCGTAGGGTTCGGTATACAGTTCGATCCGGTCGGCGCCGATATCGGGCACCCGCTCGATCTGGTCGAGGTCCGCGTCCATGAACAGGCTGACCCGGCAGCCGAGGTCCTTCAGTTCCGCGATGATCGGTTTGAGTCTATCGGCATGGGTCTCAACGTCCCAGCCTTGGTCCGAGGTGAAGGCGTCCGGGTCGTCCGGGACCAGCGTGGCCTGCGTGGGCCGGGTCTTTCGGACGATGTCCATGACCTGGTGGAAGGGATTGCCCTCGATATTGTATTCGATATCGGGGTAGTCCTTCAGCATTTCGGCCAGGTCGTCCACGTCGCCGGGCGTAATATGCCGCTGGTCGGGCCGCGGGTGCACCGTGATGCCGTAGGCGCCGGCCTCGATCGCGGTCCGGGACAAGCCCGTCACGCTGGGTATGCCGTGCAGGCGCGTGTTACGCAGCAGGGCCACCTTGTTTACGTTGACACTAAGTTTAGCCATAGACTCTGTATTCCCTTAAACGGCTGTTTTTCTTCAATCGTTCCACATTGCGCGCGGTCGGCATCATCCGGGCATCCAGGGCGGCAGGGCTCCGTGGGCGGGCAGCCTGATGAACCGCGCACTGTTGATGGCCGGGTGGCGCATGATCTCGTCGATGGATTCCTGAGGCGGCACGTCGTCCAGGTTCAGCACGCCCACGGCTTTGCCGCCGGGCTCGTTCCCCAGCCTGCCCACGGCCATCTGGGCGATGTTGACCTTGTACCGTCCGAAGGTGTCGCCGATAGCGCCGACGATGCCGGGCACGTCGCTGTGGTGGAAGACCAGGAGGTTGCCGTCCAGGTACGCCTCCATGCGGTGTTCGCCCAGGCGGATCAACCTCGGCATGTTGTTTCCAAAAACCGTTCCGTCGGCGCGGTAGGTCTCGTCGGCGCATTCGATCTCGACACTGATGGCCGAGGAGAAGAACCCGGCCGCGCTGCGGGTCTGTTCCGTCAGGTGGATGCCCCGTTCCCGGAGCAGCATCTCGCCGTTGACGATATTGACTTCTTCGTCGAGAGCGTCCTCGAGCAGGCCCGCGCAGAAGGCGGAGGTGAGCAGGCGCGTGTTCTCGTCGACCACCTTGCCGCGGTAGGTAAGCCGGCACGCGCGCGGCCCCCCGCTGTGCCACTGGGACAGCAGGATGCCCAGCCGGTAGGCCACGTCGAGATAGCCGCCCAGCGTCTGGTACGTATTCGAATCGATGGTGACGGCGTTCACGGAGTGGCGGACTTCCCCGGTGACCAAAAAGTTGACCAGGAGGTCCACGGCTTCCACCGCGACGTCGGCCTGCGCCTCTTCCGTGCTCGCCCCGAGATGGGGGGTGCACAGCACGCCGGGCATGTGAAACAGCGGGCTGTCGACACAGGGCTCCTCTTCGTAGACGTCCAGCGCCACGCCGGCCAGCTTCCCGGATTCGAGGCCCCGGATCAGCGCTTCCTCGTCGTAGATTCCGCCGCGGGCGCAGTTGACCAGCCGCGCACCCGGTTTTAGCAGGTCGATCTCGTCGTGGCTCACCAGGTGGCGGGTCTCCGGCGTCAGCGGCGTATGCACGGTCAGGTAGTCCACCTCGGGCAGCAGGTCGCGCACTTCGTCGACGTACTCCACGCCCAGCTTGGCGGCCTGATCGGGCGAAAGAAAGGGGTCGAAACCGATAACGCGCATGGCGAAGGCCTGCGCCCGCGCAGCGACCTCCCGGCCGATGCGGCCCATGCCGATGATGCCCAGGGTCTTGCCTGCCAGCTGGACCCCCGTGAACGCGCCGCGGTCCCACCGTCCTTCCATGAGACTCCGGTTCGCCGGCGCGATGTTGCGCGAAAGGGCCGCGATGAGGGTGAACGTGTGTTCCGCCGTGCTCAGTGTATTGCCGGTCGGCGTGTTCATGACCACGATGCCCTGCCGGGTCGCCGCGACCCGGTCGATGTTGTCCGTGCCCACGCCCGCCCGCACGATGCCGCGCAGGCGCGCGTTGCCTTTCAGCACGTCCGCCGTGATCTTCGTGTCGCTCCGGCAGATGGCGCCGTCGTATTCCAGGAGGGCGTCGCGCAGCGCTTCTCCGTCGAGGCCGGTACGCACGTCGTGGAATACTTCGTCTGCCCCGGTGAGCCGTTCGAGCCCTTCCCGGGCCAGTTTGTCGAGGACGATAACGTGATGCATGACGCGCCGGGTACTCCTTTTACGTGATATGTAAATCCGGGCTGAAGTCCGGACTGTAGCTCAGGCGTAAACCCGGACTGAAACACGACCGGATAAACGGCCGAAGAAACTGCCGGATTCCCGGTCTGATCGAAGCCTTCCTGCCCATCACCCGGATCGTGCTCAGACCCACCGGAAAAAAACGTAAAATACCTTGCGCCGGTGGTTCTTATCAACCTATTTTTCCAGAGGCAGTCTCGTAACTTCATTCCCACTTTGAAGCCCGTCAGGCACTCATCAGGCAGGACCCCGCCCGTCCGCAACAGGTGAACTGCGGTATCTGCCTCAAGGACGAACCCCGTGTCCTCGTTCGTACACCTGCACAACCATACCCATTACAGCCTCCTCGACGGCGCCAGCCGCATCGGGGATCTCGCCGAGACCGCCAAAGCCTTCGACATGCCCGCCATCGCCATGACCGACCATGGCAACATGTTCGGCGCCGTGGAGTTCTACAAGACGGTCACGGCCGCAGGCCTGAGGCCGATCATCGGTTGCGAACTGTACCTGGCCCCGGGCAGCAGGAAGGAAAAGCGCCCGGTCCGGGGCGGTGAACGTGCCGATCAGACTACTCATTTCGTCGTGCTCGCAAAGAACGCGACGGGCTACCGGAACCTGATGAAGCTCACCTCCGCCGGGTACCTTGAGGGATTCTACTACAAGCCCCGGGTGGACATGGAGCTTTTGAAGAAGCACAGCGAAGGGCTGATCGCCCTGTCCGCCTGCGCCAAGGGGCCGCTGGCCAACCTGGTGGTGGACGGCCAGATCGACCGGGCCCGGACGAAATGCGCCGAGCTCAAAGAGGTCTTCGGATCCAACTTCTACCTGGAGATCCAGGACCACGGACTGGAGTTCGACAAGCCCATCAACAACGCGATGATCGATTTTTCCCGGGAGTTCGACCTCCCCATCGTCGCGACCAACGACGCCCACTATTTGAAGCAGGGCGACGCCCCCGCCCAGGACGTGCTGGTCTGCATTCAGACCGGGAAGGAACTGAACGACCCCAAGCGGCTCAGGTTCGCCACGGATTCACTCTACTTCAAGAACGCCGACGAGATGAGCCAGTTGTTCGGCCACGTTTCCGGCGCCCTGGCAAACACGGTATCCATCGCCGAGTCCATCGAATTCGAGATGGAAATGGGCCAGTTCAAGTTTCCCCACTTCCCGCTGCCGGAAGGTTATGACAGCGCGGACGCCTACCTGCACAAGCTGTCTTTCGACGGGATGGCAAAGCGGTACGACACCGTCACCCCAGAGTTGAAGGCGCGCCTCGAATACGAACTGGGCGTCATCAGCCAGATGGGCTATCCGAGCTACTTCCTCATCGTCGAGGATATCGCCCGGTTCGCCGCGGAGCAGGGCATCCCGCTCATGACGCGGGGATCCGGCCTGGGATGCATGGTGGCGTACGTGCTGGGCATTACGAACATCGACCCTATCGAGTACGGGCTGCTATTCGAACGCTTTCTGAATCCCGAGCGCGTCAGCATGCCCGACATCGACATCGACCTCGCGGACCGCGAACGCGACAAGGTCATCAACTACGTGGTGGAGAAATACGGCAAGAACAGCGTGGCCCAGATCATCACCTTCGGCACCATGGGGGCCAAGGCGGCGATCCGCGACGTGGGCCGCGTCCTTGGCATGTCTTACGGCGACGTGGACCGCGTGGCCAAGCTGGTGCCCGGCGAACTGAAGATCACACTCGACCGGGCCATCGACCAGGTCCCGGAGTTGAAGCAGATGGCCGACGGCGGCGGCACGGAAGGCCAGCTGATCCAGTACGCCAGGACCCTGGAAGGCCTGGCCCGCCACGCGTCCGTCCACGCGGCAGGGGTGGTGATCACGCCGGGCGAACTGACCGACTACGTGCCGCTGTACAAGCCGAGCAACAAGGATACGATCGTCACCCAGTATCCAGGCGAGCTCATGGAGGACATCGGCCTGCCCAAGATGGACTTCCTGGGCCTGCAGAACCTGTCCGTCATCCAGGACGCTCTCGCGATCATCAAGGACACGACGGGCGACGAGATCGAGCTGGACGACATTCCCCTGGACGACCCGAAGACCCTCGATCTGTTCCGCCGGGGCGAGACCACGGGGATCTTCCAGTTCCACAGCGGCTGGCTCCACGAATTCCTGCGACGGCTCCGGCCGGACGGCGTCGACGACCTGATCGCCATGAACGCGCTTTGCCGGCCCGGCCCCCTGAACGGCGGGGTGGTGGACGACTACATCGACCGCAAGCACGGGCGCAAGGAGGTCACCTATCACCACGCCGTGATGGAAACGGCCCTGAAGGAGACGTACGGCCTCATCGTCTACCAGGAACAGGCGATGCAGATCGCCCGCGACATGGCGGGTTACACCCTGGGCCGCGCCGATTTCCTCCGGAAGGCCATGGCCAAGAAGCAGCCTGAAGTCATGGCCGAAGAACGGCGGAACTTTGTCGACGGCGCCGTGGAGAACGGCATCGAGAAAAGCATCGCGGAAGAGGTCTTCGGCCTGATCGAGTACTTCGGCGGCTACGCGTTCAACAAGAGCCATTCGGCGGGCTATGCCGTACTCGCTTTCCAGGAGGCCTACCTGAAGGTGCACTACCCGGTGCCCTTCATGGCCGCGCTGTTGTCAAACACGATGTCCAATACCGAGGAAATCGTCGTACTGATCAACGAATGCCGGAAGATGGGCATCGAGGTGTTGCCGCCCGACGTCAACAGTAGCGACAAGACCTTCGTCGTGGAAGGTCCCTCCATCCGGTTCGGGCTATGCGCCATCAAGAACGTGGGGCAGGCCGCGGTGGAATCCATCGTCGAGGCGAGGAAGGAGCATGGAACCTTCGAGGATGTATTCGGGCTCTGCGAGCACATCGATCTGCGGCTGGTCAACAAGCGGGTGCTGGAGTCTCTGATCCAGGCCGGCGCCTGCGACAGCCTCGAGGGACACCGGGCGCAACTCATGGACGTGCTCGATTCGGTCATCGAAGGGGCGCAGACCCGCCAGCAGGACCGGGAAAAGGGCCAGACCTCCCTCTTCGACCTCGATGGCATGGGAGGAAGCTCCGGGCTGGAAGTACACAAGCCCGTGCTGCCGATGGTCCCACGGTGGGCGGCCAGCCAGGAACTGGACCTCGAGAAGGAACTGCTCGGATTCTACGTGACGGGGCACCCGCTGAAGGAATACGAGGAAGACATCCGGGCGTTCACGACGGCGGAAATGCGGCGCCTCGAACTCGCCAACGGCCGGCAGGACGGCGTCGTGGTCGGCGGTATCGTGACCGAGATCAAGCCCATCGTAGACCGGAACGGCAAGACCATGGCCTTCGTCACGCTCGAGGACTTCTCCGGATCCGGCGAAGTGCTCGTCTTTTCGGAACCATACGCATTGTACCGCGATCTTGTGTCGATCGACGCGCTGATCCTCGTGAACGGGCACCTGTCGAAAAAAGAAGAGGACAACAAGGTCATCGCTTCCGAAATCATCGCCTTGACGGATGCCCGGGACCGGCTGGCGCGGTCCGTCGTGGTGTCCATGGAGTACGAAAAGGTCGGGGATGAAAACCTCGCGTCGCTCAAGGACGTGCTGGAGACCTACCCGGGAAAATGCGACGTGGTGCTCGAAGTGTCGACGGCCGATCACGGCGAGATCGGCGTAAGGGCGGGGAATCATCTCCAGGTCAGGCCCACGGACGAGCTGCTGAAGACGCTGCGTGAATCCAGCGGCGCGAAACGGGTCCGGCTGGCTGGCGCGCCCGTGCACAGCGGTGAAAGCGGATGGAAACCGGTGGAGATGAACGGCAGGAAGCGGAACGGCCGCGGCCGCTGGAACGGGGACGGGAACGGGAACGGTGACGGGAACGGGAAATAGGACTGCGCGTAACTGGAACGAGCCAATGCTTAAAATGTTTTAGTATCATGAAGGGAAGTCGATATCTTATATCAGAATCATGCGTGTTGGCCCGGCCTAATCTGGTGTGTGCCTGCAACACGAACGCAATGTAGTCTATCGGTACGGTGGGAGGTATTATGTCGATCCGATTGATAACAACTCGTTTTGCCATGCTGGTCATTACTGGCGGTCTCTGGACCGCGGGTTGCGGCGGAGGCGATTCACCGACCCAGCCGACCCCTTCTACACCATCCCCCCCGCCTCCACCGCCGCCTGCGCCGACGGTCTCCGTTGTCGAAGTCAGCCCGAACATGGCAACGCTGGAGGTAGGCAAGACTCAGCGGTTTGTCGCGACCGCCAAAGCTTCCGACGGCACCGTGATCAGCGGGGTCGATTTTGCCTGGTCGAGCAGCAATACCGCCGTGGCTACTATCAATAACAACGGGGTTGCCACGGCCGTAGCCGCCGGAACGGCCGCCATTCGGGCGACCGGAAACGGTGTTTCGAGCGCGGCGGTGACGATCACGGTCACCGTGGCCGCAGTAGCCCGTGTCACGGTCTCTCCGTCCTCGACCCAGGAGTTGATGATCGGTGAAACGGTCACCTTCATGGCAACGGCCCGGACGGCTGGGGGCGCGGTCCGCGGTGATGTCAGTATTTCGTGGGCGAGCAGCGACACCGGCGTAGTGACTATTACTTCCGCCGGCGTGGCCACAGCCGTCAGCGCCGGTACGGCAATGGTCCGCGCTACCGCGGACGGTATTACGAGTTCCCCGGTTACCATCAACGTGGCCGAACCTCCGCCGCCCGAGCCGGTAGTAGCGAGCGTAACGGTGAGTCCGACGGAGGCGATGATCGAGACGGACGCGACGCAGCGGTTTTCGGCGAAGGCGCTTACGTCGGACGGGATGGAAATCCCGGATGTGGAATTTACCTGGTCGAGTTCGGATGAAATGGTCGCGACGGTCGATTCGGACGGTCTGGCGACCGGTGTCGGTGCGGGAGAAGCGATGATTACGGCCACCGCGGACAGCATTTCCGGCACGGCGATGCTGACGGTGGGTGTCCCCCCGACTGATGAGCCGGTGGTAGCGAGCGTATCGGTGAGTCCGGATGAAGCGATGATCGAGGAAGGCGAGATGCAACAGTTCACGGCTATGGCTTTGACGTCGGACGGGATGGAGATCCCGGACGTGGAGTTTGCCTGGTCGAGTTCGGACGTTCTGGTGGCGATGGTCGACGCGAATGGTCTGGCGAACGGTGTCGGAGCAGGCGAGGCGATGATCACGGCGACGGCAGGCGGTGTTATGGGTTCTGCTACACTTACCGTCACGGAACCGGACACGCCGGATCCACCGGACACGCCGGATCCACCGGACATGCCGGATCCACCGCCACCACCTCCCGAGCCGATGGTAGCCAGCGTTTCGGTGAGTCCGTCGGAAGCTACGGTCAAAGAGGGAGAGACGCAACAGTTCAGCGCTACGGCATATGACTCGGACAACAATGAGATAACAGGCAAGACCTTTACGTGGACAAGCAGCAATCCCTTAATGGCAACGGTCAATTCTACAGGGTTGGCTACAGGCCGGGATGCGGGTTCTGTTACGATTACAGCGACTACAGAGGGAGAGTCAGGCGATGCGACGCTGACTATAACCGCGCTGAGAAGTCGGACAGGACGAATTTCGGGCGCTTATTCAGCTGCTGGAAATGTAACACTAAGTGAAGTTTCCGGCGGGCAACTAAAGCTGACAATAACAGGTCTGAATAGCACTGCTCCTGATACGTGGTTGGCTTTATCAGAGAATGCGAACATTCAGTGGCCTACAGGGACACCTTTACCCAGCACTGCGCGCAGTTTCGGTAAAGTTCCAGATGGGGATTTTACGAGTACATTTACTCCCCCATCTGGCAAGGATATCGACTCCTACGACTATGTCATCCTCTATTGTAGGGCATTCAACCTGCTAATCTCCTCGAATTCACTGAGTAATTAGACTAATAAGGAGCAGCAGTATGAAGCGATTGGCCTTCTGCTTGTTTATCGTTGCTGTATTTGCGGGCCATATTTCCACTACCCACGCCGGCGGATGGACTCAACCAAGGGGTAAGGGGTATTTCAAACTGAGCCAGCAGGTCGTACGGGCAGATGCAATTACACGGCCGAACGGCGAACGCCATAAAATCCCCACCACAGTCAGTGGATATACGACGAGCTTGTACGGCGAATTCGGTTTGCTCGACCGCTTGACGCTGGTAGGTTACATGCCCGCTTATACCAATTTCAGCGCGGATTTGGAAGGGATACCGTCATCGTCAGGAATTGGTGACTGGGACGTAGGGTTGAGGGTCGGAATTCTCACCGAAGGACCAACGGTGGTCAGCCTGCAGGCCATGGCCGGATTGCCGCTTGGTGAATCAGGGGACGACATCCTCCTCTGGACCGGCGACGGGGAATTCAATCAGCATTTCTCACTTCAGGTGGGCCATTCGCTCTATCCCGTACCTGCCTACTTAAAGGGTGAGATCGGATACAACAACCGTAAGAGCAGTGACAACATTGAAGACAATTACGCCGACGAGTTGCGGTACAGCATGCAGGCCGGATATACGATCGCCGAACGGGTCGGCGTTGCATTTAGCATTCGCGGTGTCGAAGCCCTCGACAGAGCGGACGACGAGTTTCATCCGCGTAACGATGTCGAGTACCTGTCCTATGGGCCCCAGGTCGATTTCTACGTTACGCCAAACGCTGGGATTACCGCCAGTATGTCAAGATTCACCCGAAGCCATAACATGCTGGACGCGCCTGCCTGGGAATTCGGCGTTTTTCTGAAACTGTAGGAAACAGCCGATGTCGAGAATCGTCTTTCTCGCCGCGATGCTCGCGGTATTCGTCTTTCAGGCTAGCACGGTCTTCGCCGGGGGATGGACGCACGCTCCGGGCAAAGGCTACTTCAAGCTGAACGAGCAGATCATACGGAGCGATTCGTATTTCGAGCCGTCCGGTGACCGGATAGACATAACGGACCAGAGCCGGTATACCACCAGCCTGTACGGCGAATACGGCTTGGCAAACCGGTTGACGCTCGTTGGCTACATCCCCTTTTACCAGCGTATCAGCGAAGACCGGCGCGGAGCCGAAGCCAAGACGGGAACGGGCGACTGGGAGCTTGGCGCCCGGATAGGATTGCTCACCAACCGGGCCACGGTCGTGAGCATTCAGGTCATGGCCGGCCTGCCGCTAGGAGATTCCTTTTCCGATCAACAGGAAGTCGGCCTGTTTACCGGGGACGGAGAATTCAACCAGTTGTTTATGCTCCAGGTCGGTCATTCCCTGTGGCCGACACCGGGCTATCTCAAAGCCGAAATCGGATACAACAACCGTGAGAGCGATTTTTCGGACGAGATACGGTATGCCGTGGAAGCGGGATTCATGGTCGGCGAGCGCTTTGGCGTATCCGGCTGGGTCCGCGGCGCGAAGGCGATTGGTACGGATGGAGAATGGACCGTGTACGACCAGCAGTACGCATCCTTCGGTCCGGAGGTAAGTTTCTACATCACGCCCAACGCGGGGATCACCGCGGGCGTGACGAAGTACACGGGCGCCCACAATGTGCTGGACGCGCCCGCCTGGGACATCGGACTTTTCATGAAGTTGTAATTCCGACCTTGTAGCTAACCTCCGTTATATCAAGGATTTCCGAACAAACCATGCCGCGCAGGATTCGATTGACATTTGTCGACGAAGACGTTTCCGTCGAAGCCGAATTGCTCGAGGACGAGGCCCCGAGGACCTGTCAGGCGGTATGGGACGCCCTGCCCCTGGAGGAGGAGGGCATCCACGCCGTGTACTCGGGCAGCGAGATCGCCTACTTCCTGTCCGAGGACATCGTCATTCCGCCCGAGAACCTGACGAGCCGCACGTTGCCCGGTGATATCTGCTACTACCGCCTGGAACCGGGCCTGATGCACGGATGGCTGGACGGCATCACCGAACTGTGCTGGTTCTACGGAAGGGACGGTCGCCCCAACATGCCGGACGGCCCCGTCTCAGTAAACCTCTTTGCCCGGATGGTCGGAGACGCCAGTGACTTCTGCGCAGTGTGTTACCGGATACGCCGGGAAGGGGCGAAACGCGTACGGATCGAACGTGTCGTTTGAATTCGTATCGCAGGAAACCGATCCCAAATCGGTCTAATATAACACACCGTTTAATATCATATCCACCGTCGCGAGATCTTGCCTGGATATGCAACTACACTACAGATACTTTGCGGTGCCGCTCTGTCTCATCGGTCTTTTTCTGGCGCGGCCTGCCTTCGCCGACCAGGTAAACGGGGCCAATCCCGTTACCGGAACCAGACCCTTGGATGGAGCAAAACTCTATGAACAGGCCTGTGCGGCCTGCCACGGTTCGGACGGAAGGGGACGGCCGCTCGAGGAACGTGGCTTCGCCCTGGAGCTTCCGGACTTTACGGACTGCGAATTCGCGTCCCGCGAACCTGATCCCGACTGGCACGCCGTGATCCATGAAGGCGGGCCGGTGCGGGCCTTCGACCGCATGATGCCTGCCTTCGGGGATGCCCTGACGGACGAGGAGATATACGCCATCCTCGGGCACGTCCGCACCTTCTGCACCAACGACAACTGGCCCCGCGGCGAATTCAACGTGCCCAAGCCCCTGTTTACCGAAAAGGCCTTCCCCGAAGACGAGACTGTATTCAACGTGAGGTTGGACACGGACGAAAGCAAGGCTGTGGTCATTGAGCCTTTGTACGAAAAGCGGTTCGGCCCCCGCGGCATGATCGAAGCGAAAGTGCCTTTCGGCCGGCGCCAGACCGGGGGAGACGACGGGACGGAGATCGGCTTCGGCGACCTTACCGTGGGCTACCGGTATGCGCTCTACCACAATCTGGATCGCGGGAACGCCTTCAGCATCGGCGGCGAAGTCGTACTGCCCACCGGCGATGAGGACGACGGCTTCGGTACCGGCTCGACGAAGCTGGAGCCCCATGTATCCTTCGTCCAGCTATTGCCCGGCGACGCATTTTTCCAGTCCCAGGTGCAGATGGACTTCGCCGTAACGGGGTCCGCACCGGACAAGGGTATTGTCCGCACCGCGATCGGCAGGACCATCACGGAAGGCGAATTCGGCCGGGCCTGGAGTCCCATGGTCGAGCTGCTCGCCTCACGCGAAACTGTTTCCGGGGCCGACGTGACGCTCGACCTGGTACCTCAAATGCAGGTGGCCTTGAATACGCGCCAGCATATCCTCCTCAACGTAGGCGTGCGGGTACCGGTCGCCAACAGTCAGGGCCGCAAGTCGCAGATCGTCATGTACCTGCTGTGGGACTGGTTCGACGGAGGATTCCGCGATGGTTGGTAGCCGGACGGCGGGCAGTGTGTGGATGCGGCTGAGGGCGTACAGCGCGCAGGTGCCGCTCGGTCTCGCCTGGCTGGCCTTCGCCTGGCTGGCGTTCGTCGGGCTGGCGTGTGCATCCGTTGACGCACAGTCAGTCGACACGCAATCGGTGAACCACAGCACCTTCGCCACTTCGGACCAGTGCATCGCCTGCCACAGCAATATCGTCGACGCGGACGGGCAGAACGTGTCCATCGGTCATGTCTGGCGCGGGTCCATGATGGCGCAATCCGCCCGGGACCCTTACTGGCAGGCATCCGTGCGGCGGGAGGTCACCGACCATCCGGGCGCGCGGGCCGAGATCGAGGATACCTGCTCGACCTGCCACATGCCCATGGCGCGTGTGGTGGCGCGGGAGAACGGTGGACTCGGTGAGGTGTTCGCGCACCTCGAAGCCGCCCGGCGGAGCGAGGAAAGTGCGCTGCTCGCCATGGACGGGGTGTCCTGCACGACCTGCCACCAGATACGGCCCGATAATCTCGGCGAGGAATCGAGCTTCGACGGAAACTTCGTGATTCGGACGGAAGCCGGCGTCGCCCCGCAGATATTCGGACCGTTTGAAGTGGACGACGGACTGACCCGGGTCATGCAGTCTGCCACGGGTTTCCTCCCGGACAGTTCCACCCACGTCCAGCAGTCCGAGTTCTGCGCCACGTGCCACACCCTGTTTACGACGAGCCTGGACGCCGAGGGACGGGAAGTGGCCCGTTTCCCGGAACAGACGCCCTACCTGGAGTGGCGGCACAGCGCCTTCGCGGAGTCGGAGAGCTGCCAGTCCTGCCATATGCCGGAGATCGCATCGGCCCCCATCTCCTCGGTGCTTGGGGAATACCGGGAGGATGTCTCGCAGCATGTGTTCCGTGGCGGCAACGTGTTTATGCTGCGAATTCTGGACAAGTACCGCGATGAACTGCTCGTGACCGCGCCGCCTGGCGATCTTCAGCGCGCCGCCGAGGCGACCCTGGAAAACCTGGAGACCGCCACCGCCCGGTTGGAGGTGCTGACCGTGACCCGCGAAGAGGACCACATTTCTATCGACATCGAGGTAACGAACCTGGCGGGCCACAAGCTGCCGACGGCTTACCCGTCGCGAAGGGCCTGGATCCATCTCGAGGTGCGTGATGACGTCGGGAACCTGGTGTTCGAATCCGGCGCCATGCATCCCGACGGGAGCATCGAGGGCAACGACAACGACGCGGACGCGTCCCGCTACGAGCCGCATTACGAGGTGATCGACGATCCGGGCCAGGTACAGATCTATGAACCGATTATCGCGGACGGGTCGGGAAGGGTCACCACGGGCCTGCTTACGGCCGTCACCTACGCCAAGGACAACCGGCTGCTTCCCGAGGGCTTTGACCGTGAGACGGCCGACGCCGCCATCATGGTGCACGGTATGGCGGGGGAAGACGCGGACTTCCAGGCCGGCAGCGACAGGATCCGGTACCAGGTCGAGGTCCCGGCCGGCGTGCAGCGCGTCGACGTTCGGGCGCGGCTCATGTTCCAGACGATCGGCTTCCGGTGGGCGCAGAATCTCGTCCCCTACGATGCCCACGAGACGAAACGCTTCGTCTCCTACTACAACGAAAACGCCTCGACCTCGGCCGTCGTGCTCGCCGAGGCCATCCGCCGCCAGGACCTGCCGTAGTTTCTACCGCCCTGCGTTCTCCAGATCCATCGGGTTCGACCACGCTTTCGTGCCGTCCGGCGCGATGATTTCAAATCTCACCCAACGCGCGTTAGGCCGTAGGGTAAACGTGGCCTCTTCGAAGGACCTGCCGTCCTTTGGCCGGTGCTCCGTTCCGTAGGAATCGAACACGGCAATGATGCGCTGTGCCTCGGAGCACCGGATGCTCGCCTCAACGACGCGATTCCCGTCTCCCCGATCGTCGACCCGGCGAAGCTGGATATCCCGGATCTCGGGTCCTGAGCTCGCGTAGGCGCAGCCCCGTTCCAGCGCGTCGATGATCGCTTCCGCCGAGCGTTCCCTGACCTTCACCATGTTCCAGCCCCCGTAGGTGTCCTTGTTGTCCGATTCGAGGGCGTGGGAATCGTCGTTGGACAGGGCCGGTATCGTGCGGCCGAGAAGGTCCATCCAGTCGTCCCAGTGCACGGAGGACTCGCCCCGTCCGGCGCAGCGGCAGGTGGTGTTGAAAACCTCGATGCCGGCCAGGCCGTCCAGGGGAAGCGTGTCCCGGAGGATGTTGACCGAACTCCAGTGGGGGTGGGCGAGCCAGATCGAGCCGCCCTGCCGCCTGACTTCGTTGATCACGTGCTGCGGCGGCATGCGCTTCGAGTCCAAGTCTTCGTCGATGTTGTACGCCAGGAAATGGTGGGTCTGGCCGCCGAAGGGGTTTTCCGGATGGATCTCCGCTCCCTGCACCAGCACGAAATCGTCCGGCGCGCTTACCGTATCGATCCGGGTGATCTTGTAGTGATCGGAGATACAAAGGAAGTCGTAACCCTGGTTGACGTAACCGTCCAGCCGCTCCTGGGGGGACGGTTTTCCGTCGGAATTGGTGGTGTGGGAATGCAGGTTGCCCTTGAGCCAGAAGTATCCGTCGTCATCGATGTCGAAGGGGCTGATCAGCCCGTCGCTCGCCATGGTGCTCTCCCCGTGGTCTGGCGGTTAATGGTGTCGTGTCTTAGTGAATGGAAACGCTGCTCGTAGCCGGCTTCCGCTGAAATTGCCAGATCCGGCCTCAACCCAATTCTTCTGTGTACGTCCTGCCGAAGCGGTCCGTGGCCTCGACCACCACCTTCCCTGCGTCGGGTGACACGGGCGCGTAGAACAGGTGATTCGTGGGGACCGGATCCACCCAGGGACGGCGTTCGGGCAGGTCTGGCCCGCGGTGGATGGACTCCGACAGGGGATCGGTGCCCGGCCGGCGGGCCATGGCGCCTCTCCGCATGCCGTCTTCATACCAGACGACCCGCCAATCGGGTTCCCAGTCCCAGATGTTCGCCACGATCTCGTCCGGCGCCCCCGGATCGGCGCCGCGGAGATAGACCCGCATCTGGTGGTTCTCGTCCAGTCCCGTGGACTTGTAGCGCCATCGGATATCCGATCCGTCGACCTCGTAGACACCGTACCCGCTGGGCGTCCCGTCCCAGCAGATGGGACCGCTCCACCAGGCGCCGCAGACCGTGCCCTGGACGATTTCGTGCACCCCGCCTTCGAAGATGTGTTCGTGTTCGTGCACGTGGCCGGAGAACACGTGGGCCCGGTAGGGCTCGAGCATCCGGTACATGCGCTCGCGGTTCACGGTCGTGGACGAGATGGACGGACTGCCGTCGCCGGTTCGGATATGGCGCGTAGTGTACTGGGGGATGTGGTTGAACACCGCCACGGTCCGGCCGGCTTCCACCAGGGCAAGGTCCTGGGCGAGCCAGTTGAGCTGATCGTCGGTCACGTAACCGATGTAGCCCTGGCCGTGCCAGAACACGTTGTCCAGCACGATGTAGTGGACTTCTCCCCGGTCGAAGGAATAGTAGTTGGGGCCGAAATGGCGGCAGAACGTGCGGACGGATCCGTCGTCGGTCGGGCCGAAGTCCAGGTCGTGGTTGCCGACGACCTGGAAGAAAGGCATGCCCATTTGACCTACGCCCCGTTCGTACTCCGGATACAGGGTCAGGTCGTCGAACATGATATCCCCGCAGCCCACGCCGAACAGCCGGCGGTCGGCCAGCGCGGCAGCGGTCTCCCGCACGTCGGGGACCGTCTCCGCGTGGAAGAGGCCCATTTCGTAGGCGTCCTGGGTCTGGGGATCGGAGAGGACCAGGAATCCGTGGCGATCATCCGATCCGTCCAGGGCCTCGAGTTCGAAGCGCGCGGCCATCTCCCCCGACCCGTCCGCCATGATCGGCCGGTAGAAGGAGGCCGTGCCGCTTGGATTCTGTGCTATGGCGTATCCGTCGGGCGTGGAGATCGAAACGAAAGTCTGAAGCGTATTGGAAACGATTTCGAAGCGTCCGTCCGCGTCTGTTGACGTGACCGTCAACCCGTCCGTGACCGCGACCCCGGCCAGACTCACGCGGCCGGCTGTGACGCGTCCGGAGACGCGCACCGGGCGGACCGGGCGGACGGGATGCGCGCCGGCCGCCGCGTTACTTCCGGCCTGCGGCGCGTACGGATCCGCCAGCACGGGAAAGGGCGTCGCCATCGCCGCGGCCGCGAAGGCCGCCTGCTTGAGAAAGGCGCGCCGGGTCAGGGCTTCCCGGTCTTTGGAACGGGTCGTTGATTTGCCTGCTTCATCTAAAATCGCCTGAAGGCTGGGGTCCATCGGATGGCTTCCTTTCTGACCGCCGGATCACAATCCAGAAAACGCGCGGATGGCCGGTAGACCATCCACATCGTGAGATAGGGAAGGTATGGGTTGATTATACAAAGTCGACACCGGTTGAAACAGGTTTTTGTGAACGAAATTCGCAGGTTGTGCCTGCGCTACTGTTCCGGTATTCAGAGCCGTCTCACAACACGGTCCGTTCATGGCCCATCCCCGGTATTAATGCTTGATGTGACGGCTTCGTGATCATATCATTTTAGTTCCATGAAAGAAGCCCCGAAAGGTCCCGATTCCTCCGAATTCCTGTCCATTCCCGAACCTGCCGGCGTCTACGCGGAACCGTGGTCCTGGAGGAAGTTCAGGCGCATGCTCGGTTTCTTCGGGCCCGCCGCGCTGGTGGCGTCCATGGCCGTGGGCGCGGGAGAGACCATCCTGGTTACGGGCGTAGGCGCCTGGGCGGAATACGGCCTGCTCTGGCTCATCCTGCTGAGCGTGCTGGTCAAGGGCGTCGCCGTAACGTACCTGCTGGGCCGTTTCACGGCGGTGAGCGGCCAGCCCTTCGGCCGGATGCTGGCGAAGCTGCCGGGTCCCCGCGGCTGGTTCATCCTGACGCTTTTGACCATCGAGCTGCTCGCCCTGAGCATCGCCCTGACGGCGGTCGCCAAGCCCTGCGGCAATCTCGTCGTACACATTTTCTCGGATTCGCTGCCGGCCGGACCGACCGATACGTTCTGGGCGAACCTGGTAACGACCGGATTCCTGGGCCTGGCCATCGGGTTGAGCCTGCTGACGTCCTACGAGTTCCTGGAGAAGCAGCAGATCATCATCTGCGGCGTCCTGGTCTCCGGCACCATCCTGGCCACCGTGATCGTCTGGCCAAATTTGGGCGGCGTCCTCATCGGAACGCTGTCCATCGGAAACCTGCCCGCTGCCCCCGACTGGGCGCCCATCGCGGCCAGGAACGACTACTTCCTGAACCTGGTCACCGTCTTCGGCTACGTGGGAGGCACATTGAGTACCTACCTGGCCTATTCCGGCTGGGTGGCGCAACGGGGCTGGGGCCTGACGAATCATGGCGGGATGGAGTGGCTCGGCAGCCGGATCGACCACACGCTGAAAATCAACTATCTGAAGGAGGATCCGTCGGAGGCGCGGCGCATGCGCGTGCTGCTTTCGCCGCTCAAATGGGACGTGTCCATGGGCGCGCTCGTGCTCTTCATCGTCACCGCCGCCTTCATGATCGCCGGCGCGGTCGTGCTCTACCCGCGGCAGACGGTCCTCCCCGGCAACGCGTGGGACCTGCTCACGCGACAGTCCTCCATCTGGGCGCAGATCCACGCCGCCCTCATCCCCGTGTACTACGTGGCCATCCTCGCGGCCCTGTGGGGAACCCTGGCCACCATACCGGAGGCCCTGACCCGGTTCGCCCATGAATTCCTGACGGCCGTTTGGCCCCGGTTCAAGTCCTATTCCTACCGCAGGCTGCAGACCTGGATCGTGATCTGGTTCTTCATCTCCTCCTCCGCGGCGATCTGGAGTGACATCACCTTCGACCTGATCACGCAGATCGTGGCGCTCCTGGCCACCAACCTGGGCGTGGGCATCGTCTGCTGCGCGGCCGTCTACCTGAATTTCAAACTGCCCCCCGCATACCGCACCCGTCCCGCCATGCTCGTCCTGGGCGTGCTCTCCACCGTGGTGCTCCTCTCGGCCTTCGTCGTCAGCGCCGCGGGCATGCTGCAGAAGTGACGACACGCAAGACGTCCGGTCTTCCGGACCATCAGGGTTTGAAGTAGTTCAGCAGATTGATGATCAGTCCCGTCAGCACGACGATGCTCGTCAGTCCCGTGCCGACAACCCACCTCTTCGTTGCGACGTGTTTCTGCGCATCTTCGAGGGCGGACAGGCGATTGTCGATCTTGTTCAGACGGTTGTCGACTTTGTTCAACCGTTCGACGAGAAAATCCCAACGGGTTGCCGGCACTTCCAACTGATCTTCTCCTGGCATTTCAGCTCCTTCGCGGACTGCGTCTAGTGATCGCCAAATGACATGATGTAAAGGTTATAGTGCGGAACTACCTTGGACACCTCGCAAAAAACGTTGAAATACGGACAGAAATCCATGCCTCGATGTACCACGATACCGCGTCCCGACAGCGGTGCCGCACGGGGTTGGACGCATCCCTTTTCGCTTGCGACTCACGGCCGATTTGCTTAGTATGAACCCGTGAGTCGTGGGTTTTTACGAAGGCCCGGGACGGGGAGTGAACATGCAGGACTTTTCCGCGATACAGCAACGAGACGAAGAACTATACGGCCTGCTGGTGGCCGAGCGCGAACGCCAGCGGGACGGGATCGAACTCATCCCTTCGGAGAACTACGTCTCGCCGGCCATCCTGGAAGCCATGGGGTCCGTCCTGACCAACAAGTACTCCGAAGGATACCCGGGCAAGCGGTACTACGGCGGGCAGCAGTACATCGACAAGATCGAGAACCTGGCCCGCCGGCGGGCGAAGGAACTCTTCGGCGCCGAGCACGTCAACGTGCAGTGCTACTCCGGCAGCCCGGCCAATACCGCGGTCATGTTCGGCCTGCTGGACTACGGCGACACGATCATGGGCATGAAGCTCGACCAGGGCGGCCACCTGACCCACGGGCTCCATGTCAACTACTCCGGCAAGTCCTATAACGTGGTCTCCTACGGGGTGCAACGGGAAACGGGCCGCATCGACATGGACGAGGTCCGCGACCTGGCCCTCGAGCACCGGCCGAAGCTGATCATCTCCGGGGCCACGGCCTACCCTCGGCAGTTCGACTTCGAGGCGTTCAAGGCCATCTCCGACGAGGTCGGGGCCGTGCCCATGGCCGACATCTCCCATATCTCCGGTCTCATCGTGGGGGGCGTCCATCCGAGTCCGCTGCCCTTCACGGACGTCGTCACCACGACCACCCACAAGACGCTGCGGGGTCCGCGCAGCGCGATCATCATGTGCCACAAGAAATACGCGAAGGATATCGACCGGGCCGTGTTCCCGGGGCTGCAAGGCGGCCCCCACGATCACATCACGGCGGCCAAGGCGCTGACCTTCAAGGAGGCCATGAGGCCGGAGTTCATGGACTATGCCCGCCAGATCGTGGCCAACGCGAAGGCCCTGGCCGAGGCATTGCTCGGGCACGGTTTCGATCTCGTTTCCGGCGGGACCGACAACCATCTCGTCCTGGTGGATCTGACCAACAAGGGCATCATCGGCAAGGACGCCGAAACCGCCCTCGACAAGGCCGGACTGACCGTGAACAAGAACACGGTGCCCTTCGACACGAGATCGCCCTTCAGCCCGAGCGGGATCCGCATCGGCACGCCCGCGGCCACGACGCGAGGGATGAAGGAACCCGAGATGAAGCAGATCGCCTGCTGGATCGACACGGCAATCGAAAACCACGGAAACGACGAGAAACTATCGTCGATCCATGATGAGGTCAGGGAACTCTGTGCCGGTTTCCCCGTCCCCGGGATTTCCACGGCCGGGGCGGCGCTCATGCAGGAGATTGGCACCGGTTAGCGCCTGTTGGCACCGGCTAGCGCCCTGTTGGCCGAATCCGACCGAAACTCGATTGTTGACGGGGAGGTGGCGTCATGTACCGAATGATCTTAGCCGTATCCGCGTTTGCCTTCGTAGCCGCATGCGATTCGGGCATGCCGAGACAGGACGAGGCGGTGGCCCAGGACAAGTCCGGTAAGGTTGAGAAGGTGACCATTGTCGAGGTCGCTTCCGACGGAACGAAGAAAGGAGCCGTTACGGTGGATAAAGTGGTCAGGACCAAAGACGAATGGAAAGAGCGACTCACCGACGAGCAGTACTATGTCACCCGGGAGAAGGGCACGGAACGGGCCTTTACGGGTAAATACAACAAGCACAATGAAGACGGTGTCTACAAGTGCATCGGTTGCGGCACGCCGCTCTTCTCGTCCAGGACCAAGTACGAATCCGGCACAGGCTGGCCCAGTTTCTACGAGCCGGTCGCCGAAGAGAACATCGACGAGAAGCAGGACCTCAGCTACGGCATGATCCGTACAGAGGTGTTGTGCAAGCGATGCGACTCTCACCTGGGGCACGTGTTTACCGACGGCCCGCAGCCAACGGGCCTGCGGTACTGCATGAATTCCGCTTCCCTGGACTTTGAGCCCGAGAAGTAGATCACGGTTCCAGATAAGTAGATCACGGTTAAGGAACGAGCAGCAGGCTCCCGGCCTCCGCTCTCACGGCAAGGAGCAGAAGCCTGCGATACCCATGCGCATTTCCGACGTCAAAGTCTTTCCGGTCTGGGGCGGAAGCCGAAACTATCTCATCGTCAAGGTGGAGACGGACGAGGGCATCTACGGGATCGGTGAAAGCGGCCTGACCTGGTGCGAACTGGCCGTCAAGGAGATCGTCCACGCCCTCCGCGACCGGCTCGTCGGCCAGGACCCGGTGCGCAAAGAACACCTCTGGCAGGTGATGTTCCGCGGCGGTTTCTTTCCCGGCGCCCACGCCCTTTCCGCCGCGGTCAGCGCCATCGACATCGCCCTCTGGGATATACACGGCAAAGCGCTCGGCGTGCCCGTCTACGAGTTGCTCGGCGGCCTGTGCCGGGACAAGGCGGTCTGTTATACCCACTGCGGCGGCGACGGTCCGTCCGGGGCGCTGGTCGACCAGGCGCGCAGCCGGATGGAAGACGGCTGGAAGTTCATCCGCTGGGGGTTGCCCCACGAAGGCAACGTACTGGAGCCCACCCGGGCGGTGCGTACGGGCATCGCGCTGTTCCAGGCCCTCCGGGAAGCCCTGGGCGACGACGTCGAATTGATCTGCGACGTCCATACCCGTCTCGACCCGCCCGATGCGGTCGCATTCTGCCGTGCCGCCGAACCCTACCGTCCCTTTTTCATCGAAGATCCCCTGCGTTCCGAAAACAAGTCGTCCTACCGCATGCTCCGGCAGCACGTCGCCGTACCCCTCGGTGTCGGCGAACACTTCACCAGCAAATGGGAATTCCGGGAACTGATCGAGGAAGACCTGATCAACTACGCCCGCACAGACCTCTGCCTCGTGGGCGGATTGACCGAGGCGCGCAAGGTCGCAGGCTGGTGCGAGACCCACTACATCGACCTGGCGCCGCACAATCCCCTCGGCCCCGTGTCCACGGCGGCCTGCCTGCACCTGAGTCTGGCGTCATCGAACTTCGCCGTGCAGGAACTGCCCCAGCTGCCGGGCATGCTCCCGGAGGTCTTCCCCGTCCAGGTCGAATGGAAAGAAGGCTACCTGCTGCCGCCTGCCCGACCCGGTCTTGGGGTGGAGTTCGACGAAGAGGCCGCCAAACGACATCCGTACCAACCGGCCCGGGGTCACATGCTGCAGCGCGAAGACGGATCTTTCACGAACTGGTAACGGGTTTTCCGATCGATTGGCAGGGCCGCGGCCGAAATCGCGTGGCGGTATCGCGCGCTGCCCATGTCGGAACCGTGCGGTCCGTGAATGGACGGCAGGTATAAAAAAGCGGTACTAAACAAAACATATGTTTATTATCTTGCCATCACGATGGTCCTGATCCCAAGGAAATACAGCTCCCTCGTGCTGGTCCGCACGCCGGTCTGGCTCATCTGCCTGGCCCTGCTCTGGTCCGTTTCCTTCGATCCGGAAGTCCTCGAGGCGGCCCCGGCAACCCCCTCGGCCCCGGCAACTTCGTCGGCCCTGACGGCCCTGGCAGCCCCCCCGGCTCCGGCGACTCCGAAAATCGTCGACATTCAAAATCGCCTACCCCGGTCCTTCAGGAAACGCCTCCGCAAATCCAGTCGTTTCATCGTAATACACAGCACGGAATCGGGGTTGAGAAGTGCATTGAACACTGTTTCGCGCAGGGGGTACTCCAACTACCTCGTCGCCCGCAACGGGACCATCTATCGAATCCTGGACAAGAAGTACCGTTCGCACCACGCGGGTCTGAGCATGTGGAACGGGCTGAGGGACATCAGCAGCCATTCCATCGGCATCGAACTGGTGGGATACCACAACGACCCCTTTAGCGCGTCCCAGTACGATGCCCTGAAATGGTTGATCGAAGTATTGCAGCGGGTGTACAAGATTCCCGATTACCATGTGCTGGAACACTACCGTGTCGCCTACGGCAGGCCGAACAGGTGGGTAAAACGGCTCCACCGCGGACGCAAGAAAGATCCCGGCGTGTTCAATTTCAGCCGGGCCCGGGCCGGCCTGACCTCGGAGGATCCGCGCAACAGCATACTCTATGATCCGGACGTCAGGGCGGGGCGGCTCATTCCGGATCCCGACATCGATATTGCCCGGGTTCGCCTCGTGGACCGCGGGAGGTACGACATAGAAGTCGCCCAGCTGTCCGAAAACGTCATTACCCGGCGCAACACGGCGTGGCGCATCGCCCGCGGGCACTATGACGAGGCCTCGACGGTGTACCATTTCCCCAACGGGACGGTCATGCGGGGGAACCAGATCAGGAACTGGGACCGGATCCCGGTCGGGACGAAGGTCTATCTCAACCGTGATCGCACCGAAGATGTGAAGGCGGTCACCGCCGTCGTACCCGTCATCATCCAGGGAACCACGGCCTTCGACATCGCCGGTACGGCTTACCGGCGCTCCGACACCTACTACATCTTTCCAACGGGCACGATAAAACACGGTAGGCAGGTCCGCCGATGGGACCGCATTCCGCCGGGGACGCGGGTGCTTGTCCGATACAACGCGCCGGTCGCGTTAAACAGCGCCGGCCGCCAGGCCGTACGTCGGAACGATACCGTGTTCCTGGTGCCCCGCAGCGAAGTACTGGTCGCCGCCAACGTGCCGGATACCTCCCGGCTTGCGGGCGGCACCCTGGTCTTCACCAGGAAATAGCTTCGACAGACCGCCGCGATTCATCAGACTGACGCAAATCATCACGACGCGCCTCGGAGGAGGAGACTCATGGAGCTAATGGAACGTGGTATCGTCTTCTTCGCCGATACCGCCTGGTCGTATCTGCTGTACCTCCTGATCGGCGGCGGCCTGTTTCTCCTGCTGTACTCCCGTTTCATGCCGCTCAGGCATTTCAAGCACTCTATTGAAATCATCCGCGGTAAATACGACGACCCGAACGAACCCGGCGACATCACGCATTTCCAGGCGCTGGTCAGCGCCCTCGCCGCCACCATCGGGATGGGCAACATCTCCGGTGTGGCCGTCGCCATCGCGGTCGGCGGGCCGGGCGCCATGTTCTGGATGTGGGTCAGCGCCCTCGTGGGCATCGCGACCAAGTTCTTCACCTGCTCCCTGGCCATCATGTACCGGGGCAAGGACAGCGCCGGCAAAACGCAGGGCGGGCCGATGTACGTCGTCCAGGAGGGACTGGGCCCGAGTTGGAAACCCCTGGCCTTTTTCTTCGCCGTCGTGGCGGTGATCGGGTGCCTGCCCCTGTTCCAGGTCAACCAGCTGGTGCAGATCATGCGCGACGTGATCTTCGTCCCCATGGGCGTGGTCGGCGAAGATCATTTCTGGTTCGACCTCACGGCCGGCGTGGTGCTGGTGCTGCTCGTCGGCACCGTCATATTCGGCGGTATCACCCGGATCGCCGACGTCGCCTCCCGCGTCGTCCCGGCCATGGTGATCCTGTACATGTTCTGCGCCCTGTGGATCATCGTAGCGAACTTACCGGATGTCCCGCGGTACCTCATGCTGATCGTCACCGACGCCTTCTCCGGAGAAGCCGCGGCGGGCGGTGCCGTGGGCGCGGTCATCATGACCGGCGTGCGCCGCGCCGCCTTCTCGAACGAAGCGGGCATCGGCACCGAATCCCTCGTCCACGGCGCGACGAAGACCCGGGAACCCACGCGCGAGGGCCTGGTCGCCATGTTGGAGCCCGTCATCGACACCATGATCGTGTGCACCTGCACGGCCCTCGTAATCATGATGACCGGGGTATGGCAGACGACGTCCGACAACGGCGTGACGCTGACGGCCAACGCCTTCGAATCCGCCATGCCGGGCTTCGGTTCCTACATGCTGATCGTGTGTGTGCTCTTCTTCAGCACCAGCACCATATTCACCTATTCCTATTACGGAACGAAGTGCCTCGGCTTCCTGGTCGGGGCCCGGTGGCAGTTTCTGTACAACTATTTCTACGTAGGCTGCATCATCGCCGCCTCGGTCGCTTCACTGGATACCGCCATCAGCATGATCGACGGCACGTTCGCCCTGATGGCCATCCCCACCATGCTCTCGGCCCTGCTCCTGTCGCCCAAAGTGATGGCGGCGATTCGGGACTACCGGAAACGCTTTCAACTGGGATAAGAAGGGATAAATACCCATGACGTGGCCCGTTCTACATCACTACGACCAGGATCATCTCGCGCGCATCGCCCTGCCCCTGGGCGGCATCGGCACCGGTACGGTTTCCCTGGGAGGGCGGGGCGACCTCCGGGACTGGGAGCTGATGAATCGCCCGGCCAAGGGGTTCATTCCCGGCCGGGACAACCGGTGTCCGCCTTCGTTCGTACTTTATGCGCGGCCTGACGGCGGGGCCGAAGTGACCCGCCTGCTCGAAGGCCCCCTGGAATACTTCGAATACGAAGGCGCGAGCGGGAGCCCCACGGCCAATCACGGCCTGCCCCGCTTCGCCCGGTGCACCTTCGACGCGGCCTACCCTTTCGGCCGGGTCCACCTGTCCGACGATGACGTGCCGGTCGACGTGCGGCTGGAGGCGTTCAATCCCCTCATCCCCTGCGATGCCGACCGCAGCGGACTGCCCGTGGCGGTCCTCCGGTACGTGCTGGCCAACCGGACCGACGTTCCCGTTTCGGCTGCCGTCTGCGGCTCGATCCCCAATTTCATCGGCATGGACGGCACGGACGGGGCCTGCAGCGAAAACCGGAACCGATACCGCGCGGGCGACGGGTACCGCGGGCTGTTCATGGCCTCGAAGGGCGTGGACCGGGAGGCTGCGCAGTGGGGCACGATGGCGCTGGCCACTACGGCGGAGACGGTCAGCTACCGCACCGCCTGGCGGGAGGCCGGCTGGGGCACTCCGCTCCTCGACTTCTGGGATGAATTCAGTGCCGGCGGTGTGCTTACGGACCGGGAAGCCGGCAACAACGACCGGCCCATGGCCTCCCTTTCCGCTCGCATCGACCTGGCGCTGGGCGAAACGTCCAGCGTGACCTTCGTGCTGGCCTGGCACTTCCCCAACCGCTATACCTGGACGCCCGCGACGAAGGAGGACCTGACGGTGGGCGGCGATACGGAGACCGCCGATGATGACGCCTGCTGCGACGAAGGTGAGGGTTGTTGCGAGGACAGCGGCAACAACGGCGACGGCGGAGACGAAGGTAGCGACTGCTGCGATGACGGGAGCGCCTGTTGCGACACGGGCGACCGGATCGGAAACTACTATTCGACGCGGTTCGAGGACGCCTGGGACGTGGTGGAGCAGGTCGCACCCGATCTGGACAGCCTGGAAACGGACACGCTCCGGTTCGTCGAGGCGTTCAGCGGATCGGACCTGCCGGAGGTCGTCAAGGAAGCGGCCCTGTTCAACCTGAGCACGTTGCGCAGCCAGACCTGCTTCCGCACGCCCGACGGCCGCTTTTACGGCTGGGAAGGATGCCACGACGCGGCGGGGTGCTGCCTGGGTTCCTGCACCCACGTCTGGAACTACGAGCAGTCCACGGCCTTCCTCTTCGGCGATCTGGCGCAGACCATGCGCGAAGTGGAGTTCGCCCACGCCACCGACGAAAACGGGCTGATGAGCTTCCGCGTCTGGCTGCCCCTGGCGCGAGCCCGCAGTTTCAATCGCGCGGCGGCGGACGGCCAGATGGGTTGCGTCATGAAGATGTACCGCGATTGGCAACTTTCTGGCGACGCCGAGCGGCTTAGAGCGCTGTGGCCCGATGTGATGAAGTCGCTGGCCTTCTGCTGGATTCCCGGCGGATGGGACGCCGACCGCGACGGCGTCATGGAAGGCTGCCAGCACAATACCATGGACGTGGAATACTTCGGACCCAATCCCCAGATGGAGTTCTGGTACCTGGGCGCATTGCGCGCCGCGGAAGAGATGGCCCGCTACCTGGAAGACGACGACTTCGCCGGGAAATGCCGAGATCTGTACGAGCGCGGAAGCGCATGGACCGACGCCCATCTCTTCAACGGCGACTACTACGAACACGAGATCCGGACGCCGCGGAGCGCGCAGGATATCGCGGAAGGACTCACCGTCGGCATGGGGCCGAAGGACCTGTCGAACCCGGACTACCAGCTCGGTCCGGGCTGCCTGGTGGACCAGCTCGTCGGCCAGTACATGGCCCACGTCTGCGGCCTGGGATACCTGGCGGACGCCGGCAAGGTATGCAAGTCGCATGAAAGCATCCTGGCGTACAACAGGCTGGAGGGCTTCCAGCGCCACACCAACGTCATGCGGTCCTACGTCCTCGGCGACGAGTCGGCGCTGCTCATGGCGTCCTACCCGAAGGACCGTCCCGACAACCCCTTCTCCTACTTCACCGAGGTCATGACCGGTTTCGAGTACACCGCGGCCATCGGCATGATCTACGAGGGCATGGTCGATGAGGGCCTGGCCTGCATCCAGGACATCCGCAACCGGTACGACGGACGGCGGCGCAATCCCTTCGACGAGGCCGAATGCGGACATCACTACGCCCGGGCCATGGCCGCCTGGGCCGCCCACCTCGCCCTGACCGGCTTTCATTACTCGGCGGTTACGAAGACCATGGCCCTGACCGACCGGCCGGGCCGGTATTTCTGGTCGACCGGATATGCGTGGGGGACGTGCGTGGTGTCGCGTAACGGTGCTGGACTGCAGGCCGAAATGAGCGTCCTCCACGGAGCACTCAGGCTGTCGCGGCTGCGATTGGGGGATTCGGGCGAGGCGGCGTTCGATCCGGTGCTTGAAATGGCGGCGGGTGAAGAGCAGACCGTCCTGGTCCAGGGTTAGCGGCCGCCACGCTAACGAATTAGCGACCGGGCCGCCACCCTTTTCGGCCGCCACATTTCTGCGAAGCCCGGCCTACGGCTCCACCACCATGAAGTTGACGGATTTGGAGACGGAATCGTCTCCGTAGCGGTCCGTCAGCGTCACAGTGAGCACGTATTCTCCGGCTTCGAGGTCCGTGGTGTCCAGGGCTGTGTACTCCGCATCTTCCTCCACATGCCCCGCTCCTTCGAAGAACGACATGACCGTCTGCATGTCTCCTGGAGGTCTCGCCCTCCTGTTTCGAAGGGCGGGCATGCCCTTCGGCGTGATCTCGTATAGCGTCTCGTAGGAAGTCCGTCCGCCTTCGTCCATCTTCAGGTTGTACACCTCGTAGTACACGTACACCAGGTGTCCTCGGGGGTACAGCCGGCCCGGATTGGGCACGACGTTCAGACCCCTGCGCACGAAGGGGCCCGAACTCGCCGCGGGCGTGATGGCAGTGGACAGCTTGAGATCGCTGATGAGCAGGCCGCCGCCGCTGTAATCCGAGAAAGACACGGACTTCTTGTAAACCCCGATTCGCCTCGTGGCTTCGTCCCGCATTTCCACGGCGGCTGTGAACATGCCCGAAGGGGCGGTCAGTTCCGCGACCAGTGTAAAGGCCGCTCCCTGGAGTTCCCGGTTGCCCGCCTGCCTTTCGGGCCGGTCTATGGGTCCGAACCTGTACGCGCGGGAGAGGACCGGCGTCTGTACCGTATCTCGCACGGTGACCTGGTTGTTCAGCCAGGTCCGGTCGCCCTTTTCGTCGGTGATGTTGCCGAACTGCCAGACCGGAATGCTGTAGGAGAGTACCACCTCGGTCGATCCGCTGTCGCCCCGGAAGGACACTGCATCGAAGGCATACTCGAGGAGTTCACCGCCGAAGTCATGCGCGTAGACCTCGGGACGGCGGTCGATCAGTTCGGCTGTGCGTTGACGGGGGTGGAATCGATCCTGCCGGACCATATCACTTGTGAAATTACTGACGGTCTTGAGCGGATAGTCGAAATTCCCATCCTTCAACATGTCCACGAAGAACAGCTCCAGGTCGTGCTGTACGTAGACCCAGCTTTCCACCACGTATCCCGGCTGGGTCTCCATCTCGCTTCGCGCGTTGAGCCAGGCCGCTTCCACCCGGTTCACCGTCCTTTGCATCATGGGCAATGGCGACTCGCTGTCATGAAGCTGCAGCCTGTAGCCGGTCAGGAGGTTCTTTTCGCGAATTGCGTCTACGGCCGGGTTTCCGGTAAGCATGTGGGGGATGTCCGGATCTTCATAGTGGCGAAACACGAAGCGCCGCCGGTCGTCGGGCGCTCCGTAACGGATGTAGATCTCGCCGCGGCGGTCGTAGGGTTGCTGTCCCTCGGAGAAATGAACCCTGGCGTACATGACGCGACGGTAGTGCTCGACCAGGCGCTCGTTCTCTGTCGTAGCCGGATTCGCGTCCCGCTCGTTCCAGAAGGCACGCCACAGGGATTCGCGTTCCGGTCCGGTCGCCGATTTCCAGGCCTGCAGTTCCTCCTGCGGCGCGACATGGCGCAGATCCCTGTAGACCGCCCGTTCATCCGCGTCCAGCAGGGCGACATAGTCTTCCAGGGCCTCCTGCAGTTGCCCGTAATTTCCTTTGGATCCAAGGGACAGCACCTCGAATTGCGCCAGCATGGTACGGACCCTGGCCGGCGCGTCCTCACCCAGTTGCCATACCAGCCCTCTGAGTTGCACAACCCCGAAATCGTAACGTTCGGAACGATGATTCACGTCGGCGAAACGCAGCAGCGATTCGTCGTGATCCGGATTGACGCGGTATTGGTACATATACGCCGCGATCGCTTTCTCGTGTTCCGGCTCCGGCGGGCTGTCGTAGCAGCGGCCGAGTTGGAAGTAGGCGTCCGGATGCGAGGGGTTCAGCTCTACGGTTTTCTGGAAATACCGTCTCCCGTCTTTATCGCTGCCGATCAACCTGCTCGTCCGGACCTGGTCCATGTAGGTCATGCCCAGGTAGTAGTGAATATCCGCGTTATCGGGTTCGGCCTCGATCGCGTTCCGCAGGGCCTTACGGGCGTCGAGCCGCCGGTTGGGAGAGCGCATGTACACCATGGCCATGCCGACGTGGCCGGGCGCCCAGTGCCTGTCCAACTGTGTGGCCCGCCTGAACGCCTTCAACGCTTCATCATCGTTTCCGAGGGCCAACCAGGCCATACCGAGCCAGGAACGCGCCGGCGCTGATCTTCCCTCGTCGCGCACCGCCTGCCGGAAGAGGGGCAGGGCTTCGTCGAATCGACCCTGCTGGTAAAAGGATTTGCCGGTTTCCAGGGGGGATTCCAGGGGGGAAGGACTTTCAACAGATTCCGGTTGGCCGGCAGCGGGCTGTGATGCCACTTCCAGCGTCATCGCGCACGCGGCAATTGTCAGCAGGAAGTGTCGAGCAATCAATTTCGTACCTCCTTCAGAATGGGTACGAGAGCGCCGTCTGTAATTTAAGTTAACGCAGGACGGACCGAACATCAATAGGGTGATACCCTACTTTACTCAAGTAGGGCATCCTGAAGTCAACAACGATGCCGGGGAGACGAATTGAATATCCAGGAGAGTAGGACGCTGCCGGGGGATGCTGAAAAGGCGCTCGATTCATTTCGGGCGCCTTTTCTATTTGGGGCCTACGCCGCGGCTTCCTGCACGATACGCCCGTCGAAGAGACGGATGATCCGGTGGGCGTGGTCGGCCAGCGTCTGGTCGTGGGTCACCATGATGATGGTCGTGCCCGCTTCGTTGAGGCCGCTTA